>CAZEJJ010000010.1:0-70924 GCA_964512185.1 uncultured Enterobacterales bacterium | reverse complement strand
GGGTTTTGCGTTCGGGTTGGGGGGCCGGGTCCGGCCCGGGGGGGGGGGGGGGGCGGCGGGGGGGGGGGGGGGGGGGCCGGGGGGGGGGGGGGGGGGGCGGGTGCGGGGATCTCGGGGACGGAGGTCGCAGCGAGGGGGGCCAGCACGAGGGAGGCGGGCTCCACCACAGCCGCCGGCGCCGGCGGGGCAGGGGAGCGTACCGCCGGGACCTGCTCCGGCAGCTCTGTGGAGCTGATGACCGGATCGGAGGGCTCGAAGCCCGGGGGGTGCTCCTCGTCGTCGAGGGATCCGAGGTTGAGCCGGGGCTCCATGGTGGGCGCGCCCGGGGCGGGGGCCCCGCCGGCTCCGGTGCGCTTGCCCGCCTTGAGAGCAGCCAGCAGATCGGCGTCCACCAGCGCCGTGGCTTCGTGCTCGTCGTCCCAGGCGTCGTGCGGTTCGAAATGCGAGGCCGGGCCGGTGCTCACAGGGACGCGGCCTTCGCGCACCACGCGGTTGCGCTGGAGCTTGGCGCGCGGGAACCCGCCGGTGCTGTACATGCGGGGCAGCAGGTCGGCTGGGTCGGGCTTGCCGAAGGCTCCGGCTTTGCGGGAGCGGGCCTGGGCATCGCGGGCCAGGGCGTGCTCCTGCTCGAGGCGCGCGCGCTCGTCTTCGGCGGCGGGCGCCTGCTCGTTGTCAGCGGTGGCCTTGAGCGGATCGGCGCGCACCGGCACCGGCCCCAGGCACTCGGTGAGCTCACGCTCGGAGCCCGCGGGTTCGCGCTCCTGGGGCGGCTCGGCTCCCATGGCCTGCATGGCCGCGGAGCCCAGCAGGCGCCCCTGCTCGGCGGCAGATGGGGTGATGGGTCGGCCCTGGGTGTCGAAGGTGGGGTCGGGGATGGCCCGGAAACCCGAGGAGAGATCCGCGGCCCCCAGGTGCAGCGCGGAGCTGTCTTCGGCCAGCACACGCCCATCGAAGGGGTGCTGGGTCGTGGCGCCCTGGTGCAGCTCGGTGATGATGGGGGGCAGCACCTGCTCCGCCCAGTCGTGCAGGCCCTGGTCGGGGGCCATCTTGGACAGGGTGCGGCACACCTCCACCACGCGCGCGGCGGTGGGACGGTCGCTGTGCTCGTAGGCCAGCATGGCGATGATCAGCTGCTCGAGCTGCGTGGCCAGCTTGCCCCCCAGGCCGCGCATGGCGCGCAGGAAGGAGAGACGATCGCGCACGAAGCCCGCGTGCCGCTCGGGACGGCCCTTGGCCTTGCCGAGCTTCTCCAGCGCCAGGATCTCGTAGACGGTCGCACCCAGGGAGTAGACGTCGCTGGCCGGGGTCTCGGGCTCGAAGAAGAGCCGCTCGGGAGGCATGTAGTCCACCGAGCCGAACTGGAGATCCCGCGTGCTGGACTCTCGGGACTCGAAGTCCGCCCGCGCGACGCCGAAGTCCAGCACCTTCACCAGGCCCCCGTCGTCCACCATGACGTTGCTGGGCTTGATGTCCCGGTGGATCACCCGCAGGGGTTTCTCGCCCTTGTAGGGTGGGCGGTTGTAGGCGGCGTCCAGGGCGCTGGCCACGCAGGCCGCCATCTGCACGCCCGCCCGGATGGGGATGGCGCCCCCCTGCTCGCGCAGGTGGTCGATGACATGCTTGAAGTCCGCAGCCTCGAGGTACTCCATGATGACCGCGGTGCGGCCGTCGATGGCGGTGAGATCCACCACGTCGACGATGTTGCGGTGGCGTAGCCAGCCCAGCAGGCGGGCCTCGTCGCGGATGCGGCGGGCCACCTCCTCGCTCTCGGACCAGCGACGGTGCAGCAGCTTGACGGCCACGAGCCGGGAGAAGCCGTCGGAGTGGCTCTCCTTGGCGAGGAACACGCTCCCGAAGGTCCCGGAGGCGACCTCTCGAAGGAAATGGAAACGACGTTTGGGCTCGTGGGCCAATGCGCAGCCTTCAGTTGATCACGAGGCTATCACGTCCCGCCGCTCCGACCGGGCCCGGCTCGCAGCGGACCTGCACCGCTGCGCCCTCGTCATCGCGGGCAGCCACCACGGCCTCTTCGCCGGCCATGAGCGCCAGGACCAGCATGAACAGGCCGTCGCCAGCGCCGAGATCGCCCGTGAGGGGGTGGTGGGCCCGGCCCGCAGAGGAGGGTCGGGCAGCCCCCACAGCCAGCGGCCAGCCGGGGCTGGCTCTGCGAGCGAGGGGAACCACGAGCCCCAGGATGGCGGCGGACCTGGATCTGGCAGCTTCGAGGGGTTCCACCAGCAGGAACACCGCGCCCTCGGCCGGTGCTCGCTGGGGACCGGCGCGCCCCAACCGGTAGAGGTCGCGGGCTGAGCCGTAGTCCACCCGGCTGTCGGCCGCCCCGGCCAGCGCGGCTGGACAGCGCCCCTCGCGCACCGCGTGGCAGGCCTCGTGCAGCGCGGCCAGGCCCGCCCCGGCCTCGCCCGCGACGGTGCCGTTGTCGCCCCGGATGCCGAGGTTGATGGACACGTGGGAGAGGGCCAGGTTTGGCAGGGTGCGCAGCGGCAGCAGGGGAGGGTAGAGATCGCGGCCGGGACCCGCCAGGGCGGCCGGGTCGAGCGCCCCGTGCACAGCGCTGGCGGCCAGCGCGGCCTCGGCGTCGCCTTCGTCGGGGGGTTCTCGGCCGATGCCCATGAACAGCCCCAGGTCCTCGCGATCGCCGGGCCAGTCACCCAGCGCCCGGCCCGCGGCGGGCAGCGCCAGCTGGGCCGCGCGCACCATGAGCTTGCGGTCCTTGCGGCGCTTGAGCCAGGGCTTGAGATCGATGGACGGCACCCTCGCCGAGAGATCCGAGGGGAGCCCCTCCAGCTCCGGATCGGCCTGCAGGACCGATCGCGACTCCAGGGCGCGCAGCGCCACACCCGAGGGCTCACACCCGAGCGGGGTGACCAGGCCGATGCCGGTGATCGCCAGCCTCACGGCGGAGGCCCCACCACCAGGGAGGCGTTGTTGCCTCCGAAGCCGAAGGAGTTGGACAAGGCGATGCGCAGGGCCGCACGCTCCGGCTCTCTCCGCACATGGTTGAGGGCACAGTCGGGGTCGGGGCGGTCCAGGTTGCGGGTGATGGGCGCCACGCCGTCGCGCACCGCCAGCAGGGCGAAGAGCAGCTCCAGCGCACCGCAGGCCGCCACGGTGTGGCCGGTCATGCTCTTGGTGCTGCTCACCAGGACCCGTTCGCAGTGCTCACCGAAGACTCGCTGGATGGCCCGCGCCTCGCTCACGTCGTTCTGCGGGGTGGAGGTGCCGTGGGCGTTGATGTAGTCCACGTCGGCGGCGGTGATGCCGGCGTCGGCCAGCGCGGCGTGCATGGCCAGGGCGGCACCGCGTCCATCGGGGGGAGAGTCGGTGATGCGCCAGGCGTTGAGCGAGCAGCCGTAGCCCAGCAGCTCGCCCAGGACCGTGGCGCCCCGCGCGCTGGCGTGCTCCAGGGACTCGAGCACCAGCATGGCTGCTCCGTCGGCGAGCACGAAGCCGTCGCGATCGAGGTCGAAGGGCCGGCAGGCGAGCTCCGGCGCCTCGTTGCGCATGGACAGCGCGCCCAGGATCCCGAAGCCTGTGAGCATGAGCGGATCCACCAGCACGTCCACCCCGCCGGTGAGCGCCGCCTCGATCTCTCCCCGCCGGATGCGCAGCAGGGCCTCGCCCATGGCCTGGGCGGAGCTGGTGCAGGCGGTGGAGACCGTGCTCTGTGGACCCGTGGCGCCGATCCCGAGGGCGAGCAGCCGGGTGGGAGCCCAGGGAGCAGAGCGCTCCATCTCGTCGGGCATGGGGATGTCGCCGGAGCACATGCGCCGGGCCACCAGCGCCAGGGGTGGACGGTCCGCCTCGCTACCCATGAACACGCCCACGCGATCTCCGCTGGGCAGACCCGAGGCCGTGAGGGCTTCCTGCGCGGCTCGCTGGGCGATGGCCAGCTTGAGCTCGCGCGTCTCGGGCGGGACGGGCACCTCGGCGGCGAAGGTGACCGGAAAACCCCTCGGATCAAAGCGTTGGATGCGGCGGATGCCGTTGCGCCCCGCCAGCAGCGCGGCCCAGGTGGTGGGAAGATCCAGCCCCAGGGAGGTGATGGCCCCCATGCCGGTGATCACCACTCGACGGCCAGCGGTACCGCTCAAGGTTCGGTCTTCCCGCTGGACGGCAGGGGGAGGAGGCCCTCGGGGCAGTCAGGCCACAGATCGCGCAGGTACCCGAACTCCAGCTGTTCGAGCCGCTCCAGCTCGGCGGGATCCTCCAGGGGCACCGCGTTGAACACGAAGATCTGATCGGCCTGGGCCACCACGCGACCATCGACGCGGGATCGGGAGTGCACGTGGGCCATCTCGTCGCGCAGCGACACCAGGCGCGTCTCGAGCTGCACCTGCTGTCCGGGTCGGACGAAGCGTCGGAACTTGACGCCCTGCATCATGGAGAGGATGGGAAAGGGCCAGTCGCCCCGCTCCAGCCGCACGGTGTAGCCGATGAGCTTTCCCGCGAGCTGCGCCATGGCCTCCAGGAGCAGCACGCCAGGGACCACCGGGAAGCCGGGAAAGTGATCCTCGAAGAAGGGTTCGTGGGCATGAAAGGTCTTGGCACCCCGACCTCGCACGCCGAGCTCCAGCTCGTCGATGCGATCCACCAGCAGCCAACGCATCAGAGCCCCGTCAATTGAGGATCGCTTCGAGGCCGTTGATCTCGATGAGCTCGCGTTCGCCGCTGCAGGTGCGGTAACGGTACAGCTCGAACATGTGGTTGCCCCCGTAGGGTGCGAACCAGGCCGGCACGTACCAGTGGCGATAGCCGGACTTGACCTGGCCCGCGGCCACCGCCTTGCCCAGGGACTCGTCGGGGTGGTCCCTGTGGCCTTTGTAGGGCTTGTCGTCAAAGTAGAGGTCCATGTCGTAGCTGCACGAATCGGGACCGTCCTGGCTGGTGTCGCTGAAGACCCCCACGGGGATGGCCTCACCGAGGGGGTGATCCGGCTTGGGCCCTCCCTCGAACTGCGCCAGCTGAGACTGGGCCACGGAGCGATCGCGGGCCGCAGATCCCAGGAAGACGGGACCCGTGGGGGGGACGAAGGTGAACTCGATGTCCTTGGGGAAGGGCAGGAACTCCTCGAAGCCCGGGGTGCGTGGCTTCTCCACCTCTTTGCCGGAGTCACCCATGCTCACGCTGGCGATGACCACGCGCAGGGAGCAGCTGCGCTTGTAGGGCTCGACGTACATGCGGGTGCGGGTGCGGTAGCCGGTCTGGAACTCCTGCTGCATCTTGCCGCTGAGCTGCTCGTCGAACACGTAGTCGGCGCCCCGCTGCTGGCCCTCGAGCTGCAGCTTGGTGAAGAACCCCGGGATCAGGAAGGCTCGATAGGCACCGGGTTCGCCGGTGATACGGAAGCGGTTGAGGTGATCGCCCCGCTTGCCGGTGACCTTGATCCAGTCGCCCTGCATGCTGTCGAGGGCGATGGTGGGGCAGGGATCCTCCTGGACCGGGGGAGGCTCCGGCTCCTGGCAGGCGCCGGTGGCGAGCCCGAGCCCGCAGGCGAGCACTGCCAGGGAGAACCGGCTGTGGCGGGAGACGCGCGAGAGGGTGCTCATGTCGGTCCTCGGGTGCGATGTGGGGACGGGACAGGCCGGTGAGGGGAGGTATCCCGCTGCCCTCGCCCCGGCAGGCGGAGGATCGGCGCCAGCTGTCCTGGGGCTGTCCAGACGGCCTGCAGCCAGGGATCGCGTCCTGCGGGCCGCGCGAGGCGCCAGAAACAGCTAGCGACAAGCTCACTGTAGGCGGCGGGCCCAACCGCCGGGATAATGTGCATGGGTTCGCGTGTCAGAGCCCTGGAGGCCCTTTGTCAACCATCCACGCTACAGGCGTCGGGGTACGCCACGCCATGAGCCGCGCGCTGGCCACCGCCAACGTCATGCCCCGCGAGGCGACCTTCCAGGTCCTGACCGCCAGGGCCAGCGTCGACAGCCGCGGCCGTGTGGTCCGAGGCGAGGTGAGCTTGAGGGTGCAGCGACCCGCCAGCCTGGCAGGGCTGCCCCCCGAAGAGCGCGTGGGCTGGGTCAACGCGGACGGTCGCCACCCCCTCATGGCGCTGGTTCCCCTGGCCGTGGAGTCCGCCTCCACCCGGCTGCTGTACATGGACATGTTCCCCGTCACCTGGGACGCCTGGCTGCGCGAGATGGAAGACAGCCTGCCCGAGAGCGTCGATGGTCTCTGCCCCATCACCGGCATCGGCCTGGATCAAGCGCAGACCTACGCCGCAGCAGTGGGCAAGCGCCTGCCCACCATGGTGGAGTTCTCGGCGGCCTGGGGTGAGGAGCGCTACCCATGGGGCCACCGTCGGGCCCCCCAGCTGGGCAGGGTAGGTCGGCCGCGCTTCGACCACCTGCCCTCGGTGGGCCTGCTGCCCCCCGGCCCATACGGCGTCTTCGACCTGGGTGCCTGGCTGTGGCACTGGGTGGCCGGGGGCGTGCTCGCCGGTGGCTGCGATGCCATGGATCCCGGCTTCGGCCTTCCATCCGAGCCGCACCGCGAACCGGTGGGCTTCCGCTGTGTGGCTCCCTTCCCGTCCTGAGCCGGGTGACCGCCTCGAGGTAGCGCAAAGCTGTAGGTCCTGCCCTGCCCGCCAGCGGTGTATACTCTCTCTCCGTTCCAGGGAGCGTGGTCCATGAAGTCCTCTGCCTTGCTGTCGCTGTTGTGCCTGTGTTCCGGATGCTGGAAGCTCGACGATCCGGCCATCTCCTACCAGGAGATCCCGCTCGACAACCAGCACGTCACCTCCGAAGACATCGTCGTGCGCACCTTCGAGCCTTCCCCTGCGCTCACCTGTCCCAACGACGAGCCGGCCACCTTCTACGCAGTCTACGACAGCGCTATCACCACCCCGGTGCCGGCCGCGGTGCTGTTCCACTCGGGGGCCTTCGACTACGTCAAGAACCCAGCACAGGACGATCCCCTCTCGGGCACGCACTACGCCGCAGAGGACCGCCTGGACCTGTCATGGGCCCAGACGCGCGTCTTCTCCACGCTGGGCATGTGGCAGCAAGAGGTGGACCCCTCCGAGGTGCACACGGGTTCTCTCGTCACGGCCATGGCCCAGCAGGGCGTCCTGGTGCTGGTGCCCAGCAATTGCTGGGGCGACCTCTGGCACAACCACTCCGGTGGCCGCCAGGAGAACGACTACACCACCGAGCGCTTCTACCGCGATGGCCTGGCCATGGCGTCGTGGATATACCGCGTCACCACCGACGAGCACTTCGCCGACGACCATGGCGTGGCCCTGCCCGTGCAGGTGGACCCGGATCAGCTCTACCTGCTGGGGCTCGGCGATGGCGGCCGCGCGGTCTCCGAGCTCCTGTGGCTGCTCACCGACTCGTCGTACTACGACGAGCCCATCCAGGGGGTGCTGCTCGACTCCACCCCCGACGATCTGAGCTTCATCTACGACCAGACCGCCCAGTACGCCAACTACAACACTGGCCTGGAGCGCATCTTCGACGATCGCATCGCTGACATCGATCAACACTCCTACGGCGCCTACCTGGCCGACGAAAGCACGCCCAAACCCGCGCGCTCCATGGTCATCTGGTCCAGCTACGACACGGTCACTCCCTACGGCACCCTGGATGACCTGGTGACCGCCGTCGAGGCCCTCGCCGACGCCGATCCCGACTCGGCCCAGGTCACCGAGGTGGCCGCCTCGGCCCATGTCTTCGCCAACAAGGACATGCCCCTGGCCTACGAGGTCATGCAGTTCCTGTTCCAGTAGCTCGTGGCGTAGCATCGTCCTGCTGGGTGGGCGGCGGCCTGGCCACGTCCACCGCGCGCCCCTTCCAGGCCACCCTGCCGCTGCGGCTGCTCCAGGCGGAGTCCAGCATCAGCAGCAGCAGCATGCTCATGCCCAGTGGCAAGGTGGGCCCGTACAGGGGCGGGTGGTGGAAGACCAGGTCCAGGTAGAGGCGCACCGCCTGCATCAGCAGCACGAGCCCCAGCGACCAGATCAGCCACTCCCGCCCGAGCACGCCGGTCAGGGACAGCAGCAGCACCAGCCACGGCAGCAGGTTGGTGACGGCCAGGTAGCTGACCACCGTGGTGACCACGGGCCAGGAGTAGTGCATGCCCGCGAAGAGGTTCTTGCGCCACCCGCGCCAGATCTCCCCCAGGCCGCTGTACATGCGGCAGCTGAACAGGGAGCGCATGAAGACGCAGTGGTAGGGGACGTCGGCTCGCTTGGCAGCCCGGGCCAGGCCCACGTCGTCGAGCACGTCGCGGGCCACGGCGCCGTGTTGGCCGATGCTGTCGTAGGCCTCGCGCTGGATCAGGATGAACTGGCCGTTGGCCATAGCCTTGTCCTTGCGCTCGGGATCGTTCACCTCGTCGGGGTTGTTGCCCGCCACGATGATGCCCCCCACCACCGGCTGCAGCACCTTCTCCCAGAAACCCGCGGTGACGAGCCTGCCGAAGCCCGAGAGCATCTTCAGCTCGTTGCGCAGCGCGTAGCCGAGGGCGCGAGAGATGGCGCGCGGATCGAGGCGCACGTCGGCGTCCAGGAAGAGCAGCCAGGGCTGGGTGGCGTGGGCCTGGGCCCGCTGCACCGCCCAGGGTTTTCCGAACCAGTCCGGGGAGGGCTCGCCGCTGCCCATCACGATGCAGACGCGGGGATCGTCGGAGAAGGCCTGCAGCGCCTGGGCGGTGCCGTCGGTGGAGGCGTCGTCGAGCACCACCACCTGCAGCGGGCTGTGGTCCTGGGCCAGCACGGCCCGGAGGCAGGGGCCGATGTTGTCCTGCTCGTCGCGCGCGGGGATCACCACGGAGACGCCGGGAGAGCCGTCAGGGGCCGGCGGATCGTCCAGGTGGACGTGGAAGCGCTGGCGGCGGCGACCGACGAAGGTCTTCAGCGCCAGGCCCAACCAGGTGAGGGCGATGAGACCCAGGAGCGAGCGCAGCGACCAGGCGAGCAGGACCAAAACGACTACCTCGGGCGCTGGGATTCGTGTGCGCTGGGGGAGCTCCGCTTGAAGTCGAGGTGACGACAAGGTAGCCTCTACCGCGGTCTGCTGGGGAGTGCCCGTTGCCTTCGGCCCGTCACCTCTCCACCTCTGCGGTGCTCGTCATCCTCGTGGCGCTGCTCGCGGTCGTGCCGGGACTCTTCTTGCTCCAGGGACTGGTACGCCGGGCCCAGGAGGGCCAGCAGCACCTGGCCGCCGATCTGCTCGTGAGCCTCAACGATCGCTCTCCACATCGCCTGTCCCTGGCGCTCCTGCCCAGCCAGGCGGCACCAGCGCTCGACGACGGAGTGCTCCTCGCGGGCTCGGCCGCGCTGCAGGGCGAAGCCTTTCCCTGGAAAGAAGCGCCCTTCGACGGCAGCCTCTGGCTGGAGCTGTCCTCGCAGCAGCTGGTGGAGGGTGGAGACGTGCTGCTCACCACCGAGGGCAGCCAGCTGGTGGCCCGCTACCAGGAGCGCTACACCGCCTCCGCTGAGCTGCCTCCTGCGGCCGTGCCCTGCAGTGGATTCGCGCAGCTGGATCGCCTGCGCTTCGCAAAAGGTCGCGCCTACGCGTCGTGGTCGCAGGTACGCGAGCTGGAGGGCGTCGTCGCGCTGGAGTGCCGAGGCCCCGGTCGCGATCTGCTCTCGGGCACCGAAGACGACCTGCAGTTCACCCTGGAGGGGACCCTGCAGCTCCGCTGGCGGAATCCAGGGTAGACGCGGCGGCCATCAGCGCCTGCCAGCTGGCCTGGTCCAGGCACATGGCCGGGTCCTTGTACTGGCCCTCGGGGGTTCCCGCGGCCACGCGCTGCCTGCGCAGCTGCCGGTAGCTGCCCGGTGGCAGGCGCAGCGGGCGCAGGGGCCCGAGTCGCCCCGTGCTCCTCTTGGAGGCGTACTCCACGTTGACCTCTAGCAGCGCGCGCTCCACCTCCCGACCCAGGAGGTCGGCGTCGCCCTGGTGCTCGGTGGCCAGCTCGTACCAGGGTGTCTCGGCCATGACCAGGCGCAGCGTGAAGGGCGCGCGAGGCAGCCCCAGGTGCTCGAAGACGCGCTCCATGGCCAGCAGCAGCTGGGTCTCGGTGAGCTTCTCCCCGGTGGCGGAGAGGACGCTGCCCGAGCGGCGCAGGAAGCTGAGGACCGGGGTGGCGTGGTAGCGGCCCACGACCCGCAGCCGGTCCCCGAGATCGTAGCGAAGCAGGCCATGGCGGCCGCTCACCACAAGCCGGTACTCGGCGCCCATGTCCAGCCGCCAGAGGGGCTGCACGGAGCCGTCGTCGGCGACGAATTCCAACAGCTCCCCCAGGGGCCACGCCACGCAGCCGGGCCAGCCGCTGGCCAGGGGTACGGCGACGAAGCTCTCCGAGGCGGAGATGCCCACCTCGCGCACGGGCACCGGCGCTCCCAGGGCCTCGCCGAGCAGCGGCAGGAACCAGGCGGCCAGGCCCCCCTTCCAGCAGTTGATCACCTCGAGGGGCCAGATCCGCGCGGGGCGCCAGTCCTGGGGAGGCTGGACACGCCGCAGCTGCCCAGCGAGCTGCCGGCGCAGGACCGGATCGAGGGCGCGGGCGGGGCCGTGCTGGAGGGAGCCCGCCCTGAGGTCGCAGGCCAGCGCGTCGGCGTGCTCGCGCAGCTTGCGGGCGATGAGCAGCACGGTGGTGGGATTGGCCGTGGTGATGGAGCGCAGGGGCGCCTGCAGCGCGAAGCGCAGGATGGCGTACAGCCGCAGCTCCGGGTCCGGGAGCGTGTAGACCTCGTAGGGCACAGGGTAGCGGCGACGAACCCACCAGGGCTGGGCCAGGTGCATGCGCCCCGTGTTGCTGCCGATGGGGATGCCACCGCGGCTCAGCCGCTCTTGCGCTGGAGAGACGAGGGTCAAGGCGGCACCCTGCGCCAGACCTTCGTGCTCGCGAAGCAGGCCCAGAAGCCAGATCTTCTGGGCCTCCGACACCCCGCGGGCCCAGGACGCGGTGACGGGGATCAGCTTGGCAGCCCCTGTGGTGCCGCTGGTCTGCAGGAGCTGGACCACCGGCTCCCGGGTGAGCACCCTTGCTTCGCCGGCCTCGATCCGCTGGACATAGGGCGACAGCTGCTCGTAGCCCACCAGGGGCAGGCGCTGGCGGAGATCCTCGTAGCTGCGCACGGCGGCGAGCCCCAGGTCGCGAGCCCTGGCCGTCGCGCGGCTGCCGCGCAGGATGCGATCCAGCAAGGCGCGTTGGGCCCGCTCAGGGTCCCGTACCGCGCGTTCGAAGCGCCTGACCAGCCCTTCGTGGGCCCCTCGAAGGAGGCGGTAGGCGGGATTCCCCCAGCGAGACAGCCGGAAGCTGTCCAGATCCGCGTGCGGCGCGTCGTGGGGACGGGTCACGGTCTCTCCAACAGGCTATTCCGTTGACACGGGAGGGCGCGGCTGGCCACCCCCCCGAAGAAATCACCTTTCGGAAGCTCCCATGAAGACTGGCGACATCGTCTATGACGAGCAGGAGAGAGCGTACAAGGTGGGCCTGCTGCTGGGACGCGGCCTGTGGGGCAAGACCTACCGCGTCCAGTGCGATCACCTGCCGGGTGACCTGCTCCTCAAGTGTCCCCTCACCATCGACGATCTGCCCGCCGGCCTGTCCGAAGCCGACAAGCTGGAGAAGGCCTGCCGCGAGATCCTGGTGGAGCAGGCGGAATTCCTCGCCGAGCGAGCCTACCCCTTCCTGCCCACCGTCGTCAGCCACTTCACCACCAGCGATGGTGGCATGGTCATGCTGCTGGAGCGTCTGCCCGGCAGCCTCGAGCAGAGCATGGCGGGCGGTGCGAGCCTGCGCGATTGCCTGTCCGTGCTGGCCCAGGCGGGCCGTCTCTGCCAGCAGCTCAAGGACGGTCCCGGCTGCCACGGGGCTCTCAAACCCACCAACGTGCTGCTCGACGCCGATGGCGGCGTGGTGCTCTCCGATGTGAGCACGCCCAGCCTTCGACGGACCTTCCCGCGCCTGCTCCAGGCCAGGGGTCCCGAGCACTGCTACCTGCCTCCCGAGACCACCGACGCAAAGGACGCCCTGTTCTCGCCCACCGCCGACACCTACGCCCTGGGCATGATGCTCTGGCGGATCGTCCTGGGCTTCGAGGACGCCCGGCCCCTGCCGCGCGAGGGTCTCGAGCGCGCGGCGCTGGTCAGCTTGAAGGACCGCCTGCACGCCCGCATCAAGCAGGAAGACTCCAACCCGCGCTTCCACGGCCGGCTGGCCGAGAGGCTCGCCGCCACCATCTCCCGCGCAGCCTCGCTCAAGGCCAGCCCCTCGCCTCCCTATCGCTTCAACCGTCACGACGAGCTGGTCCCTCGGCTCGAAGAGCTGCTCTCGCTGGTGCGCCCCGAGGTGGTCACGGTGGGCAGGGTGATCCTAGAACGCCCGCCCAACAGCAGCCACTTCAGCACCGACGAGAAGGTCCGGTACACCATCAGCGTCGGCTGCAGTGCGGGAGTGGACAGCCACGAGGAGATCGCCTGCGGGGTCGCCATCTTCGATCGCGACACCGCCGAGCGTGTGCGCGAGGTCCCCAGCACCTACGACGTCAGCCGTCATCCGTCCGGGCGCTTCCGCTTCCAGTTCGAGCTCTCCGATCTGCGACCGGGCAACTACAGGCTGCGAGCAGCCTTCGCCATCCGCGACTCGGGGCGTGAGCCCACCGTCAAGGAAGCGGAGCTGGAGATCCGCGCTGCCCACGGCTACATCCCGCCCCCGGAGCGGCCCCCGTCCGCGGCGCTGCCCATCCCTGAAGAGCCCGGCGAAGCGCGCGTCGCCACCGAGCCCCTGGCGCAGCTCCCCGAGCCGCCCAGCCCGGCCCCTCCTCCGCCTCCTGAGCCCACGCCGCAGCAGCTCCCCCAGGAACCAGCACCCACCGTGGCGGAGCCGCGTCCGGAGCAGGCCGGCACCCCGAGCGCCGACACCTGGGTCACACGCGCCAGCACTGTGAGCTTCGGTGGAGGCACACAGCCTGCGTCCCAGGCCGACACAGCGGTGCCCATGGAGCAGCCGCGGGTGGCCCCGGAGCGCTCGCGGCAGCCCGCCCCCCGGCCCGATCTCTCGCCCGCACCCGATCTCTCTGCTGCGGCCGCGGCCCAGCCGGAGCCCGTCCCCGAACCTGCCGCCCTGTCTCGGCCCGAGCCGCAGCTCCACGAGGAGCCGGAACCCGCTGGGCTCTCCGCCTCCGGGTCCTGGACCGATCTCCCCCTCTCCGAGCAAGGTCACGACGATCTCACCGACCTGGGCGATGACTACGATGACCTGGACGAGTTCGCGCCCAGGTCCCCCTGGGGCCAGCTGCTCGACATGGTGCGAGGCGATGCCTGGGCCATGTTCATGATCGGCGCGGCGGTGGTGGCCGTGGTCCTGCTCTTCGCCCTGTTCCTGCTCAAGAACTGAGGAACACCTGGAGTAGCCATGGACCTCGATCTCCGCTCCTCGGTCCCGGTGGACCTGCAAGCCGACCTGCTCGCCATCGGCGTCCTCGCCGCCGATCCGGTGGCGCTGCCGCCCGCGCTGGTGGCCGCGCTTGGCCCAGGCCTGGCCGACACACTCAGCGCCGAGAAATTCAAGGGCAAGGCCGAGTCCATCTTCACCATCCGCCCCCTGGGTCGCGTGCCCGCTCGCCGGCTGCTGCTGGTGGGGCTGGGTGAGGCCAGCACCGAGCAGCTGCGCGGAAGCGCTGGGGCCGTGGGCGTCACGGCCCGCAAGATGGGCGCCGAGCGTGTGGGCCTCGACTTCGCCGCCGCGGGTCTGGACATCGCGGGCTCGGCAGCCCTGGTCGAGGGCTTCGCGGCCGGAAACTACAAGTTCGATCGCTACAAGGAAGAGTCCAAGCGCAAGGCCGAGTGCTCCGAGCTGGTGCTCGCGGGCCCCGCTGCCGCGCAGCCTGCGGTCGAGCAGGCCGCCCAGGTGGCGCGCGCCCAGTGCTTGGCTCGCGACCTGGTCAACGAGCCCGCCGACGCCATCTATCCGGAGACCCTCGCGGCCTTCGCCGCCTCCCTCAGCAGCGACACCATGCAGGTGAAGATCTGGGATCACGAGCGCATCCAGGAAGAAGGCATGGGTGGGCTCTACGCGGTGGGTCGTGGGAGCTCGCGCCCACCCCGTCTGGTGCACATGCACTACCAGCCCGAGGGTGAGGCCCGCGCCAGCGTGGCCCTGGTGGGCAAGGGGGTCACCTTCGACTCCGGGGGCATGTCCCTCAAGACCAGCGAGTCCATGAAGACCATGCGCTGTGACATGGCGGGCAGCGCCACCGTCATCGGGGTGCTGCGGGCGGCGGACCAGCTCGGGCTGCCCATCGAGCTCCACGGCGTGGTGGGCGCCGCCGAGAACATGAACGCCGCCGACTCCTACAAGCTGGGAGACATCCTGGAGATGTACGACGGCACCACGGTCGAGGTGCACAACACCGACGCTGAGGGGCGCCTGGTGCTCGCCGACTGCCTGGTCTATGCGAGCCAGCTCGAGGTGGACTACTGCCTCGACCTGGCCACCCTCACAGGAGCCTGCGTGGTGGCCCTCGGCAGCCGCTACACCGGCCTGTTCACCGAAGACGACGAGCTCGCCGAGCAGCTGCTGGCAGCCGCTGAAGCCGCGGGCGACGGCCTCTGGCGGCTACCCCTCGACCAGCACTTCAAGGATCTGCTCAAGGCCGAGTGGGCCGACACCAACCACGTCGGCCCTCGCTGGGGTGGAGCCAGCACCGCCGCGGCCTTTCTGTCCCGCTTCGTGGACGGGCCGCGCTGGGCCCACCTGGACATCGCAGGCCCGGCCTTCCTCGACAAGACCGAGCGCTACTACGTCAAGGGGGGCACCGGAGCCATGCTGCGCGCCCTGGTGCACTGGCTGCGAGAGCTGGGCGCCTGAGCTACGCAGCAGGATCGGTCATGCAACGCAGCCTGGGCACATCCCTGGGCCTGCTGCTCGCAGGCTGCGCCGGCCTGCCCGGCTGGTCCGTGGTGAGCGAGGGGGTGGCCGAGGTGCTGGTGTCGGCCCGCGGTGAGGTGGTGGTGGAAGAGCTGGTGGAGCTCTCCACGCGCTTCGAGCCGGGCGGCGATACGCGCCTGGCCTGCGTCCAGCTGCAGGAGGTGTTCACAGGTCGCTTTCCCTGCGGCAGCGCGGCCTGCAACGAGCGGTCGCTGCAGCTGGAGCTGGGAGACGCGAGCGGGAGCTGCGCCACCGGGAGCGGCTACCATGGCAGCGCCACGCTCACCGTCGACCTGGCGGGGCCGGAAGATCTGCTGGTGGTCCACCAGTGGCAGGGCCTGGCGCGAGACGGGGTCCTGGTGGACGGTTCCGCCAGCGTGTCCTGGGCCGAGGGAGACAGCCTGCACCGGGTGGAGCACCGCAGCACCTGGTCGGACGGCCGCCGCGTGGTGGACGCGGAAGGCGACCGTGAGCAGACCCTGGTGGACGACAGCCTGGGCCTGGACGGTGGCCTGGACGTGCAGGGCGAGCGCAGCTGGTACTGGAAGGGCGACTGGGAGCTCCAGATGAGCGACACGGTCATGCCGCCAGGCCTGCCCGTGCCGCGCCAGGGTAGCTACTCCATCGCGGACTCCCAGGGCAACCTGCTCGGGGCGAGCTTCGAACCGGCCGCGGGAGGCGCGGTACAGGTGACCATCAGTGGGCTGCGGCGCGATCGCGTGCTGCAGGTGGACGCCCGTGGCGAGATCCTGGAAGGAGACTGAGCCGTCATGAATCCCGAGGACCTCTCCACCCTCGTACCTGTGCGCCTGGTGCACTCCGAGCAGGGCGAGCACGAGCGCGTCACCGTGCTGGAGTCACGCGCGGCCGAGGGGTGGATCGGCAAGCTGCTGGCCAAGGGGCTGGAGAGCGGCCACAACCACGTGAAGCTCGACGAGGTGGGCAGCCTGGTGTGGCAGCTCTGCGACGGTGAGCACACGGTGCGTCAGATCGCCACCCTCATCGGCGAGCGCTTCGGCGAAGACTTCGATCCTGAGCACGTGAGGTTGGCGGTGTTCCTGCAGACCATGAAGGCCCGCGGCTGGCTGGCCTGGAAGGATCCGGACGTGGACTTCTGAAGCTCACCCGGTGGGCTGAAACGTGTAGCCCAGGGGGCGGGCGATCTCGTTGAGCAGGGTCTCGTCGAAGTCGATGCGCAGCAGCTCCAGCGCCTCTTCGCGGGTCATGATGCCGGCGCGGATCTGCTTGCTCATCTCCACGTGGTAGTGCGTGTAGCCGTAGTACCGCATGGAGTTGTAGACGGAGATGAAGTTCAGGGCACAGTTGGTGGACTGGGCTGGGTAGGACAGCCGCGGGTAGTCCCAGTCCAGCTCGCGCATGATGGTCTGCACGTACTCGTCTACCTCGATGGGCAGGAACCAATGAGGGGAGAGCACCACGGACTTGAAGCGCTTCTTGGCTCGCCGCAGCACCTCTTCCATGCTGCGCGGGAAGTCATCGTACTTGGGATCGCCCTTGAGAGAGTTCAGGAACTCGATGGTGGCCTCGCCCATGGCCTTGAACTCGGGGGCGGTGATGTTGCAGGCGCACTTGGACATCACCTCGTGATCGGTGGACTGCCCCTTGGTCCAGCCGGCGATGATGATGGGGATGCGGAAGCGCGCCGCGATCTTGAAGGTGAGATCCATGTACCAGATGGAGCACAGGTGGCAGATGACCGCCTGGGAGCCCGTCTCCAGGATGCGAGCGAACATGTCGTTCATCCAGGTGGAGCGGAAGGTCATGAAGTCCACGTCGAGCTTCTCCACCGCGCGATGCACGTTGTCCAGGGCCTCGTCGGTCTCGAAGCCGTGGTCGAAGGTGAACGCCAGCACCCGGAGCTTGTAACGCCGCACCATGTACAGCAGGGCGGAGGTGCTGTCCTTGCCGCCGCTGCACATAACCAGGGCGTCGTAGTCCCCCTTGCCGCGGTGCTTCTTGAGCAGGCGCACGAAATCCGTCTCCAGGTGGCCGCGGGTGCGCCCGGCAGCAGCCTGCACCTGATCGTGCTTGAGGCAGAGGCTGCAGACCCCCTGCTGGTCCAGCAGGATGGCGGGGGGCCGCTCGGGCATGACGCAGCGGCTGCAGGTGCGAGCCTGGAACATCAGTCCTCGCCTCTCTCCACCAGCAGCCGCCACTGGGCGCCGACTCGGCCCGCCGACACGATCTTGTGGTGCTCGAGCTCCAGGCTGGGGGGCAGGTTCTCGATGGGCTCGCCGTCGTCCAGCAGCAGCTCCAGCTGCTCCCCCTCGTCCATGAGCTCCAGCTGCAGCAGCGCCATGGCTGTGTTCTGCGGGCAGGGGACGCCGGAGAGGTCCAGCAGCTCAGGCCCGCCGGGGTCTTGATCGGTCGCGTGGCTGGTCAAATGAGGTCTTCACTGGACTGCAGGATTTCGAGGATATTGTCTAGAACATACTGCATGTGGGCGCGTGTGGTCCAGCGGCTCAGGCTGAACCGGAGGGTGCGCCTGGCCTGCTGGGGAGACAGCCCGATGGCGGAGAGCACGTGGCTGGGAGTGGTGGCCGCGGAGGAGCAGGCGGAGCCCAGCGAGGCGTGGATGCCGCGCCGGTTCAGCTCGAGGAAGAGCGTCTTGCCATCGATGGAGGGCAGCGTGGCGCTCAGCACGTGGCAGAGGTGCTCGGTGGGGTGGCCATTGATCTGCGCGTCGGGGACGCTGTGCAGCAGCCGCTCGGCGAACCAGTCCCGCTGGGCCCGCACGGCCTGGTTCTGCTCGGGCTGTGCCTGCAGCACGGCCTCGCCGAAGCCTACGATCCCTGGCGTGTTGAGGGTGCCCGGGCGCAGCCCCTGCTCCTGGCCCCCGCCGTGGCACAGCGGCTCGAGCTCGACACCGCTGCGAACATAGAGGGCTCCCACGCCCTTGGGCCCGTGCAGCTTGTGGGCGTTGACGCTCAGCAGGTCGATGGGCAGCGCCCGCAGATCCATGGGCTCGCGGGTGAAGCTCTGGCAGGCGTCCACGTGAAACAGCACGCCGGCCTGGCGACAGAGGGCGCCGATGGCGGCGACGGGCTGCAAGGTGCCGATCTCGTTGTTGCCGTGGATCAGGGACAACAGCGCGGTGTCGGGGCGGAGCGCGCGCGCCACGGCGGCGGGGCAGACGCGGCCTGAGGAGTCCACCTCGAGCCAGCTCAGCTCGAAGCCCTGGCGCTCCAGCCAGCGCAGCGGCTCCGAGACGCTGGAGTGCTCCACGCGGGAGCTCACCAGGTGGCGGCCACGGCGCTCGGCGAGGGCCCGCGCCACCCCCTGGATGGCCAGGTTGTTGGACTCGGTGCCGCCGCTGGTGAAGAAGATCCGGGACGCCTGGACGTTCAGGCGACGGGCTACGATGGCCCGGGCCCGCTCCACGCCCCTGGCGGCCAGCACCCCGGGGCGATGGACGGCGGAGGCGTTGCCGGGGCGCCGCTGGAGGAAGGGCGCCATGGCCGTGGCCACCGCTGGATCCAGCGCGGTGGAGGCCGCGTTGTCCAGGTAGACCTCGGAGATACGCTCGGGAGCCATCGCGGGTTTCTCGGGGCAGGGGGGATCAGGCGGAGGCCTTGTCCACCAGGAGATTGCCGAGCACCAGGCTGTCCATCTGGGTGCCTTGGAAGCAGCGCCAGGCGTCCAACGGCGTGCAGACGATGGGCTCGTTGTTGTCGTTGAAGGAGGTGTTGATGACCATGGGCACACCTGTACGAGCTGCGAAGGCCTGCACCAGATCGTAGTACAGGCCATTGTGCTCGCGGGTGATGGTCTGCAGCCGCGAGCTGCCGTTGACGTGCAGGGCGCCGGGGATCCGCTCGGCCATGGCCCGCCTGACCTGGGCCACCTGGAGCATGTAGGGCGAGGGATGGTCGCTGTGGAAGAACTCCGCCGCGCGCTCCAGCAGCACGCTCACGCCGTAGGGCCGGAACTCCTCGCGGTGCTTGACCTTGGCGTTGAGCTGCGTCTTCATGTGGGGACTGCAGGGGTTGGCCAGGATGCTGCGCTGTCCCAGGGCTCGGGGTCCGAACTCCATGCGCCCCTGGAACCAGCCCACCACCTGGTCCTGCTCGATGCGGCGCGCAACCTCGGTCACCAGCTGATCGTCGGGTAGCTCGCGGAAGCTGGCCCGCTGGGTCTTGAGGGCTCGACGGAGCTGCGCGGGGGAGAAGGAGGGGCCCAGCGCCGCCGAGTCCATGGCCGGCCCCCGCTCCACGGTGCCCAGGGCGTGGGTGAGGTACAGCGCCGCGCCCAGCGCTCCCCCGGCGTCGCCCGCCGCGGGCTGGATGAAGATCTGCTCGAAGGGGGTGCGCTCCATGACCCGGGAGGTGGCGGTGATGTTCAGGCACACGCCTCCGGCGAGGCAGAGCCTGGTGTGCCCCGTGCGCTCGTGCAGATGCCGGCACATGCGCTCCATGACCAGCTCGAGGAGGCGCTGCAGGCTGGCGGCCACGTCGCGGTGGTGGTCGGTGAGCTCGCTCCCCGGCGCGCGGGGCTCGCCGAAGGCTGACAGGAAGGCCGGCCCGTACATGCGGTCGCCTTCCACCACCGAGAGGAAGGCCGGGTCGACCTGAAAGCTCCCGTCGTCGGCGACGGCGATGTGGCGCTGGAACTGCTCCAGCAGGCGCGGCTGTCCGAAGTCGGCCAGGGCCATGACCTTGCCCTCACCCCGCAGCGCTCGAAAGCCCAGCCAGGTGGTGGCGGCGGTGTAGAGCAGGCCCAGGGAATGCGGGTAGCGCAGCTCTGCGATGAGCTGCAGCTGGGTGCCGCTGCCCTGCCCCAGGGTGGTGGTGGCCCACTCGCCTACACCATCGGCGGTGAGCACGGCGGCTTCGTCGAAGGGCGAGGCCAGAAAGGAGCTGGCTGCGTGGGAGAGGTGGTGGGGGACGAAGTGCACCTCGCCGTCGTACGCCAGCTGCTTGCGGAGGGTGAGCGGGACGATCAGGCGGTCCTGCAGCCAGGGAGGGATGGTCCGCAGGAAGGTGGCACGGGAGCGGGGCCAGGCGCGCAGGTGGCTGATTATCAGCCGCTCGAGCTTGAGGAAGGGTTTTTCGTAGAAGGCGATGGCATCGACGTCATCGATGGTCATGCCAGCCCGCTGCAGGCAGAAGTTGATGGCGTTCTCGGGGAACTCGGCCGAGGCCTTGACCCGATCGAAGCGCTCTTCCTGGGCGGCGGCGGTGATGCGCCCGTCCTGGACCAGGCAAGCGGCGGCGTCGTGGTAGTAGCACGACAGCCCGAGGACGTTCATCAGATGCCCGCGTACAGGAAGGTGACCATGGCCACGGGCCCCAGCGTGTACACGAGGAAGGCGAGGATGGCCAGGCTGATGAGGATTGGGGCTAGGAAATAGAGCTTGTTCCTGCCGATCAGGCGAAACATCTCCTTCAGGATCAGGGCGAGTTTCCGCATGGTTGGCCTCCGAATCTGCTAACTCTGGCGCAGGGATTCGTTCCTGTCAAAGGTCACCGGGGGCAGTTCGCGCCAGTAGCTCCCAGCGGGATCCTGCCGGCTCTGCAGCAGCCTGCGGTGGAAGAGCCTGGCGTACAGCCGCGCGCTGCCGATGCCGAAGACGTAGAGCAGGTACAGGTTGACGGTGACCACCACGGCCTGCACCCGCCGGCCGACGGCCTTCACCCGCTCGTAGGTTCGCGAGATGAATCCGGGTAGCTGCAGCGGAGTCTCCTGCTGATGCCGTTCCCGCCAGGGAACCTCGGGGCGGCGAGGAGTGTATCACGCCCGCGTTCCCGCCTGGCCGCCCGGCAGGTCCGACCAGGCTCAGCCACCATCATCCACCCCCCGCGGTGGCGTGCGCGAGGAGGGTGTCGCGCAGCGTGGCCGCCATGAGCGCGTAGCCGCGGTCGTTGCAGTGCCTTCGATCGGCAGAGAAGAGATCCTCGTAGGAGACGCCGTAGTCCAGCTCCTGCAGGAAGCGAGAGCGGTGGTCGGCCAGCGGCAGGTCCAGCTCCAAGGCGACACTCCGCACCAGCTCATTGGATGGGTTCTCGTAGGGATAGGTCTGCAGGATCACCTGGGCGCCGGCGGCCCGCGAGAGCTGGGTCATGCGCCTCAGGTCGGCCAGGATCCACTGCTCGACGGAGCCCGGGTCCTGCTGCAGCTGCAGCGCGTGGAGGTAGTCGTCGGCCACCTGGTGCTGTTCGGCCAGCGCCGCCAACACGGCCTCGACACGGGCCTGTTCCCCGCTCATCTCCCCCTGGATGAGCAGGTTGGGGTAGCAGCGCGCGTCATCGGGATCAGCCTCGATGCAGCGCAGGAAGGCTCTCACCGCCTCGGGAGCCTTGTTGGTCTTCATGTGCACCATGCCCAGCCCCCAGTGGTTGGCTGCGAAGGACGGATCGGCCTCCACCCCCTGTTGGAACCGGGTGCGGGCAGCGTCGAGCTGGGGTGAGCTGCCGGCCTCCCGCGGCGCTCCCTCCAGCACGAGCTCGCCGAGCCCGTAGTGGCAGCTGGGATCCCTGGGATCCACATGCAGGCAGCGGCGAAAGGCCATGGACGCCCGACCCTTGTCCCGCAGGCCCTTGTGGGCTGTCGCCAGACCCCAGTACAGGGAGGTGTCATCGGGTGCCAGCTCGACGGCTACCTGGAAGTGCTCCCGGGCCAGCTCGAAGCGGTTGAGCTCCAGCAGCCTGGCTCCCTGCCGGAAGGCTACACCGATGGTGCGGCCCTGGGCTTCGTGCCAGGCGGCGCAGGCGGCCACGCCGGCTCCCACACCATCGAGGATCCGGGGCTGCTCAACGGAGCGCGCGCGCAGCTGGCGGGAGAGGTAGCGCGCCAGCCGCAGGACTCGAATCCCGCGCAGGGAGTCGTCGAGCCGGACCCAGGCAGGGCTGCGCCGCTTCCAGGCGTTGTAGCCGTAGTAGTTGGTCTCGTTGTTGCCGCCGACGAGGATGAGGACCACGTCGGGATCGAGCACCTCGAGGAAGTCCTGCAGCAGGGCCAGCACCATCGCGGTGTTGGCCCCGGCCATGGAGCCGTTGAACATGGCGACGTCCTGCGTCGGAGCCTCGGAGGCCATCAGGGCCTGGAGCTGGTCGGGGTAGGCCATGCCTCGAGAGGCGCCCACACCCCAGGTCATGGAGTCGCCCATCGAGAGGAACACCTGCTGCCCTGGCCGGGGCAGGTACTCGCCGGGGACGGCCTGGGCAGGATCGTCGTAGAGGCTGCCCGCCAGGCGCAGGCCCAGCTCGATCATGCCCAGCGTGAGCAGCAGGCCCAGGGCGAGGGCCAGGCCGCGCTCGAGCATGCTCTTCCGGGCCACGACCGACCTCAGTACCTGGACCGAACGGGGCCCTGTCCGCCACCCGCGCCGGGTTTGGCCTGCAGCGTGCCCAGGATGGCGTCGCGCAGGGTGGCCGCCATGATCCCGTAGCCCCGGTCGTTGCAGTGAAGCTGATCGGCGGAGAACAGATCATCGTAGGCTACGCCCGCCTCCATCTCCTGGAGGAACCGGGCCCGGTGATCGGCGAAGGGCAGGCCCTGTTCGCGAGCGATGGCCCCCAGCAGCTCGTTGGTGGGCTCCTGGTAGGGGTAGGTCTGCATGATGACCTTGGCGCCTGATGCCTGGGAGAGCTCCACCATGCGCTCCAGGTCAGCTCGGATCCAGGCATCGATGGAGTCGGTGTCCAGCCTGGCGCGCAGCGCGGGCAGGTAGTCGTCGGCCACCTGGTGCTCGGCGGCCATGGTCTCCAGGATGCGCTCCACCTCGGCGCTGCGCTTGCTGCGGCCCGCCTGGGTGACGAGGTTCGGGTAGCAGCGCGTGTCGTCGGGATCGGCGCGGGCGCACTGGAGGAAGGCGTCCACCGCGTCCGAGCTGCGGTTGGTCTTCATGTGGACCATGCCCATGCCCCAGTGGTTGGCCGAGAACGCGGGGTCGGCCTTCAGCCCGCTCTCGAACCAGGTCTCGGCTGCGTCCAGCTCAGGGGAGCTGCCCGGCCCCCGGGGGGCGCCCTCCAGGGAGAGCTCGCCCAGCCCGTAGTGGCAGTTGGGATCCGCGGGATTCGCCTGCAGGCAGCGCTCGAAGGTCACCTCGGCGGCGGCGTTGTTCCTGGCGCCCTTGTGGGCCGTGGCCAGCCCCCACAGCAGGGCGCTGTCGCCGGGATCCTCTGCGAGCCCCTGCTCGAAGACCTGTCGCGCCTGGTGGAAGCGGCCCACGCGCAGCAGGCTGCCGCCCTGTTCGAAGCTCCGGGTCGGAGGGGAGCCCTGGGCGGAGTGCCACTTCTGGCAGGCGGTGACACCCGCGCCGACGCCGTCGAAGACCAGGGCCTGCTGCGCGGAGTGGGTGCCCATGTGTCGGGAGAAGTACCGCCACAGGCGGTAGACCCGCACCTGGTGCAGGGCGTCGTCCGCCCGCGAAGGTGTGGTGCTGCGCTTCTTCCAGGCGTTGAAGCCGTAGTAGTTGGTCTTGTTGATCCCCCCGGTGAGGATGGTGACCACGTCCGGCTCAAGCACGCGCAGGTAGTCCTCCAGCAGGGCCAGAATGATGGTGGAGTTGGCGCCCGCCATGGAGCCGTTGAACACCGCGATCCCCCGGTCGGACAGCGCCTGCTCCAGCAGCGGCTGCAGCTGATCCGGGTAGGTCATGCCCTCTGAGGCTCCGATGCCCCAGGTCATGGAGTCGCCCATGGACAGCACCACGAGATCTCCAGGCTTGGGCTGGAATTCGGTGGGCAGCCGTTGAGCTGGATCGTCGAAGAAGCTGCCGGCGAGCCGGAGCGTCAGCTCCAGCAGGACCAGCAGCACCACCAGCCCGATGGCCAGCGCGAGGCTGCGTTCGACGATGCTCTTTCGGGTCACCCGCGATCCTTGGTCGAGGCCTGTCGGAGGGATTCCCTATCGCAGCATTCGGCGCGCTGCCGCCTCGGCAGGCGAGCGCCAGGCTCCATCCTGGACCCAGCAGCTCGGCTCAGCCCTCCACGTCCAGCACGCGCAGCTCTGAGGCCTCCACGAAGTCGGGGGAGGTCTCACCCGGCAGGCTGGTGATGCGAGCCAGCTCCCCGAAGCACTCGCGCAGGTAGAGGTAGCGCTGCGACTCCACCGTGTTGTCGCCGCTGCTCACGGCGAAGGTCTGGGTGAGCTCCACGTGCAGGCGCAGGGTGTTCTCGAGGGCGTAGCCCGGGAGCAGCAGCGTGCCGATGGCGTCCACCTCGAAGCTGTAGTCCTCCAGGCCCGCGTTGGGCACGCCGGCGATCACCGCGTCGTTGAAGCTGCCGCTGCTCTCCCACTGGGTGCCCAGCTCCAGGGGCAGATCGTAGACCTTCACGGGTTGGTCGTAGACCACCAGGGTCTGTCCCTCTGCGGGAGCCTCCTCGCGCGAGGCCAGCCCGAGCATGCTGAGCTCATGCTCGCTCGCGCTGATCACGCCCAGCAGAAGGGGCTCGTGGGCGAAGAGGGGGGCCGCGAAGTCGGCGTCGGGGAAGTGTGAGTCGAACCACAGGCCGCCGGGATCCAGCATGGGGAAGTCGACGGTCAGGGTCCCCGGCGCCGAGGTGAAGTCCCAGGTGGTGCTCGTCTCGTCCTGCTGGCCGTGGGGATCTGTCACGACGGTCGTGCCCGCAGCGTTGGCCAGGTAGGGCACGGAGAGGCCCGTGGCGACCGGCAGCTCGCTGGCGCTGATGCTGCCGTCGTTGTCGCCCTCGCAGTCGAACACAAAGGGCTCCCCGCCCGTGTCGGCGATGGGAGGATTGCCGGGCGAGCAGGCGAAGCCCAGGGCCAGGCAGCAGCACAGACAGGCGCGGGTGATGGGCACGCTCATTCCCTCAGAACTGGAAGGCCAGCAGCAGGCGAGCCGCCTGGGCCGGATCGGGCTGCAGGCCCTGGATGCGGTTCTCGAAGCCAGCGCCCGGCAGCAGCAGCCCGTACTGGGCGCGTCCCACCAGCCCGTGCCAGATGACCCACTCCAGCGCCAGGTCCAGCTCGGTGCCCAGAGTGGGCTCTCCGCTGGGTGTGGAGCTGGCCTGGACCGCCCTGGAGTGCACCAGGGCCAGCTCCAGCTCCAGGCGCGCGTGGGGCCGCCCCAGCAGGGCGGGGCGCAGGTAGACGGCGTCGCTGACGGCGCCCAGGATCTGCCGCCAGAGGATGAGGTCCACGTGGTAGTTGGGATGGAAGCGGAAGTTGTCGAGGGTGGAGTCGTCGGGGAGGGCGAACTGCGGCCCGTCCAGATCGCCCGCCTGCGCGCTCAGCTGATCCAGGGGCGGGGCGATGCCCATGCCCGGCGCGTCGTCGCCCGAGGCGTAGCCGCACTCCATGGCCAGGGTCAGGCGGCGCTCGGCCAGGGCGTGCACGTGGCCTTTGAGCACCGCGCCGGTCTGGTCCATGGTGACCTCGGAGGCCTGCACCCCCTGCAGCAGCGACAGGTCGCCCACCGAGCCGCGCAGGTGGGCCGCTTCCAGCTGCAGGCCGAAGCGCGGGGCCTGCAGGTCAAGGAACAGGTCGGCGGCGAAGGCCTGGAGGTCGCGCCGCACCAGGTCGTCCTCGTCCAGGGTGCCGTCCTGTTCGTCGAGGCCGCCGAGCCAGTAGCTGGGCACGTCCATTTCCTGGCTGCGCCAGGTGAGGTAGGCGCCGTAGCGGAAGGCGGCCACCTGGGCGTCGTGGCGGCGGGCCACGGCTCGTTCGTCCAGGTGCCTGAGCAGGGTCAGGGACAGGGTGTGCAGGTTGTCGGAGCGCTCGAGGTCGAAGTCCTGGCCCCAGGAAGATCCGGCAGCCGTGGCGGTGCTGGGGCCGCTGGCGTTCCAGTCGTAGGAGACCCCCAGGAAGTGGTCGCGCACGGTGGTGGCGAAGCCGATGCGGTCCACGTTCTGGTCGTAGTCGTCATCCAGGCCGTCGCCAGGGTTGGCCACCATGCCCACGCCCCACTCGGGCATGCCCATGCGCCCCACCGAGAACAGGCCAAGGGGGGTGAGGGCTTGGCCCCAGGCGCGCTCCAGGGCGACGCTGTCCTGGAAGGCGTTGACCCCCGAGGCGGGTGGCTGCTGGGAGCTGGAGGCGTAGATGGAAGGGGTCCAGCGATCGGCGGGAAAGCCCGCCGGTGTGCTGCCGAAGACCACGTTGTCGAGCCCGTCCACGCGCAGGTGCACGGAGATCTCCGGCACGATGTGGAAGGCCGCGTCGAGCCGCAGGCGCATGTCGCCACCGCTGAAGCTCTCGTCGCCCGAGGCGCTGTAGGGGAAGACG
Source organism: uncultured Enterobacterales bacterium (assembly GCA_964512185.1). GTDB lineage: Bacteria > Myxococcota_A > UBA796 > UBA796 > JAFGLY01 > CAZEJJ01. Next base: position 44,821 of record CAZEJJ010000010.1, on the reverse strand, counting down.
GGCTCGCCGGTGCTGGGGGTGGTGCCGTGGTTGAGATCCAGGTTGTAGAACCAGTGACCGCGCGTGCGGAAGGAGCCATCCAGCTCCAGCCGCGGCTCCACCTCGGGGGTGGCGGGCAGGGGCAGCTCCACCGGCAGCGGCTCGGGCTCGCCGGCGAGGACGGGCTGCAGGGCCAGCAACAGCAGCGCGGCCGGGCTCATCGCAGCTCCAGGCCGCGGCGGGCCAGGAAGGTGGACACCTGCTCGGCGTACATACCCGGCGCCTCCACCATGGGGAAGTGACCGGCGAAGGGCACCACCACCAGGGAGGATCGGGGCAGGTGCTGGGCCAGGCGCTCGCCGTAGCGCAGGGGGGTGACCTGGTCCTCGCGGCCCCAGATGACCAACACGTGGTGGGGCAGGCGGCCGTAGCCCTGCTCGGCGCGCTGCAGATCCAGGCCGCGCACGACGGCCAGCGCCGCCGCGCGGGTACCGGGGCGAGCCAGGGCCTCGTAGGCCCGGGTGACCATGTCGTGGCTGACCAGGGCCTTGTTGTGGAAGGAGAGGGGGATGCGCCAGTCCAGCTGCTGATCGTAGAACAGGCCCATCAGGATCTCCCCCAGGCCGGGGGTGCGGGACCAGGCGAAGAACCAGGGCAGCTGGTCGGCGTAGGCGAAGCCGTCGGAGAGCACCAGGCGGCGCACCCTGGTGGGATGGGCCGCGGCCAGATCCAGCGCCACCGAGCAGCCGAAGGAGTGAGCCACCAGGTCCACCTGCTGCAGGTCCAGCCTGTCCATCAAGGTCAGCACGGCCGCCACCATGGACTGCGGTCCGTAGTCCGCCTCCAGCTTGCTGGACAGCCCGAAGCCCGGCAGGTCCAGGGAGACGCAGCGGCGGGTCTGGCAGAGCAGGGGAGCCGCCAGGTCCCAGGTCTCCAGGCTCGAGCCGAAGCCGTGGATGAACAGCAGCGGAACGTCCGCGGTCTCGTCCACGGCGGGCCAGCCGCTGTCGCGGTAGCGCAGCTCCTGCTCGCCCACGGCCATGTAGCTGCGCCCCGGCTCGCGCAGGGGGGCCTGCTGTGCCCTCAGGCAGCCCGCCAGCAGCAGGGCTGACGAGACGGTGAGGAGCAGCAGGGGGCGGAGGTTCATGGATCAGAACCCTAGCCGCAGGTACTCGGAGGCGCGCTCGAAGTCCGGGTCGGTCTCGCCCTCGGTGGAGCGGATGCGCGCCACCAGCCCGGTGCACTCGGCCAGGTAGAAGTAGGAGATCATGGTCTCGGTGGCGAAGGGACCGCTGATGGAGTTGGTGGCCTCCACGACCTGGTCCAGGCGCAGCCGCAGCACGTCGAAGCCGCCCAGCGGCACCTGGGCGACGCCGGCCCTGTCCACGTGGAAGCTGTAAGAGTGCTCCAGGGTGACCACCCCGGCCCAGCCGTAGTCGATGGGGTAGTCCTGGCCTTCCCAGCTGCCGTCGGCCTGCACCTGGTCGTTGGCCCAGCTGTTGTCGAGGGTCAGGGGAAACTCGAAGACCACCACGGGTTCCTGGTAGACCAACAGGCCGCCGTCGGGCTCGGCGGTGGCCATGCCCAGCAGCTCCAGCCGCTCGGCGCTGTCGTTCACCCGGTAGATGCCCAGGATGGCCTCGGAGGCATCCAGCCCCACCGTGTAGCTCGCCTGCTGGAAGTGCTCCTGGAACCAGGCGCCTTCAGGCTCCTGCAGCGCCACCGTCCAGGTGCTGTCGCTGCTGGTGTCGATGGCGCTGAAGTCCCAGGCGTACAGCCCGTCCTGGCCCACCACGCCGCCCACACCAGCCACGGAGACCGTCTCGCCCGCGGCGTTCACGGTGTACATGGCCTGGATGCCCAGGGCCGGGTCGGCCACGAACTCGTCGAAGCGGATGCTGCCGTCGTGGTCGGGCAGGCAGGCGTCGGTGTCGCTGGTATCGGCGGTGTCGGCGCTGTCCTGCGGGCTGGTGTCGCCGGGGGCGCTGTCCCGGGATTCCCCGGTCTCGGCGCTGTCCGTGGGGGGCTGGCAGGCGCCCAGCAGGCAGGCCAGCGACAGGCAGTGGATTCGGCGCATCTCAGCTCTCCTCCGCGCGGGGGTGGTGCTCTCGGACGAAGTCCACCACCAGGTCCCAGGCATAGCGCGCGCGGGGATCCATCACGATGCCCACGTGGGGTCCGGGGATGATCTCGCTGCGCGCCGCCTGGGAGCCCACCAGCTCCGCCACGCGCTCGGCGGAGGCGCGCGGCACGATCCAGTCATCTTCGGCCACCAGGTTCAGCAGCGCACAGTCGATGTCCTTCAGCTGTACGGGCTGGCCGTGGATGGTGGTGCATCCCTGCACCAGGCCGTCGTCCTGGTACACCTCGCGCATGAACTTCTGGAACACGAGCCCCGGCAGATCCGGGTTGTCGTTCGCCCAGCGATCCACCGGCTCGAACAGGTACATCACCCGGTCATCGTGGAGGTTCTCGTAGTAGGCCTTCCACTTGAGCACCTCGAGGTAGGGCTTGATGGCCATGATGCTGGAGCGGATGAGCTTGCCGGGCACGATGCCCTGGTGGGCGGCGACGATCTCGTCCACCGGGAACAGCGCCGGGTTGGCGAGGAGCTCGAGGATGCCGCTGTCGCTGCTGGTGATGGGGGTGGTGAGGGTGATGAGGGACTGGCAGTCCTGGGGGAAGCGGGCGGCGTAGATCATCGCCAGGGTGCCGCCGATGCAGTACCCGAACAGGTGCACCCGCTGGGCCTGAGACAGGCGCTTGATCTCGGCGACGGCCTCGTGCAGCCAGGGATCGATGAAATCGTCCAGGGTGTCGGTGCAGCCGGGCTGGGCGGGCCTCCACTCCGCCAGGTAGACATCGAGGCCCTGCTCCAGCAGGTGGGACACGATGGAGAAGCCCGGCACCAGATCGAGGATCCAAGCCCGGTTGATGATGGAGTACACCAGCAGGATCGGTGGGCGCCCAGGCTCCGTAGGCTCGTCCTGGCAGGCCCGGTAGCGGTACAGCTCCAGCGAGCCGGTCTGCAGCACCAGCTCCCGGGGGGTGGGGGCCACCTGGACCTGCGAGGGATCGACGTAGTGCTCGGGACCCTGCGAGCCCTTCACCCGCATGGTCTCGACGAAGCGCTGCAGGTAGCGCCGCGCCTCGGGGCTGGGGCTGTCGGTTCCCAGCTCCTGGGCGATGCGGGTCAGCTCCTCGGCGCGGGCGGGCTCCAGCTTGCCCGGCAGATCCGCCAGGTCCCGCTGGTACTCGCGCGCCAGGCCAGCCCAGATGGCGGCCAGGCTCTCTGGATCGGCGGCCTCCATGCGAGCCGCCATGCTCTCGGTGGCCTGGGAGAGCACCTGCAGCGCGGCCTGAAGGTTGGCCTGCACCGCCTGGGCCAGCGGATCCTGCTCGCCGCCCGCTGCAGGCTGGGGAGGCGCCATGTTCTGGACCTGGTCGGACCATGCGGACCAGAGCTGGGCCTGGGCCTGCATCCAGCCCTGCATGGGCTGGGGCCAGGACTGCTGCGCTGCGTGCATGCCCTGGCTCACGGCGTCGAGCCAGGATCGCCAGGCCGCAGCCTGGTCCGCCCAGAGGTCATGGGTCTGGCTCCAGAAGGCCTCGAGGAGCTCATCGGGTCGCGAAGAAGCGCTCATGGGCGGCTCCGTGGCTGCTTCGGGAGCGAGCATAGGCCCGCTGGATGGCGACGACAAGCTGGAAGATGGCGAAGGCACTCCAGCCGCAGGCCATGCCGCAGCAGGCCAGGAAGGCGGGGTTGTTGGACAGGGCGGTGAAGCCGAAGAAGCCGGCGGCCAGGTAGGTGGTCAGCGCCACCAGCGCCCCCAGGCTCACCGCGCCGCGGGAGGCGCGCTGGAGGAACACGCCCGCGCCCAGCGGCACGATGCTGGCGGTGATCAAGCCGTAGACGCCGTACTGGGCGAAGATGGCCACCGAGCCGCCCGTGGGATCCTGCAGCTGACGCCAGGACAGCCAGGCTGTGATCAGGGCGATGAGCACCACGCTGGCCCGCCCCACCCGCAGCGCCACCATGCCCCGCTGCTGCGGGTCGCGGCCTGGCATGAGCTTCTCCCCCAGTGGCACCAGGAACAGGTCCACCGAACAGCTGGTGGACAGGGCCAGGATGATGCCCTCCAGCGTGGAGATGCCGGCACAGAGCAGGCCGATGGAGATGAGCACCTGCAGGGCCGGGCCGAAGTGGGAGGCGATGTACAGCGGCACCACCATGTCGATGGTGGTGGTGGGCGCCAGCTCCAGCCGGGCGAAGAGCCCCACCCACATCATCATCATGAACACCGTGCCCACCGCGATGGCCACCCCCAGGTAGCGCCGCAGGTCGCCGTCGGACTTCAGGTACAGGGCCTTGGAGAGGATGTGGGGCTGGCAGACCAGGGCCAGGCCCACCAGGAAGTTGCAGGCGAAGACCTCGAAGAGGTTGCGGAAGTAGGGGCTGCTGGGGTTGGTGGCCCGCACCAGCAGGGGGTCTTGTGCAGCCAGGCTGGCGAAGAGGCCCTCTCCCTGCCACAGGCTGGGCAGGCCGGTGCCGATGAGCAGCAGGGCCACCACCAGCATGATGCCCGCCTGCACGGCATTGGTGCGTGCGTGCGTGTTGGCGCCGCCCAGGCTCACGTAGCCGAAGACGAATGCCACCAGCACGAAGGCGGGCAGCCAGGGGGGCAGCTCCAGCAGCACCCCCAGCACGTAGGCCAGCGCCACCACGATGAGCACCGCGTAGCTGACCAGCGCCAGGGACAGCACCGCGAACCCGAGGGCGAGGCGCTGGTCGCCGAAGCGGGCGCCGATCCACTGGGGCACGGTCAGGGCCGTGCTGCGCTCGCCGAGACGGCGGAAGGCCCTGGAGAAGAGCACCAGGCCCAGGGTGATGCCCAGCGCGGCAGCGACCCCGAAGCCCAGCAGGCCCGAGAGCCCGTAGGCGAAGACCAGGCCGGGGTTGACCACGAAGGTGGCCACGCTGGTGAGCTGCGCGGCGAGCGAGAGCCCCACCAGCCAGGGCGACAGGCTGCCGGAACCTGTGGCGAAGGACTCCATGGAGCGCGTGTGGCGCCAGCCCCGCCAGGCCAGCGCGAGGGTGAGCGCCACGTACAGACCGATGGCGGTCCAGGCGAGGAGCATCTTGTCCATGGCTTCTCCGGGGCTGCCGCAGGGGTGAATGCTGCGCTGCAACAACTTGCTGCACCGCGGCATGTCTGTCAAGGGGAAATGTTGCGATGCGGCAATCTGCCAACCCTCCCGAGACCGCAGGGATTTTTCAAGGGCGATGCTGCGTTTCGATGCATACTGTTGCGCACAGGACCAGGAGCTTCCATGCGCCGCTCGCTGTTCGCCGCCCTCATGCTGGCGGGCTGTTCCCATGGCAAGGCCGACACGGGTCTGCTGTCGGCCGATGGCGATGGTGACGGCTACGAGGCCCGCGAGGACTGCAACGACGACAACGCGGGCGTCTTCCCGGGGGCGGCGGAGATCTGCAACGGCATCGACGATGACTGCGACGGCTTCGCCGACGACGATGATCCCGACCTGGTGGGCGATCTGTCGCTGCAGCCCGACGCCGACGCCGACGGCTACGGCAGCTCCGACCCCGCCGACGCTCGCGGCTTCTGCGAACCCCAGGACGGCTGGCTCGACGACGCCTCGGACTGCGACGACGGCAGCGACGCCGTCTACCCGGGTGCCCAGGAATACTGCAACCAGCGCGACGACGACTGCGACGGCGAGATCGACGAAGAAGGAGCGCTGGACTCGCCCTGGTACCTGGATGAGGACGCCGACGGCTGGGGCTCCTCCGGCTCGAGCGTGGTGCAGTGCGAGCAGCCCTCGGGCTACGTGCTCGACGACGGTGACTGTGACGACGCCGATCCGCTGGTCCACCCGGGAGCCGCCGAGAGCTGCAACGGCATCGACGATGACTGCGATGGCACGGTGGACGAGGACGCCACCGACGAGGCCACCTGGTACCTCGACAGCGACGGCGACGGCTACGGCCTGGACACGGTGACGCTGGTGCAGTGCGAGCAGCCCTCGGGCTACGTGCTGGGCTCGGGAGACTGCGACGACGGCGCCGCCTCCATCCATCCGGGTGCCAGCGAGTCCTGCAACGACGCCGACGACGACTGCGACGGCAGCGTCGACGAGGGCCCCCCGTCCGACGCCGGCAGCTGGTACGAGGACTCCGATGGCGACGGCTACGGTCAGCTCGGCACCTCCACCACCAGCTGCGACCAGCCCTCGGGCCACGTGTCCAACAACAGCGACTGCGACGATGACGACGCGGCCGTCAGCCCCGCCGCCACGGAGACCTGCGACGGCGTCGACAACGACTGTGACGGCACCACCGATCCCAGCGGTACGGCCACCTTCGTCACCAGCAAGGGTTCCGTGCGCGACGTCACCTCGCTGCTCGCCACGGGTAGCTCCACCGCCGCGTACTCCGCCAGCATCACCGATGACGGCACCCTCACTCTCTGCCCGGGCACCTACTACGTGCACTTCAGCGTCAGCGCCGGCGACCTCGTGGTCACAGGTCGCGCCGGATCGGGCAGCACGGTGGTGCAGGGCGACGGCAGCGACAGCCTGGTCAGCGCCTGGCCGTCGTCGTCCAGCATCAGCCTGCAGGGCCTGACGCTGCGCGGCGGCATGGCCGACCAGGGAGGAGGCATCAACGGCGGCGACCACGGGCTGGTGCTGGTGCTCGACGACCTGCTCATCGAGAGCAGCAGCGCGTCCTACGGCGGCGGGCTGTACCTTGTGGACGGTGAGCTGGTGCTGCAGGACGTGGTGATCGACAGCAACTGCGCCGACCAGTCTGGTGGAGGCGCCTACCTGTCGGACACCGTCATCGAGGGCAGCGGGGTGGAATTCCTCGACAACACCGCCAGCCACAATGGCGCGGGGGCCATGCTCTACGACTGCAGCGCGGTGCTCGACGCCATCAGCTTCCACAGCAACGAGGCGGGCTCCTACGGCGGCGGCCTCTACGTCTACGACGGCGAGGCCGATCTGGAGGACGCCGCCTTCACCGGCAACGTGGGCGACTACGCTGGTGGCGCCATCGTCAACGGGGGTGGGATCAGCCTGGTGGACTCGGAGATCTCCTCGAACCTGGCGGTGATCGCGGGCGGCGGGCTCTACGTCACGAGCGGCATTGCCTGGCTGCAAGACTCCAGCGTTCACGCCAACGAGGCCGCTGGGTACATGACCACCCTCGGCGTGGGGGGCGGCCTGTTCCTCAACAACGGGGCGGAGCTGTCCTGCACCGGCTCCAGCACCACCACGGCGGGCATCTACGACAACGACGCCACCTGGGCCGGCGGCGCCATGTTCTACTCCGACGACGTCGTCCTGGAGTCCGACAGCTGCGACTGGGGCACGGGCAGCACCGACAACAGCAACTACGACATCGCCTGGTACTCCGACTACGGCGCCGGCTACTCGGACTACGGCGACGACGAGAGCTTCACCTGCTCGGGGGCGGTCTGCTACTAGCTACTGGCGCAGGCGATCCAGGCGCTGCTGCAGGTGCTGGATCTCGGTGGGGCCCAGCTCAGGGGCAGCCAGGGCGCGCACGAGCAGGCGGCGGGCCTGCTCGCCCTCGTCGGCACCCATGCAGTCCGACAGGCGCACCAGGTCCACGGCCTGGGCCTGTTCGGACTCCAGCATGGCGCGGTGCGCCGCCGCCAGCTGGCAGGGGGATTCACTGAGACCCATGGCCAGCCGCAGGACCTCGTCTCGGCGACGCGCGTGGCCTGCCTGCAGGTAGCTCTCGGCGCGCTGCAGCGCCTGTTCCTGGCGCCCGGCGGACTCCAGGGCCAGCATCGAGAGGATCTGCAGGTGGCTCCAGGCGGCGTCGCCGGTGTGGGCCAGGGCCAGACCCCGCTCGGCCACCTCGAGCACCTCGTCGGGCTCGGCGCCGCGCTTGCGCAGCCGGTCGGCGCGCAGCAGCAGGCGCGCGGGTGTGCGCGGATCGCAGGCCTTGCTCTGGCCCGCGGTGATCAGGACCGTGTCGTGCTCGTTGCAGCTGACCTCGACCTTGCCGCGCTCCACCGCCACCACGGTGCGCGCGTCTTCGCGCGTGACCGAGAACCGGGTGCCCACCACGCGGATGTCGGCCTCTTCGGTGTGCACGGCCAGCTCGATGCCCCGCTCGGGCTCCACCTCCACGTCGAGGCGGCCGTGCACCCACTGGATCTCCGGGCTGCGGGTGGTGCCCGCCAGCTCGCCGTAGCCGTCGTGGTAGGCCAGGGAGACACCGGGGAAGGGGGCCAGGTCGGTGGGGGTGTCGCTCTGCTCCAGGGCGGTGGCCAGCGGCTCGAGCGTCAGCGGAGGATCGGAGAGCGGGGAGAGCAGCACCAGACCCGCGGCGCCAGCCAGGGCCAGGAGCCCGGCCGTGCGCGCAGGCCGCGCGATACCCCCGCGTGGATAGCGCTCTGGGATCTCGGCGATGCGATCCTGCAGGCGGGCCTGGGCCTGGACCGAAGGAGCGTCGAGCTGCCCGAGCAGGGCCTGGCTGCTGCGTCCGTCGGGAGTCTGTCGCCGGATCGCGTTGCCCAGACGCGCCTGGGCTTCGGGCGAGGGCTCCCGCGCCCGCTCGAAGACATGCAGCAGCCAGCGGCGCTTGTTCATGACCGCCGCTCCGTGGCCGTGGCCGTGGCCGCCTCGGCTTCGATGCCGAGCTCGACCCGATCGTCGTCGCTGCTGGCGTCGAGGCCCATCAGGCGAGCGGCGTGGGCGAAGCGCACCCGCGCCCGGATCAGGCGGCTCTTGGCGGTGTTGAGCCGGATGTCGAGCATCTCGGCCGCTTCAGCCACGGTGTGATCCTGCAGATCGCAGAGGATCAGCACCTCGCGGTGCTTGGAGCTGAGCTCCTCGAGGGCCTGGCCCACGCGCACGGCCAGCTCGGTCTGGGCCACACGACGTTCTGGGCTCAGGGCGTTGTCGGTGCGCTCCAGCCGGGCTCCGGGCAGCCAGCGCCGCGCCCAGGCGCTGCGACGTTGATCGGCCAGCACCCGGCGCGTGATGCCGAACAGCCAGGAGGGGAAGCGCTTGGGCTCGCGGAGGGAATCGAGCCGGCGCCAGACCACCACGAAGACCTGCTGTGCTGCGTCTTCGGGATCCACCTTGGCGCCGCCCATGAAGCTGCACCAGCGCAGCACCACCGGGCCCCAGGTGCGGGCCAGGCGGTCCCAGGAGCGGGGATCGCCCTGGACGGCTCCCTGGATATCGGCGGGATCCCAAGGCGGAAGTTGTGCTGCCATCAGGTGAACGCTCCGGGCTCTTCACACTGCTTGTGGGAGCGGACCCCTGTTCGGATCCTTCTCGTGACAGCTGAAGACAGGATCATCGCGCCACGCCGTCGCAGTCGTTGTCGAGACCATCTCCGATGATCTCCTCGGCGCCGGGATGAACGATCACGAGGCGGTCGTGACAGTCACCCAGGGTCTGGACCCACGGGAACATCGCGAACCCGGGCGCCGGGCGACAGCCGGCGAGATCGCCGTAGCCATCACGGTCCACGTCGGGATACCAGGTGTCGGGGCAGGCCTCAGCTGTGGAGCAGCTCTCGGGGGTCGTGCAAGCCTGGTTGAAACGCGCCGTGCATCCAGTCGTGGTGCAAGTAGCGGACCAGTAGGTGGTGTTGGACATCGGCCCGAAGGCTCCCACGGGATCGATGTCGGCGGATGCCAGGACCTCCGAGGGAGCTCCGGCGGAGGCTCCCCCTTCATGTGGCACAGCGGGCTCCTCCGACGGCAGCTCGGCTCCAGGCCCGGCCGCCGGTGGGATCTCCCCAGCGGGTACCCCAGCCTGCTCGCCGGCATCGTGCGGCCGCTCCGACTCGGGCTGGACAGGCGCCGTCACGGCGACCGGAGCCGGCTCCGCGACCGGAGCCGGCTCGGACGCGCGCTCGGCGGGCTCGTCGAGGGCCGCTGGCGGGGCCTCCGCCAGCGCCACCACAGGAGCCGGGGGCGGGATGATCGCCACCACCGGTCTCGGTGGAGGGGGACCGATCCTGGCCCGCACCAGCGGCTGGGCCATCACCACCGCCAGCGCGGCGATCTCTTCACGTTCGGCCCGGCTGGCAGGGCAGGGGACCGCCTCGATGATCTCCGGCGCACCCGGCGGCGCCACCCACAGCTCGCAGCCGCTGCCCTGGCGCAGCAGCCGCGCACGGGGCGTGTCGGTGGCGTAGCCCACCACCAGGCCCACGTCGCGCAGGATGGGCTCCCAGTCCTCCACGACCTCGCCCTCGGGGAGCTCGAAAGGCTGCGCCGCTTCGCCGGCAGGGGCAGCCGATGTGACGAAGAGGACGGCAAGACCGAGGGCAGGAAGAAGGAACATCCCCATCTGTATACCCGGAGCTTCGCGCTGGACACAACGGGGGGTTCTGGGCGCAGCGTCGCCTCCCGGTTGTTCCTGGTTTACACCCACCACCCCTCCGTGTAGAGTCAAAGTGGACCCCAAGGACCGAGGGGTGTGGGATGAATGTACGGCGACTTCTAACCGGCATCTGCCTGATCGCCGCAGGCTGCCCGCGGGGCGGCGTGCTGCCCGAGGGCGACAAGCCCCAGGACAGCGGGCCGCGCGACAGCGAACCGGACGACAGCGGCGATCCACCCGTGGATCCGGACGCCATCGACCTGGCCCTGGCCGATCTGGCCCTGGTGGGCGAAGAGGCCCACGACTATGCCGGCGGCGCGGTCTCCTCCGCAGGCGACGTGGACGGCGACGGGCTCGCCGACCTACTGGTGGGCGCACCTGGAGCCGACGCCGGAGGTGTGGGCGCCGGCCGGGCCTACCTCGTGATCAGCGGCCAGGTGGGCAGCCGATCTTCGCTGGACCTGTCCGACGCCAGCGTCGTCTTCACCGGCGAGGCCACGGGCGACGGCGCCGGCGGGGCTGTGGCCGCGGCCGGCGACGTGGACGGCGACGGGCTCGCCGACCTGCTGGTGGGCGCATACCGGAACGACGACGGGGCCGGCTCGGCGGGCAAGGCCTACCTGCTGGCCGGAGCGGACCTGGCGCTGGGCAGCGCGGTGGGCCTGGATCAGGCGGCCTGGTCCTTCGTGGGCGAAGAGGGCGCCTACGGCGCAGGGGTGAGCGTGGCTGGTGGCGGTGACGTCAACGGCGACGGCCTGGACGACGTGCTCATCGGGGCCGTGGGGCGCTACGCCACCGGCTACGTGCACCTGGTCCTGGGCACCCGCCACGGGGCGGGGATCCTGCCTCTGGGCTCGGCAGATCTGAGCCTCTCGGGCGTCACCGAGGGCGACAACGCCGGCCTCAGCCCCGCCATGGCCGGAGACGTGGATGGCGATGGTCTGAACGACGTTCTCGTCGGCGCCTTTGGCAACAACGACAGCGGCGACGAGGCGGGCAAGGTCTACCTGCTGCAGGGTGACACCCTGGGCGGCGCCTCCGACGGAGACCTCGCCATGGCCGACACCTCCCTCTCCGGGGAGCGGACCGGCGACGCCGCTGGCCTGAGCGTGGCCGGCACGGGCGACGTGGACGGCGACGGGCTCGCCGATCTACTGGTGGGTGCGCCCTGCAACGACGACGGCGGAGACCTCGCCGGGAAGGCCTACCTCGTGCTGGGCTCCACCCTGACCCACCAGGTCAGCCTCGGCCTGGCCTACGCCGACCACAGCTTCACCGGCGAAGAAGCCGAAGACCGCGCGGGGCAGACCGTGGCAGATGCAGGAGATGTGGACGGCGACGGCCTCAGCGACCTGCTCATCGGCGCCATGTACAACGATCAGGGCGGTGAGTACGCTGGCAAGGCCTACCTTGTCCTGGGCAGCGGCCTGCAGGCCAGCTCCAGCCTGGAGCTGGCCGACGCCGACATGAGCTGGCTGGGGCAGTCTTCGGGAGACCTGGCCAGCCGCGCGCTGGCGGGTCCCGGCGATGTGGACGGCGACAGCCTGGCCGACCTGTTCATCGGCGCCACCCACACCAACACGGGCGGCCTGGACGCCGGCAAGGCCTACCTGCTGCTGGCTGCAGGCTTCGACGCCATCGTAGAGGGCCGCTAGCCGCCAGCCCAGCCCAGCCCAGCCTCCGACCGCTGAGGCGGTCACCGCCCCTGCCAGGAGAGAGCCCCCTATGCAGATGGAGCACGGCCATGGGCACAGCGACGACGAAGCGCGCGCCAGGATCGATGCGCTGACGGAGCACTGGTCCACCCGCTACGCCATGAGCGGCTCCTGGCGCGGCGAGGCCTTCCGCATCACGGGCAAGACCAAGGGAATCCGCCTCGGCGCCACCTTCACCGCGGCTCCAGGCCGCGTGATCGTACGGGTCGATGTGCCCTTCTTCGCCCGAAAGATCGGTAGGACCACGTGGACCGCAAGCTGCGGGACTACCTGGATCCTTCGAAGACTGTCGAGCAGCTGCGGGCGCGCTTGTCCTGAACCCGAGCCATGGTGCACAACGCCGTGAACACGCTCTCAACCGGGCGTGGTAGTGGATGCCTCCAGCCCCACCCGCCGCGAGGACCCATGGAAGAGCCTGACAGCAGGCGACAGAACCCCGAATCTACTGCGACCCAGCAGCTCGCCGCCGCAGCGCGCCCTGCTTGCAGTGCCGACCTCGACATATCGATAATATGCCTTCACCCGGCACTACTGCGCAGAGCACGCTGCACCTGGCGCCTGCTGGCCCTCGCTACGATCCGGGCCGGCCGCCATGCGGCGGCCTGTTCTGTCGCCTGCTGTGAGAACGAAGTCCTCGGCAACAGGTTCGTGGCGACCATGTCCAGCGCGACCCGGCGCGAGCGCGCAGCGCGGCGGGCCGAAGGCGCTGAGATCGCTCGCCGGCTCCGCCACGCCGCCATCGGCCTGGCCTGCAGCAAGGCCACCGAGTTCAGCCCCTTGATCGGCCGGTACGAGCTGCTGGCCGCCAAGGTGGCCCTGCTGGCGCTGTGGCCCGACCAGGACAGGCTCCAGGTCTACGAAGACGCCGTGTGCGCCTACCGCCGCACCAGGAAATACCGGCCCCTCGCGGAGGAGTACGAGAGCTTCCGTGAAGCGTTTGTGCGCGGCGCTCAACCCACTCGGGGATGAAGGCCAGCATGGTGCGGGCGGAAGACGCCGTCTTCGAACCGCGGTCGTGAACGGTTTGTCTGCGCAGGGTTCCCACACTGCAGGCCTGGCGTGTTCTCCCAGTGCACGGACAAGGACACGCTCGACCCGAGGAGACCCCCATGAACCGCACCATGCTCACCGCCGCCACCATCGCCATGCTCGGCACCACCGCCTGCCTCGACGTCACCCGCGGCACCGGCGAGCTGGGCCACCTCCGCTACTCCCTGTACACCGACTACGACCCGGGGAACGGGGACATCACCGACACACCCATCCTCACCATGCACCGGCAGAGCATCTACCTCTCGCTGACCGACAGGGGCGATCGCGGCGCCAGCGATCTCACCACCGTCCGCCACTCGGTCTCTCCCTCCGAGGGTGTCACCCTCGAGTACTACGCCGACGACGAGGTCCTCGAAGAGCTGGACATCACCGTGGAGCAGGCAGGCACCTACACCATCACCACCGAGCTGGACGGGGCGGTGTTCGACTACATCACCGTGGAGTTCGCGGCCCCCGCCAGCCTCGACGCCGTTACCTGGATCCGCTCTCCAGGCGACGAGGAGTTCGTGGAGCCCATGGTGGCTCAGCCCTCGGTGGACGAGGGCAGCCAGGTCAGCTTCGTGGCCATCCCCCTGGATGCCGAAGGTGAGCGCATCGCCGGCGAGCTCGAGGTCAGCATCAGCGCCGATCCCGAGGGCTCGGTGGTGGCGGCCTACGACAGCTGGGGCGTCTACGAGGATGGCGTCTGGGGCAGCATCTCCGAGGCTTCGGTGTACTTCATCGAGGGCGGCGAGATCAGCCTGACCGTCAGCGACGAGGCCAACGGCGTGGACTTCGTGCAGATCTTCGACGTGGCCTCAGCTTTCTGAGCGCCGCGCGACGATGGAGGGCTGCTCACCGGGTACGCGACGGGTAGGAACCCGCGTAGGCGGGTAGGGCGGGCAGGAACAAGGCGGGCAGGAACCAGGGCAGGAACCAGGGCAGGAACCAGGTTGATATGATTACGTTTTTGCCTTCAAAAACGTAATCATATCAACCTGGTTCCTGTCACGAATGACGCGCTCTGAGTGGTTCCTGCGTGGCTGGGGCCAGCTCTCGACGAATGACTCAGCGCTCCCTTGTCGTCGCCGCCACCCCGCCGGTCGGGCCCGGCAGGAGAGGGGTTCAGCCCCTCACGAAGCCGGAAAGCAGGGGGCGGGAGCACACCCGCCCCTAGAGCCAGATCCGCCAGGATCCCCGTGAGGGCGCCCCTGCGCCCGCACCATGCGCCTGCGGAGCGCTCGCCTGGGGGCACACAGCATGCGCGCGGATCAGAGGCGCAGCCCGCCGTCCACCTCCAGCACCCGGCCGGTGAAGTACTCGCACTCCAGCGCGAAGCGCACAGCGTGCCAGACCTCTTCGGGCTCGCCCAGCCTGCCCAGGGGCACGGGTGAGAGCACCTTCTCCAGCACTGCGGGGCGCATGGCCTTGACCATGGGGGTGGCGATGTACCCCGGGGCCACCGCTGCCACGCGGATCCCGTGCCGCGCCAGCTCCCGGGCCCACAGCGTGGTGTCCGCCACAAGGCCGGCCTTGGCGGCCGAGTAGTTGCTCTGGCCCATGTTTCCGGCCCGGGTCACGCTGCTGATGTTCACCGCCACCGCGGGGCGGATGCCGTCCCGCAGGCAGCCCAGGCTGAACTCGCGCATGCACAGGAAGGGCCCGGTGAGGTTCACTGCGATGACCTGGTCCCAGCGCTCCTTCGACAAGCAGCGCAGCTCGCCCGTGTCGCGATCGCGCTTGACCAGCAGGCCATCGCGGATGATGCCGGCGTTGTTGATGAGCACGTTGACACCAGCGCCCAGGGCGTCGCGCGCCTGGGCGAAGAGCCTCCGCACGTCGCCTTCGCTCGACACGTCGGCCACGGCGCCCGGCACGTCCAGCTCCGTCGCCGTGGCGGCGACAGCTTCGGTGGAAAGGTCACAGAAGAAGGTGGAGGCTCCGGCGGCGCGCAGCTGCTGCACGAAGCAGCGCCCCATGCCGCTGGCGCCGCCGGTGACCAGGGCGCGGACATCGGTGAGTTCCATCTTCGGCTCCTAGGCCTTGGCGGCGTCCCCGGGCAGGAACTGCTCCATCAGGCGGCGCTGCGCGTCGAAGCCGGTCTTCATGGCCTGCTCACAGTCGCGGTAGCTGGCCTCGAAGGCCTCGCGGCCGAGCTTGTCCAGCTTGCGGCTGTGCTCAAGCTGGCGCTCCATGAACTGCCGCTGCAGCTGGATCATCTCATCCGCGACTTCGCGGGCATTCTTGCGGGTTGTCTCGAACATCTCTGACTCCTGCTCTGGCCTGGGTTGATTCCCGGCGTGAATCCTATCTACCCACGATGTTGCAGCGCGGCAAGAACGATATTGCTGTGCCGCAACAATTCCCAGATCTCGGCCCAGAATCTGGTGGCATGAAGCGCCGCCCTCCGCGGGCCTGGCGCTGGCATCAACGGCGGCGCTCGGCTACCATGGACCCCTGGGAGGCCAGCGATGATCACCATCAAGAAGTACGGAAACCGCAGGCTGTACGACACGAGTCGCTCCAGCTACATCAACCTGGACCAGCTGGCGGAGCTGGTGCAGAGCGGACAGACCGTGCAGGTGCTGGACGCGCGTACGGGCGAGGATCTCACCCGCGAGGTCCTGCTGCAGGTGGTCATGGAGGTGCTGCAGGGCAGCGACCTCTTCACCCCAGACATGCTGCACCGCATCATCCGCTCCACGGGCAGCAATCCCTGGAACCGCGTGATCTACCAGCAGCTGGTGGCGGGCCTGCAGATGATCTCCAGCCAGCTCGACCAGGCCGAGCGGGTGATCAACTTCGGAGGGGGCCCCTTCGGCATGGGAGCCCAGCCGCCCAGCGCCCAGCCCCAGCGCCCCACAGCGCCCCCAACCAGCGAGCCCCCGGTGGAGCCCCTCCCGCCCCCTGAGCCCCCACCCGACGTGGGCCCCGAGCTGCCCAGCCCCAACCAGGAGCTGGACGATCTGCGCGCCAGGCTGGCGGACCTCGAGCGGCGCATGCGCGGCTGATCCCGGCACCCGAGGCGATCCGTGGACGGCGATCTGCTGCACCTGGCCCTCGTGGCGGTGGAAGGCGGCATCAACCTGGCTGTCTTCGCGGCCTTGCTGGCGCTGGTGGCGCTGAACCGGGCCGCCATCCGTCTCTACTGGCGAACCGCTGCCCTGGTGGGGCTGGCGATCCTGTGCCTGTCCCTGCCCCAGTACGCCGCCACCCTCTTCTTCCTCGACTCCAGCACTCTGGCCTCCGAGCTGGGCCTGCCGGGAGATGAGGGAGGAGTGGCCGTCAAGTTCGGCATCGGCCTCGGAATGCTGCTGGGGCTCGGCACCAGCCTGCTGCAGGCGGGCTGGCTGGTGCTGGTGAGCGGCGTGGCCCTGGCCGAGTGGAGCCGCCTGCGCGACGATGCCTGCCCGGTGCTGCTGCGCCGCAGCGTTCCGGTGCGCGCGCTGGTTCTCGCCATGCTGCTGGGGGTGGTGGCCAGCGTGATCTCGACCCTGCTCTTCCAGCGCTGGGGCGTCGATGCGGGGCGATCCCTGGAGTACCTGGACCGCTTCTTCCCGCAGCTGTCCTCCGCAGGCGTGGCCACGCGCATGGCGGTGGCTCTGCCCTTCGTCACCTCCGCCGCCATCTCGGAGGAGATCGTCTTCCGGGGTGCCCTGCTGGGCTTCTTGCTGCGAGCCGGGGGGGAGCGCCGCTGGGTGGTCATCGCCGCCACGGTGCTGGTCGCCCTGCTCTGGTCCCTGCTGCACCTCACCGCTACGGGCGCGCCGCTCATCAAGCTGACCCAGATCTTCCTGCTGGGACTCGCCTTCTCGGAGCTGGCTCGCCGTAGCTGCCTGGAGGCTGCCCTGGTGGCACACCTGGCGCTCAACCTCACCGGGGTGCTGCTGGTGGCGATCCTGGGGTTGTAGCTGCTCGCCGTCGCGGCCCTAGAACCCGCCCATATTGGCATCGTCGCGAGTGAGCGAATTGTCCGGTCGCGGGATAGGCGCTCCCTACCAAGGGAGTGCAGCGTCATGGAGGTACGGGAAGGCCTGGAGGAGCGGTGCGCCGCGCCTCGATCCCTCGAGGATTGCGACGCCATCGTCATCGGCGCAGGCCTGGGTGGGCTCACCTGTGCTGTGGAGCTGGCGCGGCAGGGGCTCAAGGTCTGTGTGCTCGAGGGTGGCCCCTTGCCAGGCGGCTGTCTGCGCGCCATCCGCACCGAGGGCTACCACTTCAACCTCTCGCCGGAGTACCTGGGTGGCCTGCAGCCGGGTGGGGCCAGCCACGGCATCCTGCACGGCCTGGGCGTGCTCGAAGATGTGCGCCTTCGCAAGCCCGAGATCTTCCTCACCGCCGAGCTGCAGGACTTCCGGGTCCAGCTGCCCAACGACGGGCCGGCCCTGCTCCAGGCGCTCTGCTCTCGCTTCCCCCGGGAACGCCAGGGGCTGGAAGCCCTCTTCGATTCCGTGCCCAGGATCAAGGCTGCGGTGCTGGCGTCCACCCTGGGTACCCAGCGGGAAGCCGAGGCGGGTCGCCAGGTGCTCAGCTCCTGGCGCGATCGCAGCTTCGAGGACCTGCTGGCTGACTTCGTGGTGGATCCGCGCCTGAGGGCCCTGCTCGGGCAGACCTGGCCCAGCATCGGGCTGCCCCCCAGCCAGGCGGCCGCGCCCTTCAACGCCTGCGTATTCTCCAGCGGCTGGATCGAGGGCATCCGCACGGTGGTGGGCGGCGGTGCAGCGCTGGTCCATGCCCTCGTAGAGCGGCTGCGAAACCTCGGTGGTGACTGCCTCATGAACCGTCCCGTGCGGCGCATCCTGCTGCGCGACGGGCGGGTCTCGGGCTTGCAGTTCGAGAGCGGACAGCGGGTGGAGTGCCCGCTGGTGATCGCCGCGGTGGATCCCTACCAGGTCTTCTTCCGGCTCGTCCCCGGCGACGAGATCTCCCGCCTGTTCCGCTTCCGCCTGGAGCGGCTCGAGCCGTCCATCTCCATGACCACGCTGCACCTGGGCCTGGACTGCCCCCCCAGCCGGCTGGGAATCCCCGCTGGCACCTCATATTTCGCACACCAGCCCGACCACGACGAGTCCTACCGGCGCGTGATGGAGCGCGAGCTGCACCACACCGACTGGCGCCTCACCAGCTTCGAGGGCAGCCACGACGAGTGCTACCCCACCGGGGGCGGCATCGTCTCGCTCTCCGAGCCCGCCGTGGGCCGCAGCTGGCTGGGCCTGGATGCCTCCGAGAACGCCGCCCGCAAGGCCCAGGCGCGCGCGGCCCTGCTGGGCAAGGCAGAGCGGCGCTTCCCGGGCCTGAGCGATCACATCGTGCTCAGCGAGCTGGCCACCCCGTACACCCTGCACCGCATCCTCGGCACACACCAGGGCGCCGTCTTCGGCTTCGCGCAGACCGTGGCCCAGTCGGGCCGACGTCGGCTGGGCACGCGCGCACCCCTGGCGGGGCTCTTCCTGGCGGGCGCCTGGGCGCGGGCGGGCGGCGGCTGCGAAGGCGCGCTCCTGGGCGGCTTGCAGGCGGCCGTCGCGGCCATGGCCTATGCCGAGCACAACCCCGTCGCGCCGGCCCTCGGGCTCGCCGCCGACTCTGAAGCGGCCTCCATGGGCTCGCCGGGCAGCCCGGTCGCCGGGGCCCTCACCTGGCCCGCCCGCGGCCGCGAGCAGGAGCGCCACTACCGCCACCGCCACCCCGTGGGCGTCTACGGCGAAGACCTCAATTCCAGGGGCTACGCCGATGTCGAGGCCTACCTGCGCTACCTGGATCGCGGCCGCATGGAGGCCATCGAAGCCCTCTGCCAGGAACAGGGCAGGCCCTCGTGGCACGACAGCCACCTGGTGAGCGTCTACCGCATCCAGGCCCGCTGCGCGCTGGTGGTGGGCCTGGGCAGCAAGCTCGAGGTGCGCACCGGCCTGCGCCGGGTCTCCACCCACCGGGGCGCCTTCGATCAGCGCCTGGTGGACCGACAGACCGGCGCCCTGCTGATGGAGGGCTCGGTGGAGGTGCTGTTCCTGGATCGCCAGGGCGCTATGCTGCCAGCCCCCGACGAGCTGTCCCAGCCGGAGTCCCTCGACAGCGACCTGCTGGCGGAGCCCATCCGCACCCTGCCGTTCTCGGATCGCGAGCACTTCCCATTCCGCAGCAAGGCGCGGGTCTACTTCGAAGACACCGACCTGCAGGGCATCACCTTCCACGTCTCCTACCTGCGCTTCGCCGAGCGGGCCCTGTTCGACCTGGTGCGCACCATCTGGCCCAGCCAGGGCCTGCAGTCATGGATGTCGCGCAACCGGGTGAGCGTCTCCGGCATCGATCTGCGCTACCTGCAGTCCACCCGCCTGGGCGATCGGCTCGAGGTCTGGACCGGCGTGCTGGGGCTCGAGACCCGCAAGCTGATCTTCGGTCAGCGCCTGGTCATCGACGGCAGCGGCGAGGTGGTGGCGGATGCCGTCACCGAGGTGGTGTTCCGCGACGAGCTCGAGCGCATCGTGCCCATGCCGCGGCAGGTGGCCGACATCGCCGCCGCCCACCTGCACAGCGGAGCGGGCAGCGACGGCGCTACCTGAGCCCCGTCGCGTCGCGGTGGGGCTGGCCCAGGTGGGTGAGTCGTGCCAGGTGGGCCTCGCTCAGCACCGGGCCTTCCACGCACAGGCGGATGCCCGAGCCGTCTGCGCAGCACTGGCCGCAGATGCCAAGCCCGCACTTCATCAGGCGCTCGAAGGACAGCTGCACCGCCAGGCCGCGCTCCAGGGCCGCCGCCCGCAGGGCCAGCAGCATGGGCTCGGGACCGCAGCCGCAGAGCGTGGTGCCAGCCTGGAGATCAGGCAGCCGCTGCAGCAGGTCGCTCACGGTTCCATGCAGCCCGAGGCTGCCGTCGTCGGTGGCAAAGCGCGCCCCGAGTCGTCGGAAGTCATGGACGAAGATGTGCTCGTCGGCGCCGCGCGCCCCCAGCAGCACTGGATCCTGTCGGCCCTGCCGCCGCAGCTGCCTGGCCAGGAAGCGGATAGGCGCGATGCCGATGCCGCCCCCGAGCAGCACCACGGGGCCCGAGGCATCGAAGCTGCTGCCGAAGGGACCGCGCAGGCCCACCCGGTCGCCAGGGCGCAGGGCCATCATGGCGCGGGTGAAGCCGCCCACGGCCTTGACCGTGATCTCCAGCTCACCATCGCAGAGCTCCGAGATGGAGAAGGGCTTCTCCTGGTCGCCGGGGATCCAGGCGAACACGAACTGGCCTGGCAGGGCATGGAAGGGCTGCGAGAAAACGAAGCTGCGGGTGTCCGGGGCGTGCTCCAGGACCCGCAGCAGGGGGTAGCTGCGCATGGCGCCGGGGGACTCAGGCATGGGCAGCTCCGATGATCTCGGAGAGCTCAGCGCAGCCTTGCTGGTGGAGCCAGCCCCGCAGTCCCTGGTTGATCTCCTGCAGCACGGTGACGCCCCTGCGCCAGATGCCTGTGCCCACACCCACCGCCGAGGCACCGGCCAGCAGCAGCTGCAGCGCGCCGTCGGTGGTCTCCACACCTCCGGTGCCGATGATGGGCAGCGAGCAGGCGTGGGAGAGCTCCCAGACCGCCTTGACCGCCAGGGGCAGGATGGCGGGCCCCGAGAGCCCACCCACCTTGTTGGACAGCACCGCGTGGCGGGAGCCGGTCTCGATGATCATGGCCGGTCCCACCGTGTTGATGGCGGTGAGGGCGGAGGCACCCGCGTCGGCGCAGGCCGCGGCCATCGCGCCCAGGGAGGGACAGTGGATGGAGAGCTTCACCGCCACGGGGATGCCCTGGGCCTGCTCCACCACCGCCCGCGTGATCTCGGCGGTGGCCACCGGATCGGATGAAAAAGGGGTGCCGAACTCGGAGGCCACGTTGGGGCAGGAGACGTTCACCTCCAGCAGCTGCGGCCGCGCGGCGGCTAGTATGGCGCTGACCTGGGCGAACTCCCGCGCGTCGGCACCGAAGACCGAGGCGATGACCGGCGCGCCGCCCCGCCGCAGGTAGTCCTGGACCTCGGCGGCCATGCCGGCGGCGCCGGGATTGGAGAGCCCCACCGCGTTGATCAACCCGTGCTCGAAGGCCGCCACCACCGGGGTGGGGTGCCCCTTGCGGGGCTGCAGGGAGCAGGACTTGGTGGTGACCGCTCCCGCGCCATGATCGGCCACGAAGGCCAGGGAGGAGGCTGAGATGCCCAGGACCCCGGAGGCCAGCACCAGCGGAGAGGCCAGGGGGACACCGGCGATGGAGGTGGCGATGGACGGCAAGGCGAGCTCGATGGTGGCGGAGATCAGGCGGAGATGGGCGTGGTGAACTGCATGTGCCGCAGGCGGAAGACCCGCTCGCAGAAGGAACAGCGGAACTTGCTGGCCTTGGGATCCACCGCCTTGAAGTGGGTGCGCACACCCGCCTCGCGGTTGGTGACGCAGTTGGGGTTGCGGCAGATGGCCAGATCCCGGATCTCGCGCGGAGGCTGCAGCACGAGCTTTTCGACCACGCGGAAGTCCTGCACTCGCTTGATGGTCAGGCCGGGCGAGACCAGCGCGATCTGCGCCACCACCGCGGCGGGCAGCTGGTGGTCGTGCAGCTTCACCATGTCCTTGGTGCCGGCCCGGGTGCTGGCCAGGTTGAGGCCCAGGGTGAGCATGGCGTCTTCGAGGCCCGCCCACTGCCGCATGATCTCGACGATGCGCAGCCCGAGCCCGGCCGGGATGTGGTCGATGACCACGCCGCTCTCGATCTTGGGGATGAGGAGGTGCTTTTCGGTTGCGCTCACAGCGACACCCCCAGGTGATGCAGCAGCACGGCTTCGCGCATGATCACGCCGTTGCCCACCTGCTCGAAGTAGCCGGCGTGCCCGGTGGCATCGACATCGGCGGTGATCTCGTCGACCCGGGGCAGCGGATGCAGCACCTTGAGGTGCGGTCTGGCCCCCTCGAGCATGGCTGCGTCGAGCCTGAAGATGTTCTTGACCTTCTCGTACTCCACGATGTCCGGAAAGCGCTCGCGCTGGATGCGCGTCATGTAGAGCACGTCGCAGTTGCACACCGCGGCGTGCAGATCGTCGGTCTCCACGAAGGACTGTCGCCGGCCCGCGTCGTCGTACTTGAGGTACTCGGGCACCCGCAGCGCGTCGGGGGAGGCCAGCAGGAACTCGTTGTCCTCGAACAGGCGCAGGGTGCGCAGCAGCGAGTAGACGGTGCGCGAGTACTTGAGATCGCCCGCCAGGCAGATCTTGAGGCCCGTGATGCGGCCGAAGAACTTCTTGATGGTGTACAGGTCCAGCAGGGTCTGCGTGGGGTGCTGGTTGGTGCCATCGCCGGCGTTGAGCACCGGCAGGCGGCTGGTGACCGCGGCCAGCCGGGCAGCGCCCTCCTGGTGGTGCCTGATGACCATGATGTCGGCGTAGTTCTCGACGGTGCGCACCGTGTCGAGGAAGGACTCGCCCTTCTTGACGGAGGTGGTGCTCACGTCTGAGAAGCCGATGACATCGCCACCCAGGCGCCGCATGGCCGCCTCGAAGGACAGCTTGGTGCGCGTGGAGGGCTCGAAGAACATCTCCAACAGGATGAAGCCACGCAGCAGCTCCAGCTTGTGACGGCGCGGCACGCGCTCGATGGCGGCCGCGCCGGCCAGGTAGGCCTCGATGGCCTCCCTGGACAGATCGTTGATGGAGATGAGGTCGCGCTTCATGAGCCACCCTCGAGCTCGCGCTGCAGGCCATCGACCCAGGCAGCCGGGTCGGCGGCTCCCAGCAGCGAGCGGCCCACGATGATGTGGTGCCGCTGGATGAAGTCGAAGCGGGAGGGGTCGCCGCCCTGCTTGCCGTAGCCCGGCGAGTAGAACTCGGACTCGGCGCCGATGCCCGCGGCGCGCATGGAGGCCAGCGCCACCTCGGGCTTGGTGAGCGGCACCACGAAGGCCCGCACGCCAGCCTGGGCCGCGACGCCGTACATGCGCGCGGGGGCGTCATCCTGCAGGAAGCCGCCTTCGGCCGCGAGATAGGCCGGGTGGGTCATGGCGCCGCCCACGATGACCTTGCGGCCCTGGTCGTGGAGGGCGGCGACCCAGGCCCGCAGGGTCTCGGGCCCCGCCTGGGGGAAGAGGATGACCTCGTCGATGCCCGCCTGGGCCATGACCCGGGCGAAGAGCGCGCCGGTGGCCGGGATGTCGGTGGCGGCTTTTTGATGGTCGTAGATGATGGGCTTGCTGCTGTGCTCGCGGATGGCCGCCACCGCCGCGGGCAGGCCGAAGCCGAGGCCAAGGGAGAAGCCCAGCTTGAAGCCGTGCACGAAGGGGTGTTCGCCCACCGCGGCGGCGATGCGCCGGGCCTCGCTCAAGCTGGTGACGTCCATGGCCGGGATCAGCCGCCAGGTCTTGGAGCTCATGGTCTCTCCTCGAAGAAGCGCAGGACGGCGCCGAAGTGCGCCGGGTCGTTGCGGGCCAGCCAGTCCACCAGGAAGGGCAGGTCCACCAGGGAAGCCATGGGGGGCAGCTCGGGATCCAGCTCCACGTCTCTCTGGCGGCGGTCCACCGCCACCAGGATGCCCACCGGGTCCACGTCGAAGTCGCGGCGCAGGGCGCGCACCGCGTCGAGCTTGGTGCCCCCCGAGCTGTAGACGTCATCGATGATGACCACGACGGAGCCCGGCTCAGGCAGGGTGCCGATGTAGCTGCCACCCTCGCCGTGGGTCTTCTGCTCCTTGCGGTCGTAGAAGAAGGGCAGATCCCAGTCCAGCTCGCGGCTGGCGGCCTGGGCGATGGCGCTGGCCATCACGATGCCCTTGTAGGCCGGGCCGAAGAGGCTCTCCGCCTGAGGAAAACCCTCGCGCAGCCCCTGGGCCATCAGGCCACCCAGCGCCGCCACGTGGGCGCCCGAGGCCACATCACCCAGGTTGACGAAGAAGGGCGACGAGGCGCCGGACTTGAGGGTGAAGCTGCCGAACCGCAAGGCACCCGCGTCGCACAGCAGCCGGACCAGGTCGTCTTGGTAGCTCATGGGGCGTAGATCTCCTGGGCGCCTCTGGCGCCGGTGGCGTGCCCGTCGTGGTAGGCGAGCAGGCCGTTGACGATGGTGGACTGGACCCGCCAGGACAGGGCCGGGTAGGGCCGGGCGGCGGCACGCGTGTGTATCCGGGTGGGGAGCGGCTTCTCCACCCGCCGCACCAGCACCAGGTCGGCCGCCGCGCCGTCGCGGATGCCGCCGCGCCCGGGCAGGTGGTAGCAGCGGGAAGCCGCCGCGCAGCCCACCCGGGTGAGCTGCTCCCAGCCCAGCCAGCCCTGCTCCTGGAAACCCAGCAGCAGGGGCCAGAGCCACTCGATGGCGGCGATCCCCGAGGGGGGGTCGGCGAGCTGGGCTTTCTCGGTGGGGGCGTGCGGGGCGTGATCCGTGGCCAGGAAGTCGATGGTGCCGTCGGCCAGGGCCCGGCGCAGGGCCTCGCGGTCCTGTGGCCCACGGATGGGCGGGTTGACCTTGAGCAGTCCACCCAGGCGCTCCTGGTCCTGCTCCGTGAACACCAGGTAGTGGGGGCAGGTCTCGCCCCACAGGTCGAAGCCTTCGGCCTTCATGCGCGCCAGCCAGCGCACCTCCTGGATGGTGGCGGCGTGCAGGATGACCACCCGGGGTCGCTCGTTGGGTGGCAGGGCTCGCAGGGCGGCTTCGATCTTGTGCAGGGCCAGCTGGATGGAGGCTCGTGGGCGGTGAACGTGGTGGCGGACCTGGCGCTGGTCGAAGGGCCCGGCCTTGAAAGCGCTGTCGTCCTCGGCGTGGATCGCCACCCGCGGCCAGGCACGAAGCAGGCCCCGCAGCACGCGAGGATCGTTGACCGCTGGATGGGCCGAGGACCGGGCCATGTAGATCTTGAGCGCGCTGGTGCCCGGCGCGATGCTGGCCGCCACGTTTGGATCCTGGTGCCGGGGGGTGGCCTGCAGGAACAGGCCCCAGTTCACGGGGCTCTTGCGGCGAAAGAGGCCCCGCTTGGCCTCCAGGCGCGCCGCGGTGCTGGTGGGCGGATTGTTGTTGGGCATGTCCAGCAGGGTGGTCACGCCCCCCGCCAGGGCCGCCAGGCCGCCGTTTTTGAGGCCTTCTTTGCGGGCCTGGCCGGGCTCGCGCAGGTGCACGTGGGGATCCACCAGCCCGGGCAGCACCAGCATGCCCTGGGCGCCGATGTCGCCCGACCCGGCGCGATCCTGCACACCAGGGCGCAGCCGCAGGCGGCCGTCCTGGATGAGGATCACGCCCTGCGCGAAGCCGCCCTGGGGCTCCAACCAGCGGGCGTCGACGATGCGCTGGATTACTCCCACTCGATGGTCCCCGGGGGCTTGGTGGTGACGTCGTAGAGGATGGGGCCTACCCCGGGGATGGCCTGCAGGGCGCCGATCAGCCGAGCCAACAGGTCGGGAGGCATGCGGAAGAAGTCGGCGGTCATGGCGTCGCGGGAGGTGACGGGACGCAGCACGAAGGCCCGCCGCCCCCGGGAGTCCACCAGGGGCAGGGAGACCACCGGCATCTGCCAGATGTCGCTGCAGTGGGCGGTGAGCTCGTGAGCCAGGTGATCAACCTGTCGCAGCAGGTCCATGCCGGGCTTGTCCAGGGTGGTGGGCAGCAGCCGCAGGCTGGCCGGGTGGAGCCCCGCCGGGGCGAAGACGGCGCGGTTGAGGCTGCGCAGCCGGTTGACCACCTCGCTGGCGCAGCGATGCACCGCCTGCCAGTCGAGCGAGCGATCCGGCGGGTTCCAGAGGGCCACCGGGTGCTGGTAGGTGCGGGAGTCGCCCTGCACGCCCACCGAGCGCACCGGCAGCACGCTGGCCAGCATGCCGTGCTCGGCAGCCAGGGACGCCGCGACAGGCTGCTCGGCGTCGAAGCCCGCGGGGGGCTGCTGGTCGGCGCTGCACAGGGCGCGGATGGCCAGCGCCGGACCGGGGAAGGGGTGGCGATCCACCAGGTGGGCTGGCAGGCCCAGCTGGCGGCCCAGATCGCGCACCTCGTGCTTGTAGAGATCCAGCAGGGGCTCCACCACCCGGCCGGCGGCGATGAGGCGCTGGATCTCGGGCACCCGGTTGTGGTGGGTCTTGATGACCTCGGCCTTGGCGGTGGCGCCGGACTCGATGCTGTCGGGGTAGATGGTGCCCTGGGCCAGCAGCCAGTCGGGACCCAGGTCGAGCTGCAGCACCTCGTCGTCCACCACGTCGATGAACAGGCGCCCGATGATGGCGCGCTTCTCTTCCGGGTCCACCACCCCGGCCAGCGCGCGCAGGTAGCGCTGCTCGGCCTGGGCCAGGTGCAGGTTGCCGAAGCCCAGGCCCGCCAGGAAGTCCATGATGGCGCTGGACTCGCCCAGGCGCATGAAGCCTGTGTCCACGTGCAGGGAGTGCACGCGGTCGGGGCCCAGGGCCCGGATGAGCAGCGCCAGGGTGACCAGGGAGTCCACCCCGCCGGAGACCAGCAGGAAGATCTGCCGCTGGCCCACCTGGCGCCTGAGCTGCTCCGCCAACAGATCGGCGTAGCTGCCGGGATCCCAGTCACGGCGCTCGGTGCAGCGCGAGAGGAAACGATCGAGGATGGCGGGACCAGCTCGCGTGTGGCTCACCTCGGGGTGGAACTGCAGCCCGAAGATGCGCTGGTCGGGGGACTCGAAGGCGGCGATGGGCAGGTCGATGGAGGAGGCGGTGACCCGGTAGCCGGCGGGCAGGCGCACCACCGCGTCGCGGTGGCTCATCCACACCGGCTGCACAGCGTCGAGGCCCTGGAACAGTGCCGCTTCGGCGCTGCAGTCGGCCTCGGCCAGACCGTACTCGCCTTCACCTTCGCCGTGCACCTCGCCGCCGACGGCCTGGGCCAGCAGCTGGTGGCCATAGCAGAGCCCCAGGATGGGCACCGGGACCTCGCGGGGATCGAAGTGCAGGCCCGGGGCGTCGGGCTCGTACACCGAGCTGGGGCCGCCGGAGAGCACCAGGCCCACCAGGTGCGGCTCGCGTTCGGGCCGGAAGGTCTCGGGCTGCTCGATGCGGCTGTACACACCCAGGCCGCGCACGGCCTTGGCGATGAGGTGCGTGTACTGCCCGCCGTAGTCGAGGATGACGACGGTATCTACTTGTTCTTGGAGCATACCCGGTCCTGCTCGATCTGCTCGAGGGCGCTGGTGGTGATGGCGGTGGGGTACTCGCCCGAGAAGCAGGCGAAGCAGCAGGGCAGGTCGGCGTAGAGCTCCTTGAGATCGTCGAGCTCCATGTAGATCACGGCCTCGGCCCCCATGTAGCGGGCGATCTGCTCGATGGGGTAGTTGGCCGCGATCATCTCCCGCTTGATGGACATGTCGATGCCGTACACGCAGGGGAAGCGGAAGGGCGGCGAGGCGGAGACGAAGTAGACCTCGGCCGCGCCCGAGCTCTTGAGCAGGCGCACCAGGTGGCGCGCGGTGGTGCCGCGCACGATGGAGTCGTCCACCACCGCCAGCTTCTTGCCGCGGATCACGTCGCGGATGGGGTTGAGCTTCTGGCGCACGATGCGCTCGCGGCCTTCCTGGGTGGGATCGATGAAGCTGCGGCCCATGTGGGGGTTCTTGACCAGACCGCGGCGGTAGGGGGTCTCGATGGACTCCGCCATGCCCGAGGCGAAGAAGTAGGCCGAGGCGGGCACATCGATGACGATGTCGGGCTTGAGCCCGGTCTTGCGGAAGGTCTCGGCCAGGGCCCGGGACATGCGCACCCGCTCACCCGCCACCGTGCGGCCCTTGAGCACAGAGTCTTCGAGGGCGAAGTAGATGTACTCGAAGACGCAGAAGGCCGGCGGCTCCTGGACGCAGCTGCGCGCGTGCACCTGGCGGTCCATGTCGATGAAGATGGCCTCGCCGTTGCCCACGTCGCGGATGGTCTCGAAGCCCAGGTAGTCGAAGACGTTGGTCTCGGAGGCGAAGGCGTAGACGATGCCCTGGTCGGCGAAGCGGCGGCCGAAGACCAGGGGGCGGATGCCCCGCGAGTCGGTGAAGGCCACCAGGCCCACGTTGGCGATGAGGGCGATGACCGAGTAGGCGCCGCGCACCTTGCGCTGCACCGCGCCGATGCACTCGAAGATCTCTTCTACACTCAGC
The DNA here is from genome assembly GCA_964512185.1 of uncultured Enterobacterales bacterium. Taxonomy (GTDB): domain Bacteria; phylum Myxococcota_A; class UBA796; order UBA796; family JAFGLY01; genus CAZEJJ01. The sequence goes on along the minus strand of CAZEJJ010000010.1, from coordinate 16,630 downwards.
CTGGCCAGGTTCTTGGTCTCCAGCTCGGCGGCCAGGGTGTAGAGGATCAGCTCCACGTCGCAGGTGGTCTGCACCAGGCGATGGTTCTCGTGGTACAGGGTGCGCCGCAGCTGCGAGAAGTTGGTGACGTTGCCGTTGTGCACCATGGCGATGCCCAGCGGATAGTTCACCGCCATGGGCTGGGCGTCGAGCTCTTCGTTGGAGCCCTGGGTGGCGTAGCGCACGTGCCCCAGGCCGACGGGGCCGCGCAGGCGCCCCATGTGGCGCTCCTTGAACACCGTGTTCACCTGGCCCAGGCCCTTCTTGAGGCGGAAGGCGTCGTCGAAGGTGACGATGCCCGCGGCATCCTGGCCCCGGTGCTGCAAGGCCACCAGGCCCGAGTAGAGCTCGGGGAAGGCGTCGTGGTGGCCGAAGATGCCGATGATGCCACACATGGGCTAGGCCTCCGGTGGGCAGCTGATGCGCCCGCTGAAGAGATCGCGCAGCACCTGCGCGTAGAAGCCGTGTTCGACGGCGAGACCCCGCTGCTCTACTTCGTGCAGGCTGGCCGCGCCGCGCAGATCAACCTCGCGCTGGGCCAGCACCGGGCCCGTGTCGAGGCCCTCGTCCACCACGTGTACGGTGATCATGGTGGACTCCAGCCGATTGTCCCAGGCCCAGTCGTAGCCGCCCAGCCCCTGGTGCTGGCGGGTATCGGCGGGGTGGATGTTGACGATGCGGTCGCGGAAGCGCCGCACCACCTGGGGCGTGAGGATGCGCATGTAGCCGGCCAGCACGAGCCAGTCGGGTTCGAAGGGTTCCACCAGCTGGAGCAGCTCGCGGTCGAAGACCGAGCGGCGCTTGCCGCGGGAAGGGGCGCTGCGGGTGGGGAGGCCCAGCGCGGCGGCCTTGGCCAGGCCCGGAGCGTCGGGCACGTTGGAGAAGACCAGCACCGGATCGCAGCAGCCCTGCAGGATGCCCTGCTGGGCCTCGCGCACCAGCGCCACCATGTTGCTGCCGCGGCCCGACAGCAGGATGGCCATGCGCTGCTTGGCGGAGGTGATCATGTGCACCAGCTCCTGCGGCCGATGTCGGCGCGCAGGGTCCTGCCCTGGAAGTTGATCTGCTCGGCGGCGGCGTAGGCGCCCTGGATGGCGCTCTCGAGGTCAGGGCCCTGGGCCACCACGTTGAGCACGCGGCCACCCGAGGTGAGCAGGCGATCGCCATCACGGCGCGTACCGGCATGGAAGACCAGGGCCTGTTCGGCGGCCTGTTCCACTCCGGTGATCTCCAGGCCCTTGGGGTAGCTGCCCGGGTAACCGCCCGAGGCCAACACCACGTCCACGAAGAAGCCCGGGTTGAACACCGGCTGCACCCGGTGCAGCTCGCCGTCGGCGCAGGCTTCGAGCAGCTCGCGCAGATCGGACCGCAGGGCTGGTAGCAGCACCTCGGTCTCGGGATCGCCCAGCCGCACGTTGTACTCCAGCAGCTGGGGGCCCTGGGCGGTCATCATGATGCCGAAGTAGATGACTCCGCAGTAGTCGATGCCTTCGGCGCGCAGCCCCGCCAGGGTGGGGGCCTCGATCTGTTGCCGCACCGCCGCCAGCATGGCCGGGGTGAAGGCGGGCACCGGGCAGAAGGCGCCCATGCCGCCGGTGTTGGGGCCCCGGTCGCCTTCCAGCAGCTGCTTGTGGTCCTGGGAAGGCTGCAGCAGGCGGATGGTCTGGCCGTCGGTGAGGCCCAGGATGGAGATCTCGTCGCCCAGCAGCCGCTGCTCCACCAGGCAGGCGGCGTCGGCGCCGTAGCGCTGCTCCAGGGTGTCGAGGGCGGCCTGGGCCTGGGGCACGCTGGTGCAGACGAACACTCCCTTTCCAGCGGCGAGACCGTCGTACTTGATGACCAGGTCGTCCCCCAGCCGCTCCACGTAGGCGCGCGCATCGGAGGGCCGCTGGAACACCTGGAACTCCGCCGTGGCCACCCCCTGGCGGGCCATGAATTACTTTGACCAGATCTTGGAGCCCACGAGCCCCGCCCCGGAGCCCCCCCGCCCCAAGACCATGACGCCCCAGCCCGCGAAGTGATCGGCGATGCCGGCCGCCAGCGGGGCCTCGGGACCCACCACCAGCAGCCCCACCTGGTGCTGGCGGCAGGCGGCCTCCACCGCGGCGAAGTCCATGGGATCCACGGCCAGGTTGTCGCTCGTGCCCCCGTTGCCGGGCAGCACCAGCACCCTGGAAGGATCCATGTGTTGCGAGAGCTTCCAGGCCAGGGCGTGCTCACGGCCACCCGAACCGATCACTGCGACGTTGCTCATGATGCCAGGACCTCCTCGGCTTCTCGCAAGACACGATCCACCAGCAGGGGGGCGACGCCGACGTAGCCGGCGACGGTGAGGGCCCCAAGACGTTCCTTGGTGGCCTGGGGGATGGGCAGCGAGGCCACCAGCTCCGCCAGCAGCTCGCGGGTGACGGCGCGGCCCTGCGTGGCTCGCCGCAGCAGCTCGTAGGGGTCTTCGATACCCTCGAGCCGCAGCACGGTCTGGAGGGGTTCCGCCAGCAGCTCGGGCAGGCCCGCCAGCAGGGCGCGGCAGCGAGCCGCGTCCAGATCGAGCTTGCCCAGCCCACGCCCGGTCTCTTGCAGTGCCAGCCAGGCGTGGCCCATCGCCACCCCCACGTTGCGCTGCACGGTGCTGTCGGACAGGTCGCGCTGCATGCGCGAGTGGCCCAGCTTGCTGCCCAGGAAGGCCAGCAGGGCGCAGGAGATCTCCAGGTTGCCTTCGCTGTTCTCGAAATTGATGGGGTTGACCTTGTGGGGCATGGTGGAGCTGCCCACCTGGCCCGGGGCCTTGCGCTGCTTGAACAGCCCGCGCGAGATGTAGGCCCAGGCGTCGCGATCCAGGTCCAGCACCGCGCTGTTGACGCGCCGGGTGCAGTCGAACCAGGCCACCCAGGAGTCGTGGTCCTCTACCTGCGTGGTGATGGCGTTGGGCTGCAGGCCCAGCGAGCTGACGAAGTCGGCGCTGACGGCGGGCCAGTCGTGCTGCGGAAAGGCCGCCAGCAGGGCGCTGTGGTTGCCCGTGGCGCCCCCCAGCTTGCCGCGGAAGGGCAGGGCGCGCAGCTCGCTGTACAGCCGCAGCAGGCGATGGGCGAACACCGCGAGCTCTTTCCCGGCGGTGGTGGGCGAGGCGGGCTGGCCGTGGGTGTGGGCGGGGAAGGCCGCCGCGCGCCAGCCCCTGGCCTGCTCGCAGAGCTGCCGGATCAGACCGGCCAGCTGGGGCAGCTGCTGCTGGTCGCGGTAGGCCTGGAACAGGGTGGACCAGGCCAGGTTGTTGACGTCTTCGGAGGTGAGCCCGAAGTGGATCACCTGAGCGTGGCCCAGCTGCAGCCGCTCTCGCAGGTAGATCTCCACCGCCTTGACGTCGTGCCGGGTGCGGGCCTCGATCTCCTTGACGCGTCGCCAGCCGCTCTCGCCCAGGGGATCCGCCAGGCAACCCTGTACGCGCTGGGCTTCGTCCTCGTCCAGCTCCGGGAACAGCCCCGGCTGGCACAGCGCCTGCACCCAGCACAGCTCCACCCGGCAGCGGGCGGTGACCAGGGCGCGCTCCGAGAAGAAGCTGCGCAGGGGCTCCAGCCGCTGGGCGTAGCGGCCATCGAGGGGCGAGAGGGCGCTGTCGTGCATGCTACTTCTCCCGGAAGAGCGCGTCCTTTTCGATGAGATCGGCCTTCAAGGAGGCGATCTCGGCGCGGAACCGGCGCCGAAGCGACGGCAGGTTCAGGTTGCGCAGCGAGAGCATGGCGGCCGACTCGGGGCGCACCACTGTGCCGGCCGGGGTCTTGCTGGGCAGCATCAACGAGGAGTTGATGTTGATGAGCAGATCCAGCTTGTCGGCGAAGGGGGGCGAGTTGGTGACCGGCAGCGCGAAGTTGGCCGCCAGGGCGCCGCCCAGGCCGTTGGACAGCCCGGCCACCGCCACCACCGAGCCGGGCTCGATGGAGCGGTTGTAGAAGTGGGCCATGTCGAAGATGCGCTCGCCGTTCTTGTGGGCGGAGACCACCCGCATGTGGCAGCCCATGTCGTAGGCCTCCACCAGCTCCTTGATGCGCAGGCAGTGGGGCTCGTCCACCGGGGAGCCCATGATCAGCACCACGTAGCCCTCGCGGATGACCTGGTTGGCCACGAGGTTGTCGTAGAGGCGACCGAGAGGATCGGCGCTCAGCCCGGGGGCGGGCTGGCCCGTGATGCGCTGGAAGATGTCGCGGTAGCGCTGGGTGGTCTCGCCCACCACGTCCGCCGGCAGCGAGCTGGGCACCACGCCGCCCAGCTTGTGGGCCATGAGCCACTTGCGCACGAACTCCTTGTCCAGCTGTACAGCGCTGGCGGGGTCCCGCGCCCAGGACTCCGCCGGCCAGAAGCGCGAGGAGTCGGGGGTGTGGATCTCGTCGATGAGGATGATCTCGCCGTCGAGCAGGCCGAACTCGTACTTGGTGTCCACCAGGATGATGCCCTGCTCGGCCAGCAGACGGGTGCCGCGGTCGAACAGCTGCAGGCCCAGCCGCTGCATGCGGGCCCAGCGCTCCTGGGTGGTCCAGCCCTCGGCCACGATGGCCGCGGGCGTGATGGGCCGGTCGGACTTTTCTTTGGTGGTGGGGGTGACGATGGGGTGCGGCAGCCGGGCGTTCTCGGTGAGCCCATCGGGCAGCACGTTGCCCTCGAAGCTGCGTTCGCCGGCCCGGTAGCGGCGCCACATGGAGCCGCAGAGGTAGCCGCGCACCACCACCTCGATGAGGATGGGCTGGCACTCCTTGACCAGGCAGGCGTTGGGATCCACCACCCGGAGCAGGTGGTTGGGCACTAGATCCGCGGTCTGCTCGAACCACCAGGCGGCCAGGGAGGAGAGCACGGAGCCCTTGCCGGGGATGGGGCTGTCGAGCACCGAGTCGAAGGCCGAGAGGCGGTCGGTGGCCACGATCAGGAGCTGACCCGGGGCCGCCCGGTAGATCTCGCGCACCTTGCCCTGGTGCAGGTAGGGAAGCTGTCCGATGGTGAAGTCGGTGAGGGTGCTCATCGCTGTGTCCTAGTGCTTGAAGTGGCGCAGGCCGGTGAAGGTCATGGACAGCCCCAGCTCGTCGCAGCGGCGCGTGACCGCCTTGTCGCGGATGGAGCCACCGGGCTGGAACAGGTGGCGGAGGCCGGCTTCGGCGGCCACCTCCACGTTGTCGGGGAAGGGGAAGAAGGCGTCGGAGACCAGGTAGGCGCGGCCCAGCTCCCGCTGGATGTGCTGGACAGGATCCAGCTCCAGCAGCTTGGCTTCGAGCTCGAGGTTGAGCCGGGCCCGCTCGATGGACAGGCGGGTGCTGTTGACCCGGTTGGGCTGGCCGGCGCCCATGCCCAGCAGCTGCAGCACGCCGTCGTCTCGGCGCCTCACCACCACGATGGCGTTGGACTTGACCTGGCGGACCGCCGCCGCGCCGAAGCCCAGGAGCTGGTGGTCGAGCGGCTCCAGCTGCAGCTGGGTGACCTGCCGCAGCTCGCCCAGAGCCTGGTCGTCGCAGTCCTGCAGCAGCAGCCCGCCGGGGACGTGCCGCAGCTGGCGGGCCTGGGCCACCTGCTCGGGCAGGTAGCGCAGGATGCGCAGGTTCCTGTTGCGCTGCAGGTACTCCACCACGCCGTCCTCGAAGGCGGGGGCGGCCACCACCTCGACGAAGCGGCGCTGGCGGATCTTGTCGGCGTGCAGGTTCAGGAAGCGCGCGGCTTCGAGCTGCAGGGGCGCGTTGAAGGCGATGACCGAGCCGAAGGAGGAGAGGGGATCGCCCGCCCAGGCCGCCGCGAACACCGAGGCCTGCTCGGCACCCTGGGCCAGGCCGCAGGGGTTGGTGTGCTTGATGATGGCGCAGCCCCCGGGGCCCAGCCCCAGCGCGGCCTGCAGCGCCGCGTCGAGATCGACGATGTTGTTGTAGGACAGCGCCTTGCCGCCCAGGATCTCGGCGTCGTGCAGGGAATGCTCGGCGTCGCGCTGGCGCAGGAACGAGGCCTGCTGGTGGCTGTTCTCGCCGTAGCGCAGCGGGGTGGGCTGGTGGTAGGCGAGGCGCAGGCTGCGTTCGCCGCCCGCCTGGTCCAGCGCCTGGGCGATGGCGGCGTCGTAGTCGGCGCTGTGGTTGAACACCTGGCGCGCCAGCAGCTGGCGGGTGGCCAGCGACAGGCCGCCCTGGTTGGCCTGCAGCTCCGCGATGACCGCGCCGTAGTGGGTGGGGTCGCACAGCGCGGCCACGAAGGCGGCGTTCTTGGCGGCCGCGCGCAGCATGGTGGGGCCGCCGATGTCGATCTGTTCACAGAGCTCGGGCAGCTCGGCCCCCGCCTGCCAGGCCTGCTGGAAGGGGTAGAGGTTGCAGGCCACCAGGTCGATGGGCTCGATGCCCAGGCTGGCGGCTTCGGCGGCGTCGCGCTCGCGATGGAACAGCAGCGCCGACTCCACCGCGAAGCTGATGGTCTTCATGCGGCCACCGAAGGCCTCGGGGTTGCCGCTCACCTGCTGGATGTCGGTGACCGGCAGCCCGGCTTCGCGCAGCGCCGCGGCGGTGCCGCCGGTGGAGATGATCTCCACGCCGAGGCCGTGCAGCGCCCGGGCGAGGTCCGTGATGCCCGTCTTGTCGGACACCGACAGCAGCGCGCGTCGGATGGGGATGTTCATGCCTGCTCCTCGGAGGGCTGGCCCTGCAGGTGCTGCACCAGGTTCTCGAAGATGCGCAGCCCAGCACCTTTTTCGCAGCGCGCGGGATCGGCGCGCAGCATGGAAGGCCAGTCGGGATGGTTGTAGAGGGAGAGGAAGGCCTCGGGGTGGGGCATCATGCCCAGCACCTGGCCGCTGCGATCGATCAAGGCCGCGCAGTCCAGGTCGGCGCCGTTGGGGTTGGCCGGGTAGTCGCTGGTGGGCTCGCCGTCGGGGGTGCAGTAGGCCATGCAGTCCAGATGCTGGCTGCGGATGTGCTCGCGCAGCTGGGGGTCGGGCATGAGCAGGCGGCCCTCGCCGTGGCGCACCGGCAGGGCGATGATGTCGATGCCCTTCAAGAAGACCGTGTGGGTGTCGGGGCGCACCTTGCAGTGCACCCAGCGGTCCTCGAAGAGGCCCGACTTGTTGGTGGTGAGGGAGACCTCTTGGCGTTGCTCGCCGCCCACATCGGGCAGCAGGCCCATCTTGACCAGCGCCTGGAAGCCGTTGCAGATGCCGATGATGAAGCCGCCGCCCTGGAGGAAGACGCGGATCTCGGCCAGCAGGGTGCGCCCGGAGGGCAGGCGAGCGAAGCGGATCTTGTTGGCCAGCACCTTGCCCGAGCCCAGGTCGTCGCCAAACGAGAAGCCGCCGGGCAGGCTGATGACCTGGAAGTCGTGGATGGACACGGCGCCGCTGAGCACCTCGTTGAGGTGTGCGATGCGGGCCGCGGCGCCGGCCAGCTGCCAGGCCGCCGCCAGCTCCTCTTCGCAGTTGATGCCGAAGCCGGTGATGACCAGCGTGTGTACGGAGCGGCTCATGACACCCTCCCCACCGAGCCGCCCTGCCAGGCGTCGAGCAGCGCCTGGACGGGCAGGTTGATGATGGGATCGCCGTGGTGGCAGACCCACATGCGCGGCTTGGAGGTGGCGCGGCCGAGCACGTGGCAGTGGGTGCCCATGAGCTCCAGGAAGGCCTGCAGCTTGTGGGCGGGCACCGAGACCACGAAGCGGGAGTGGGACTCGGCGTAGAGCAGGGCCGTGGCGCCGACGCCCCAGTCCTCCACCTCGATCTCCACCTCGCAGCCCAGCCCCCAGCCCAACCAGCACTCGGCCACGGCCACCCCCACGCCCCCATCGGAGCACTCGTGACATCAGGCGATCTGGCCGTAGGAGATGGCCTTGTGCACCCGCTGGTACAGCTCGCGGGCCCTGGGCATGTCCACCTGGGGTACGTTGGCGCCCAGCTGGCCGTGCAGCTTGTAGTACTGGCTGGCTCCCAGCTCGTCGGCGGTGCGCCCCAGCAGGCAGATGACATCGCCGGCGGCCTGGAACTGGGAGGTGACGCAGCGGCGCACGTCGGGGATGCGGGCCACCATGGAGTAGAGGATGGTGGGCGGCACGGAGATCTTGGTGCCCTCGACCCTGAAGTCGTTCTTCATGGAGTCCTTGCCCGAGGTCATGGGGACGCCCAGGAAGGTGGACATGTCGTACAGGGCCTGGGCCATGCGCACCAGCTGGGCCAGCTTGTACTTGCCGTCGGGGTTGTGCTCGGGGTGGTACGCCGAGTCGGGCACACAGAAGTTGTCGTTCACCGTCCAGAAGCGGTTGGTGGGATCGGCCGGATCGGGCAGCTGGCCACCCACGGCCACGATCTGGCGCACCGCTTCGTCGAAGGCCCCGGCGGACATGGCGTAGGCGTCGATGTCGCCATAGCGCGGCAGGATGCCGCAGCTGACCGCCACGCCGTCGTAGCTGTCGAAGCCCAGGCGCATCACCGCCGCATCTTGAGGAGCCACGCCCGCGGCGCCCATGAGCGGCTTGATGATGGTCTTGCCCTTGACCTCGTGGTCGTACTGGCGGATGACGCGCTCGCGGGAGCAGATGTCGTCGGCCGCCAGCAGGCGCAGCAGCACCTGGCCGTGGTCATCAGGTTCGGGCAGATCGGGCTCGGAGAGCCTGGGGGCGCTCCACTCTGCCAGCATGCGCTTGCGGGGCACGCCTTCGTGGAGGAACTCGATGTCGAGGGCCGCGACGGTCTCGTCGCCGTAGCGCACCTGCAGCAGGCCATCGCTGGTGAAGGCGCCGATGTCGGTGATCTCCACCTCGAACAGGCGCGCGAGATCCATGACCTGTTGCAGCTTGTCGGGCTCCACCACCAGCTGCATGCGCTCCTGGGCCTCGCTCACGAAGATCTCCCAGGGCATCAGCCCCGGGTACTTGAGGGGCACGTGTTCGAGCTGCACCACGGCGCCGCCGCTGATGGTGGCCAGCTCGCCCACCGAAGACGAGAGCCCGCCCGCGCCGTTGTCGGTGGAGCACTTGATGAGCCCCAGCTGACAGGCGCGCTGCATGAAGTCGGACAGCAGCTTCTGGGTGATGGGGCTGCCGATCTGCACGGCGGTGCGGGGGGAGTTCTCGTCAACCTCGGCCGAGGAGAAGGTGGCCCCGTGGATGCCGTCCTTGCCCACCCGACCCCCCGCCATCAGGATGCGATCGCCCGGATCGATGGGCTTCTCCCAGCTGGGCTTGCCCAGGTAGTGGCTGGGCATGACCCCTCCGGTGCCGCAGTACACCAGCGGCTTGCCCGCGTAGCGATCGTCGAAGACGATGGCCCCGTTGACGGTGGGGATGCCCGACTTGTTGCCCCCGTCCTCGATGCCGCTGCGCACGCCCTCCATGATGCGGGCGGGGTGCAGCTGGCCGGGCAGCAGGGGCTTGTCGTAGCCCGGGGGGCCGAAGCACAGCACGTTGGTGTTGAACAGCAGCCGGGCGCCGCCCACGCCGGTGCCCAGCGGGTCGCGGTTGTTGCCCAGGATACCGGTGATGGCGCCGCCGTAGGGATCCAGCGCCGAGGGCGTGTTGTGGGTCTCCACCTTCCACACGAAGACGCGATCGTCGTCGATGCGCACCACGCCGGCGTTGTCGGAGAAGATCTTGACCAACCAGTCGTGGCCTGCGGCCCGCAGCTGGCCGCGGATGGCCTCGGTGGAGCCGCGGATGTAGGTCTTGAACAGGGAGTCCACCACCTGCTCTTCGCCGGTGTCGAGGTCGCGGTAGGTGATCAGCGCGTTGAATTCCTTGTGCTTGCAGTGCTCCGACCAGGTCTGGGCCAGGATCTCCAGCTCGCAGTCGGTGGGATCGGTGGGCATGCTGCGCTGGCGGCGCCCCGCTCGCACCGCCGGATCCCGAAAGTGGGCCTGGATGGCGTGCAGCTCGGCGAGATCGAGGGAGAGCACCATGCGCTGGGACAGCGCCAGCAGCTCGTCGTCCGGCAGGTCCAGGGAGATGGTGTGGGTCGCGGGCTCGGCGGGCAGGCTGACCACCGGGTGCACCCAGGGAAGGGTGTCGAAGGCCCCGTAGCGGAACTGGTTGATCAGCGGGTTGCCCAGCACCTGCTCGGCCAGCTGGCGCAGCTGCTCGGCGGGCACGGCGTTCTCGAACAGGTACACCGTCTGTGCGAAGATGTGCTGGGTGGCGGTGTCGAGCTGGGTGTTGAGCCAGTCGGCCAGGGTGCGCTGGGCCGAGATGCCCACGTCGTCGGTGACCCCCGGGTGCTTGGCCACCAGCACGAAGGAGCGGTAGCCAGGATCGCTGTAGGGCTCGTCCACCAGCACCCGCTCGATGACCCGGTCGCGCAGGGCTTGCTGGGCGAAGTCGCGCAGCTGCCCGCCGGAGAGCGGGAAGTCGATGACATAGACCTGCACGGTCTTGACGCGACCTGTGTCCACGCCGAGCCAGGCGCGGGCTGCCTCGGACACGCGGCGGCCGGCCACGTCGGGCACGCCCGGTTCCAGGTGGAGCTGTACGACCGCGGGGTGGGAGCGGCTCATCGGTTCTCCGGAGCTATTCGTGGACCAGCTGGGTGGGGTGGCAGCCCTTGGTCTCCAGCAGGATGTGGCGGGAGTCGGTGATGCGTCCGCAGGGACGCGCCATGTAGCCCTTGCGAGCCGCGAACTTGCAGGCCGCCTCGAGCTCGCCGCGGGGCACGATGAGCAGCAGGCCGTTGCCCATGTTCCACAGGCGGTAGGCCTGCTCTTCGGGTACGTCGCCCAGGGCCTGCAGGGCGCGCACGAAGGCCTGGGGCTCGTGCAGATCGTCCAGGTGGGCGCCCAGGCCGTTGGTGGCCAGCACCCGGGAGAGGTTGTCGGCTACGCCGCCGCCGGTGACATGCACCACGCCGCTGAGGGTGTACTTTTCGCGCAAGAGGGCGTTGACCAGCGGGCAGTAGATCAGCGACGGAGCCAGCAGCACCTCACCCCAGCTCTGCCGGTGGTCGGCGGCCTCGCGGTGCCAGTGGGGGCCGTGGGCCCGCTGCATGACGCGCCGGATCAGGGAGAAGCCGTTGGAGCGGAAGCCACGGCTGCGCACGGAGATCACGGCCTGGTCGGGCTCCACCGCGGTGCCGTCGATGGGCTTGCGCGGCTTGGGCAGCACGCCGATGGCGGTGGCGCACCAGTTGAAGTGCATGCCCGTTCCCCAGCCTCCGATGCGATCGCCCAGCTCGGCGATCTCGCCGCCCACCACGGCCACGCCGGCCTGGGTGGCGGCGGCGTGCAGGCCGCGCATCAAGGCGTCGACCACCTCGTGGTCCAGGCGGTCCACGTCGAGCACGTTGTTGAGGTTGACCGGCTCGATGCCCGTGGCGGCGAGATCGTCGCAGGTCATGGCCACCAGGTCGAAGCCCAGGCTGTCGTAGACCCCCATGCGCTCGGCCAGCTCCACCTTGGTGCCGATGCCGTCGGAGCTCATGGCGATGCGCAGCTCGCCGTACTCCATCAGGTTGGAGAAGGAACCTTCGGCGTTGAGGCAGGGCATGCCCAGCTTGTTCCAGCGGTTCTGGAAGCTGCGCTTGGCCCAGCCGTAGGCGGTCTTGGAGCAGAGGTTGCCCAGGTCGATGTCGAGGCCCGGCTGGGAGGGGCCCTTGCCGTTGCTGGCTACCATGGAGACTCCAGGAGGATGGTCTGGTCGCGATCGGGGCCGGTCGACAAGAGAGCCAGGGGGGTGCCGAGCTGCTCGGCTACGAAGTGCACATAGGCGCGGGCAGGGGGGGGCAGGTCGGAGAGGCCGCGGGCAGCGGAGATGTCCTCGGACCAGCCGGGGAAGCTGCGGTAGACGGGCTCGCCCAGGGCGTCGCGCCCGGTGGCAACCCGCACTTCGGGCAGCCCTGTGAGGCAGTCCAGCTTGGTCAGCGCGATGCCGGTGTAGCCGGAGGCGCGGAAGGCTTCGCGCAGCAGGGAGAGATCGAGCCAGCCACAGCGCCGGGGCCGGCCGGTGGTGGCGCCGAACTCGCGCCCGTTGGCGCGCAGCTGCTCGCCGGTGGTGTCGTGCAGCTCGGTGGGGAAGGGGCCGTTGCCCACGCGGGTGGTGTAGGCCTTGAGCACCGCGATGCGCTCGTGGAAGGGGGTGTACACCCCGGTGCCCGTGAGCGCGCCCCCCAGGGCCGTGCTGGAGGAGGTGACGAAGGGGTAGCTGCCCTGGTCGAGGTCGAGCAGTGCGCCCTGGGCGCCCTCGTAGAGCACGTTGCGGCCGGCCTGCAGCGCGGCCTGCAGCTCGGGACGGATGTCGCGCAGCAGGGGGGAGAGCCGCTCGCAGGCTTCGTAGAAGGAAGGCAGCTGGACGGCCAGCTGCTGGACCGAGCCGGGATCATGGCTCTCGAGCCAGGGGCTGTGGTGCTGCAGCAGGATCTCGCAGCGCTGCTGGAGGTCTCCGTCGAGGATGGCCTGCAGGCGCACGCCGATGCGCAGGGCCTTGTCGGCGTAGCAGTAGCCGATGCCCCGGCCGGTGGTGCCGATGCGGCCCCCGCCGATGGCGTCGAGGCGCTTGTGGATGGGGGTGATCAGGTGCGCCAGGGTGGAGATGCCCAGCCGTTCAGGCGTGGGCTCCACACCCGCCACCCGGAGGTCGTCGAATTCCAGGTGGATGAGCACCGGATCCACCACGCAGCCGTTGCCCACCAGGTTGAGGCAGCCAGGGGTGAGGATGCCCGAGGGTACCTGGTGCAGCACCACCTTGCGGTCGCCGTGCCAGATGGTGTGGCCGGCGTTGGCCCCACCCTGGAAGCGCACCACGACCGCGGCGCCCGCCGCCAGCAGATCCACCATCTTGCCCTTGCCTTCATCTCCCCACTGGGAGCCCAGGACGATGCAGGTGCTCATTTCTAGCTCGTGCTGGAGGTGTAGGAGGACTCGTTGGGGGCCATGTGGATGTCGTGCACCTTGCCCTCGCGGATGGACAGGGGCGAGACCAGCTCCAGCTGGGCCACGCGGTGCAGCTCGGGGATGCTGGCGGCGCCGCAGGACGAGAGCGAGGCGCGGATCTTGGCCATGGTGGAGTCGAGGTTGTCGGCCAGGGAGCCGGCGTAGTCCACGAAGCCTTCGACGCCCTCGACGAACTTGCCCTGGTGGTAGCGGGCGTTGCGCCACTCCTGGGCCTTGGCGGAGCCCTCGCCCCAGTAGGGCTTCATGACCCGGTTGTTGATGCGCACCTTCTCGGTGGGGGACTCTTCCATGCGGGCGAACCAGCGGCCCGCCATGACGCAGTCGGCTCCCAGAGCGAGCGCGATGACCATGTCCTTGGAGGTGACGATGCCGCCGTCGGCGATGACCGGGACGTAGCGGCCGGACTCGGCGTGGAAGCGATCGCGCTCCTGGACCACGTCCAGGATGGCGGTGGCCAGGCCTCGGCCGGTGCCCTTCTGCTCCTGGGTGATGCAGATGGAGCCCCCGCCCATGCCCACCTTGATGGCGTGGGCGCCGGCTGCCACCAGGTAGCGGAAGCCCGCAGCGCTGATGACATTGCCCCCGATGATGGGCAGATCGGGAAAGCGCTCGCGGATCCAGCCGACGGTCTCGGCCTGGTAGACGGAGAAGCCGTCGGAGCTGTCCAGCGCCAGGGCGTCGACCCCGGCTTCTGCCAGGGCGGGCACGCGCTGATCGTGGTCGTGGGTGTTGACCGCCGCCACCGACAGCAGGCGCTTCTGCGAATCCACCACCTGCAGCGGGTGCTCGCGCTGATCGCGGATGTCGCGCTTGAACACCAGGTACTGCAGCCGCTCCTGGGAGTCCACGATGGGCAGGCCCGAGTGGTGGCTCTCGAGCAGCAGGTCGTTGGCCTCGCTGAGGCTGGTGACCTCGACCCCCACGTCGAGCCGGTCGCGGGGGATCATGCGCTCGGTGACCGGCAAGGAGCCGTGCTTGTCCACGTGGTAGTCGTTGCGCGTGACCAAGCCCAGCAGGCGGCCCTGTTCGCTCACCACCGGGAAGGTGGAGTAGCCGGTGCGCAATGCGATCTGGTGCAGATCGGCGATGGTCTGCCGGGGACCGACGGTGAGGGGCTGGACGAAGCCAGCCTTGTGCTGCTTGACCTGGGTGACCATGGCGGACTGGCTGGCGATGGACTGCGAGCAGAAGATGAACGCCGCACCACCTTCGCGCGCCAGCGCGATGCCCATCTGGGCGCCCGACACCGACTGCATGGCGGCGGAGCACAGCGGCATGTTGAGCGAGAGATGCTCTGCGGTGCCGGGGCGCTCGGCCAGGCAGGTGCCGAGAGAGATGAGGTGGTGGGCGTGCGTACGCTCTGTGAGTCCGGGCAAGAGCCTGAACTCAGCCAGGGTCCGCGATGGCTCCAGGGAGACGACCTTGGCCATGGGGCGCTCCGGGGGGCTACGGTGGCAGCTCCCATATGTCACGGGTCCCCCCGGATCCACGTGAAGTGCCCGCCCGGTAGTGCAAAAAGGCGGACAGAAACTGTCCGCTTGGCGACGAGCTTTTGCGCCGCCTTCAGGCTATTTGAACGTGTTGGGGGCAGGTTTTTGGCGCGTGCCGATCGATCGGACGCGGCGGCGCCGCCGTGCTCGCGCGATATCCCGCCGTACAAAAGGATTTCAGAGAAGCCACCCTGGATTGGCGGCCCCGGCAGCCAGGCCCTGCCCGCCGTGCCGGAGGCGGCGGATCAGTCGATGGGGTTCAGGAACAGGCTGATGAGGCCTGGGGCGACGTAGACGCCGAAGTCAGACTCGAAGTCCGAGTTCGTGGCGTTGTTGCCGGCCACCACGTCGTCGAAGCCGTCACCGTCCAGGTCCGCGGCCAGCAAGGACCTGCCGCGCTCGCTGGCGGTGTGGAAGCCGTATCCATCGGTGGCGATGAGGTCATCCCAGCCCGCCAGGTCGGTCAGGCCTTCCAGGGACAGCTCTTCCACGGGCATCATCAGCACGCCATGGGAACCGCCCACCAGCAGGTCCGTCCCCTGCTCCCTGAGGCCGGCCGAGTGGGCCATGGTGCCGATACCCACGCTGGTGTCCGAGCTCACCAGCCTGGCATCGGCGTCATGGTAGGTGAGGGTGCCCCCGGCCCCCAGCTCCAGGAACAGATCGATGCTCCTGCCGTAGAAGATCCCCTCGATCTCCAGCTCGGCGTCGGGGTTGAGCAGGAGCACGTCGTCCCGCCCGTCTCCGTCCAGATCGCCTGGCGAGAAGCCCTCGTCGGCCCAGGCGGAGTCGCCGTGGTCGAGGGTGGTGATGGCCACGTCATGGCGCTGCATCCCGTCGGCTGCGGCCAGACCGGCGCCCGAGAGCACACCGGAGTTTTTCCCCGCCGCCACGAGCAGATCCGCTGTGCCGTCGCCGTCCACGTCCCCGAGATCGTGGCAGTACATCCCGGTCCAGTGGTCCACGTCTGTGTCGCCGAGGATCGTCACGGTCGCGTCTGTCTCCAACAGGTCGGCCCCCAGGGCCAGCTCGGCGCCGCCGAAGATCCGCACGCGCCCGGCAGTATGCTCAGATTCCCAGCTGGCGTAGGGCTCCCCCAGCACCAGGTCGTCGAGCCCATCGCCGTCGTAGTCGGCGCTCCAGAGCAGGTTGCGGCCGGTGCTGTAGTACTCTTCGAGGTGCACGTGGAGCAGCGCGTCGTCGCGGTGGAAGCTGCCTCCCAGCGCCAGGCTGGCGCTGTCGAACAGGGCTACCTCATCGTCGGCTCCGTTGCCCAGGATGACCGCCAGGTCCAAGAGCCCGTCGCCGTCCAGATCCTCCCCGCTGGCCAGCCCACGCGGTCCGTAGTCGCCGGGGGGATCGTCCGGGTTCCGGGGTTCCACGGTGGCGAGGGCCTGGCCCTCCACGTAGGCCAGCTCGTGCGTGGCGATGAGCGAGCTCTGCAGCACGTGGACGGCGTAGTCAGTGGTGGCAGCCAGCTCGGCGCCCCCGTCACCGTCCAGGTCGGGCAGCACCGCGATGCCCTGGTAGCCGAGCCTGGACCAGGTGGTCGAGGCTGTGCCGCCCTCCCACCACAGGCTGGCGTCCCAGGCGTTCATGGCGTCGAGATCCACGTAGCCGTCGCAGTCCTGGTCGATGCCGTCTCCGGATACCTCGACGGCGTCCGGGTTCACCGCTGGGTCGTTGTCGTCGCAGTCCCCCGCAGCCGCGGTCCAGCCGTCGCCGTCCGCGTCCTCCACGGGGGGATCGCCGCTGTCGCCTGTGTCGCCGGTCTCCTCGGGCGGCTCCGACTCGTCCCCGCCGCTGTCGCTGTCACCCGGCGGGCTGTCGGGGGCCTGCGTGTCGCCGCTGTGCCCCGCCGGGTCGCTGTCGTCGGGCTTGCAGTGGCCGCAGCCGGCCAGCAAAAGTAGCAAGAACGAACGAGGTCGCACGCCTCACTCCTCCTCGTTGTCGTCGGTGGGGCTTTCACAGTCCTCGTCACCGCCATATCCATAGTCCGTGTATTCGTCAGGTTCGTTGTCCTCGAAATCGGAACACTCGAAACCTGATCCCGACACGTAGACGCTGTCGTCATTGTTGTAGAACATGATGTACTGGTCGGTGGCGTAGTTGACGATGGTGGGATCGAAGACCTGGTCGTCTTCGGGATCCCCGGGATGTGTGCTCGGGCAGTACATGGTGTCCTTGTCCATCACCCGGCCGTGGCTGCTGTCCACGTGCACGTTGTCCTCCCAG
>CAZEJJ010000009.1:14634-71344 GCA_964512185.1 uncultured Enterobacterales bacterium | reverse complement strand
CCCCCCCCCCCCCCCCCCCCCCCCCCCCCCCCCCCCCCCCCCCCCCCCCTCTGAATAGCACGTTGCTCGCATGTTCTCCCAGACTCGTCCCGCGTCTCCGGCGCCGCGACAGCCGAGCTTGACCGTCGAAGTCATGACCTGTGGATCGCGCCTTAGTGCTCGATCTCGCCGTTGAGCTCGAAGCCGGTGATGGTCTCCAGGGCCTCGGTGTCGGTGTCGTAGAAGCTGATGCGGCCCAGGTCGTGCTCCTGGCTGGCGAAGGCGTAGTCGGTGGTGGGCAGCACCCCCACGTGCACCGGCGCCGACTTGAGCTCGATGTCCTCGGGCAGCAACGTGGAGTAGTCCAGCACCACCAGGTTGGGCTGGCCCTCCATGATGAAGAAGCCGTGCTCACCGTCATCGGCGTGGGCGTAGGCCATGGGCTCGTCCGCCAGCCGCATGGGGTTGGAGCGGAAGTCAGTGAGGTCCAGCAGGGTGAGCGCCCACTCGCCGTACCAGGTGCCGCTGGTGTCGGCGCCCTCGGGGTCGTCCTGGGTGTGGAACACCAGCAGGCTCTCGCCGCTGGGAGAGACCGACATGGACATGACCGGCTTCACCAGCCCGCGCATGGTGATCTCGCCCGAGGAGATGTCCCAGGTGGCGTAGAACTCCTGCAGGGTGGCGGTGGTGTAGAGCACCCCGGTGTCGCCGTCGGGGCTCAACACCAGCGAGCCCAGCACGTAGTCTTCAGGCAGCTCCAGCACCTCGGCCTCTTCGTAGGGATCCTCCGCGTCCAGCAGCCAGATCTCCTGGGCCCCGCGGCTCACCACCACGGCCTTCGAGCCGTCGGGCAGGATGTCGAGATCCGTGGGGTTGTAGCCCACGGTCACGCGGCCAACCTCGGTGGTCACCAGGTCCAGCACCGCGATCTCGTCGGCCTGGAACTGCCGCACGAAGGCGAAGCTGCCGTCGGGCGAGATCTCGATCTCTTCGGCCGGCGTGGGGTCCAGCAGATCCTCGGCCAGCTGCACCAGCTCCGGCTCAGGCTCAGAGGCCAGCAGGTCGATGAGCGCCACGTACTCGTCGCTCACCACCAGCGCGAGATCGCTCTGGTCGGTGTACTTGACCTGCCGCGGGTTGAAGCCCACCACCATGGGGAAGTGCTCGTAGCTCGACGTGTTCACCAGCGAGATCTCGTTGAAGCTCTCCACGCCGCTGGAGGAGGATTCGTCTTCTTCTTCGTCCACGTCGGCGTCCCGGAAGCAGATGACCCACTCGCCGTCGGGGGAGAGCTCCATGGCGTTCAGGTGCTGGCGCACGGGGACGCGCAGCTCCTCCAGGGTCTCGGCGTCGAGGATGCTCACGTCGGCGCTGCCCTGGTTGAACACCACGGCCCTGGAGTAGTCGCTGGTGGTCACCGCCACCTGGGGGTCTTCGCCCACCTCCACCGTGATCACTTCCAGCGAGGGCACCTGCACGCGCGTGACCGTGTCGCGGTCGGGGTTGGCCACGAAGACATAGGCGTCGGTGGTGGCCGGGGGGAGCATGCGGAAGTCGTCCTCGTCCTCCGGCTCGTAGTCGTCGTAGTCGCTGTCTGCGTCTGCGTCCGCGTCGGAGTCGGCCTCCCAGGTGGCCCCGGAGTCGGCGTAGCCTCCCGCCTGGTCGGCGTCCCTGTGTACGGAGTACTCCTTGTTACAGCCGGTGACGAACAAGCAGGCGATGGCAGCGATACGCAGGGACATTGCGGGCTCCCGGGTGCTGGCGAGGCTCGGGCAGGGCTCACCGCCCAGCATAGCCGTGCGCTCTGGAACCGGGAACGATCACCTGCCAGCGAGCTATTCGCACCCACCCGGCAGCTCGTCGGGATCCCCCTGCTCGCACCACCAGGTCTCGTCCTGGGAGTACTCGCCGGCGTAGGGATCGATGGCGTCGCCCGCGGGATCCTGCAGCTCGAAGTGCAGGTGGGGGGCGGAGCTGTGCCCGCTGGACCCCACCAGCCCCAGCAGCTCGCCGGCCTCGACCACCTGGTCCACATGCACCGCCACCGAGTCGGTCTTCATGTGCCAGTAGAGCGTGCGGTAGCCGCCCTCGTGCTCGAGGATCACGTAGTTGGCCAGCATGGGGTAGCCGTCGCAGTCCACCTCCTGGGCGCCCAGGTCGGCGTGGCAGCGGTCGTAGTGACCGTCGTCGGTGTCCACGACGGTGCCCGGGGCGGCGGCGATGATCTCTTCGCTGCCCGCGTCCATGGCCGGGAAGCCGCCGTCGAGCATGACGTCGCTGCCGTCGTGCTCGTCGTAGCAGTGGGGGAAGGAGCGGCCCATGTAGTCGGTGCAGTAGGCGCGGTAGATGCCCTCGTGCACCTCGGGATCGTGATCCACGCCGATCACCGGAGGATCGAAGGCTCCGGGCGAAGCCAGGGGCAGCGCCAGCGACAGGGCGCCGCGGGCGATGGCGGGCGCGCTGTCGACTTGATCCGGCTCGCAGCCGACCGCCATCAGCACGAGGAGGGTGACGCGGGCGGCGAGACGGGTCATGGTTGGACGGTAACCCCAGCCGGGTCCGCCTGCTCGTGTCCGCCGCTGTCGCCATCGCCCGCCTCGTCGCGCCCGCCGCGTTCCTGGTCTGCCTGCTCTGTTCCGGCCCCTTGCAGGCGCGTCCCTTTCCACGCGTGCACCCCGAGTACGCCCAGGAGCCCACGGCGCTGCCCCTGGTGCGGCTGCCGGGGGATCCCCACCGGTTCTATGTGCGCGTGGTGGACGCCGCGCTGGGTGAGCGCCTGTTCTTCCTGGACACCGCCTTTTCGCGCACCACCTGCGACGACGACTTCGTCGAGGAGCTGGGTCTGGAGCTGGAGCGCACCTCGGCGCGCAGCCACGGGGAGCTGGGCAGCGTGAAGCTGGACAAGGCGGTGCTGCCCGATCTGCGGCTGGGCGGCCACCTGGTCCCCGGGCTGGCCTGCGCGGTGCGCGACCTGGACAGCACCAGCAGCGTCGCCTCCAGCCTGGAGCATCCGGTGGCGGGGGTGCTGGGGGCCAACCTGCTGTCTCGCTTCGTGGTGGTGATCGACCCCGTCGCCGGCAGCCTGACCCTGCTGGATCCCGAGGTGCACGGCCTCGAAGACGGCCCGGGCGTGGTGCGCCTGCGCCTGGACAACCGCATCGGTCCCCGGGTGCGCCTGCCGCTGGACATCGGCGCGGAGCGCAGTTGGCCCATCCTGGACACCGGGGCCACGCGCACCCACCTGGACGCCAGGCGGCTCGATCTGCCCCTGGCCTACGAGCGCGAGGGCGTCACGCGCGCGAGCGGCGATGACAACGAGGCGCGGGTCACCTTCCGCGTGCACGAGCTGGAGTCGGCGCTGCTGGGCGGGCTGGAGCTGGGCCCGGTGCGCGTCATCGATCGCCCCAAGGCCGGCTGCGTGCCGGGGCTCGCGGGCCAGGATCTGCTGGGTGGGCTGGTGCTCACCATCGACACCAGGCATCGGCGGCTACATGTGGCGCAGCAGGCGGCGGGTCAGTCGATGGGGTTCAGGAACAGGCTCACGACGCCGGCCGAAGAGTAGGGTTCGGTCCCCTCTTCGAACTCCGGGGCGACATAGGGATCTCCAGCCACCACGTCGTCGTAGCTGTCCCCGTCCAGGTCCGCCGCCAGCAGGTTGTCGCCGCGCTTGTTCAGGCAGCGGAACCAGGTGCCCTCGCCGTCGATGCGGTCGGGCCAGGCCGCCGGGTCCACCAGGCCCCCCAGCGGCAGCTGCTCGATGGGCGGCAGCGCCCCGCCCAGGTAGCCGGCCACCAGCAGGTCTGTGCCCTCATCGCGCAGCCGTGAACCCGGGCGTTGGGGAACTCTGCGACGGACTGGACGACGACCGTGACGACACAGTGGACGAAGGCGGCGCCACCGACGCCGCCACCTGGTACGCCGACTCCGATGGCGACGGCTTCACGGACGCGGAAGATCCCGTCGCGGCCTGCGAGGCCCCCAGCGGCTACGCCGAGGCCACCAGCGAGCCCGGCTGCGACGACCGCGACAGCAGCGTGTACCCCGGCGCAGAAGAGGCCGCCGGCGACGGCATCGACCAGGACTGCGACGGCGCGGACCTGCAGAGCGAACCGGGCGACTCGGGTGACAAGGGCGAGGGCAGAGGCTGCGCCGGCTGCGCCGGCAGCGCCCCGGCAGGCGGCGCCTGGCTGCCCCTCGCCCTGCTGCTGACGGGATCCAGGAGGCGGCGGCTTTGAGAAGGCCGAAGCCCTGGGTACCACTTCCTCCTTTCCCTGATGGCGGGAGGTCGCCGTACCGTCGCCGGCTACCCAGCGTCGACTTCGGTCAGGACTCCGCGGAGATCAGGCCACCCTCGAAGGGTGTCCAGCTTCCCGTGGAATCGGTGTCCAGCTTCCCGTGGAATCGGTGTCCAGCTTCCCGTGGAATACGCAGAACGGGCGAGAGTGGCCACCTGCTCTGCGAATGACGCGCTCTGAGTGATTCCTGCGAGGCTGGCTCCAGCTCTCGACGAATGACTCGAATACCGAGTGATTCTAGCGGAGCTGGGGCCAGCTCTCGACGAATGACTCGAATACCGAGTGATTCTTGCGGGGCTGGGGCCAGCTCTGGACGAATGACTCAGCGCTTCCTCAAATCCCTTCAGCGCTCCGATAGACAGGTCCGGTGATGCTATCGAAAACCACCCCCCTCTGAGCCACCGAGCAAAGGCCTGGGACCGTGAGGGAAGCCGATGAGGGCGAAGCCCGACAACAGGGGGAGGGAGGTCGGCTCGGGCCCCACGCGGTTCCAGGCCGGGTGGTGAGTCGCCTGGGGCATGGTCCCTGTCGCCCGTGTAGACGTGCGCATGCCTATTGACTAGAGATCCTCGAGCAGCGCGTCGATGGTGGCCTGGTCGGCGCCGGGGAAGGGGAGCTGCTCGAGCTCTTCGGCGCTGGCCCAGCGCACCGCGTTGGCGTACACCGGGTGGGGCTCGGCACCGAGCACGCGGCAGCGGTAGACGCGCAGCTCGATGGTGTAGCGCTCGTAGGCGTGGTTCACCCGCATGACGCGCTCCTCCACCTCTACCTCCAGCGCCAGCCGCTTCATCAGCTCGCGACAGAGGGCCTGGGCGTCGGTCTCCCCGGGTTCCACCCGGCCACCGGGGAACTCCCACAACAGGGGGAGGGCGGCCTGGGGGCGGCGCTGGGCCACCAGGTAGCGGCCGCCCCGCTCCACCAGGGCGGTCACGACGCGGATGCTGGGCTTGTGGGCACGGGGCATGGCTCAATCTCGCCAGGGCATGGTAGGTGGGGAGGCAGGCTCGGCGAAGGGGCCGCTGGCCAGATCCTGCAGCCAGCCGTCGTTCTTGGCCGTGCTGTAGTCGAACAGCACCACGCCGTCGGCCCCCGCGGCTCGCGAGGCGGCGACGCAGTCCACCACCTGCTCGTAGGACAGCTCCGCGGAGATGCCCGCGTAGACGTGGCGGCCCGAGGCGTGGCTCACGTGGTCGAGCACCAGGGTGGCGAAGTCGAGACGGTCGCCAGGGGTGTCGGTGACCGGCCAGTAGATCATGGGCAGGTTGGCGTCGAGCACGCCCTCGGAGAGGAAGGCCCGGCTGTCCTGGTAGTAGTCCACGTTGCCCTGGGACACGGAGCTCCAGCCCCAGCTGTTCTCGTAGATGCCCCAGACCGCGGCGGTGACGGGGGTGCTCACGGCCTGGTACACGCCGCGCACGGTCTCCACCACCTGCTGGCGCTGCCACTCTTCCCAGTCTTCGCCGCTGCTCTGCCAGGCGGCGGTGCTGGCGGCGTCGTGGCTGTACTCGGGGCCGGGGTAGCGGATGTAGTCCAGGTGGATGCCGTCCACCTCGTAGGCGCCGTCGATCTCGGTCGCCACGGCGGCGATGCGCGCCCGCACCTGGGGGTTGCCCGGCGAGGCGAAGACATAGGAGCTGTTGAGCTCCATGGCCTGGCCGTCGTTGTCTGCCACCACCCAGTCGGGGTACTCCAGCCAGGCGTGCAGCGGGCTGCTGGTGGGAGGGGCGGTGGTGCCCGACCAGAAGGGGAAGGCGTTGATGTAGGCGTGCACCTGCAGCCCATGGGCGTGGCCCGACTGCACGGCGGTGGCCAGCGGATCCCAGCCCGGATCCTGGCCCAGGCTGCCGGACAGCAGCGATGACCAGGGCTCGATGGAGGAGCTCCAGAAGGCGTCGAAGGTGCCGCGCACCTGGAAGTAGACGGCGTTGAAGCCGGCTGATTCCAGGTCGCCCATGATGGTCTCCACGTCGTCGGCCGAGTCGTAGCTCCAGCGCGTGACCCAGGCGCCCCGGAGCTCCGCGCCCGGGTCGGTGTCGGCGTCGGCGTCGCTGTCGGCGTCGGCGTCAACGTCGGTGTCGGCTTCCGGGCTTATGGGCCCGTGCCGCGTGACCTCGTGGTGGCAGGCCAGGAGCAGGAACCAGGGCAGCAGCGGCATGGGGAAGCCTCGACGGGCGCGCATCACTGGAAAGGTACTGTCCCGTGAGGCTGTCGGCCAGCGATCAGGCCGTGAGCGCTGCGTCGTAGACGGCCTCGAGGCGCCGCATCAAGGCTCGGGGGTGGAACCGGGCGAGGCAGCTGGCTCGTCCCCGGGCTCCCTTCTGAGCGCAGGCCTCGGCGTAGTGCGCTTCTTCCAGGGCGAGAGCGAGGGAGGCGCTGTCGCCCGGGGGTAGCAGCCAGCCGTGCTCGGGACCCAGCCAGTCGCCCACTCCCCCCACCGCCGAGGCTGCGACGGGCACGCCGAGGGAGAGCGCCTCCAGGCCGATGATGCCGAAGGGCTCGGCCCACAGGGAGGGCAGCACCAGGCAGCGGGCCGCGGCCAGCAGGGACTGGAGCTGGCCGTGCTGCACCCAGCCTGTGAACCACACACCGCGGCCACCAGGCGCTGGCGTCCGGCGCAGCAGCCCGCGCTCCCGGGCCATGCTGCGCAGGTCGTCGCTGGCCGCTCCTTCGCCGGCCAGCACCAGCGGGAGCTGGCAGCCCGAGCGGGTGTAGGCCTGCACCAGCACGTGGAAACCCTTGGCCCACACCAGCCGGCCCGCGCCCAGGATC
Organism: uncultured Enterobacterales bacterium; assembly: GCA_964512185.1. GTDB lineage: Bacteria > Myxococcota_A > UBA796 > UBA796 > JAFGLY01 > CAZEJJ01. The sequence continues at coordinate 64,301 of CAZEJJ010000009.1, read as the reverse complement.
CAGGGGCCGGCGGGCAGGCCGGCGGGTGGGGGAGCGGGCGGCTCGGCGAACCAGGGAAAGGGAGGGACGACGCGGATGCGGCCGCGGTCGAGCCCGGCGGCTTCCAGCTCCGCTGCCATGTAGTCCGAGAGCACGATCCAGCGCTGGAAGCCACGCAGGGCCTGCATCCTGGCCGTGCAGGCGCGCTGGATGAAGTCGGAGTATTCGCGGTCTTCGAAGCAGGCTGCGCAGCGGCCGGGCCCCGGGATGGCGGTGCACGGCTGCCCATCGGGCAGCACGCGGCCGCGGCCAGGGCAGAAGGAGCGGTGGTCCTGGATGGTGGCCACCACCGGGCCCCAGCGCGCCAGCGCCCGCAGCACCGCCGGCTGCAGCACGTTGTGCACGTGCACCAGGTCGGGCTTGGTGAAGTCCAGCGTGCGCTGCAGCCCCTGGGCAGCCCGTGCGGCCTCTCGCTCCCGCCCACCCACGCCGCGGACCAGGTGCAGGTCCACCCCCTCCGGTGCCCGAACCCCGGGATCCCGGCGACCGACCGCCAGGCTCGCCCGGTGCCCACGCGCGCCGCTGGTCAGCAGCGAGAACAGGTGGATGTCGGCCCCGCCTCGCAGTGAGAGGCGGTCGTGGACATGGAGTACATGCAGCAACGCTTTACCCCGGGAGGCTGGTCTTCCATAATCAACATCAACACCAACCTGTACAGCGGGATCGGACCATGGAAGACCCCAGCGACATCGCAGGAGGAGCAGGTGGCAGTGATCGAGACTTCGATCGGGTCGCCAGCTATTTCAACGTCCTGGACAAGGTGGTGCGCGCCAGCAAGCTGTACCAGGGCGAAGGGGCGCTGCTGGAGCGCATGATGGACGACCTGGAGCGTCGCAGCGCCGAGGTGCTCGCCCAGGGAGCCGTCACCGTACGCGTGGCCTCCTTCGGCCTCGTCTACCAGGGGCACCCGCTGGCGCCGGACGAGAAGCGAGTGGCCTACCTGTTCCGGATGTTCTGCGACGGTGTCCGCGAGCTCACCGTGCTGCCGGGCATCGACCGGCCGGAGCTGGAGCAGCTGGTGGAGATCCTCTCCGCCGACCTGCGCAACAGCGACGAAGACCTGGTCACCATGCTGTGGCGCAAGCAGTTCAAGTGCATCCGCTACTACGCCGCCGACACCTTCTCCACGGGCATGCAGGTGAGCATGGACGGCGACCTGATGCTCTCCAGCAGCCAGGCTCCGGGTCAGTTCGCCAAACAGGCCGAGGGGCTCGAGGTCACCCTCAGCCCTGACGACATCCGCCTGCTGGCCGGGGAGGGCCACCTGGAGTGGGTCAAGGAGGTCAAGGCGCCCCTGCAGGCCACGGGCAAGGTGGCGCAGGTGGCCGGCAGGATCCGCTCGGCATTTCGGACACCCAAGGACGTGGGTCGCTTCGTCAAGCTGGGGCTGGAGCAGTCGGCCAGGGAGGCGGGTGAAGGTGAGGCCGCGCCCAGCGCGCTGATCCTGGGCCTCTTCGACGATCTCTGCCAGCAGGGGCGCGCCGAGCCCGTGGCCACGCTGCTGCTGGCCCTGCTGGACACCTCCGGCGAGCTCAAGCCGTGCGCGCAGGCCCTGCTCACAGCCGTGGCCGACCCGGAACGGCTCGCCCGGCTGGCGCCACCCCTGGCTCGCCAACCGGAGGCCTTCGAGGCTGTATTGCCGCGGCTGGTGGCCCACCTGGGGGCGAGCCTGGTGCCGCTGCTGAACGAGCTGGAGTCGGGGGAGGTGCAGGCCCTGCTGCACGAGCACCTGGCCGAGGCCGGCCACGATCTCACCAGCTACTACGCCGCCCGCATGGACGATCCCGACGAGAAGGTGGTGCTGCACGCGGTGGAGTCCCTGGGCGCGGTGGGCACCCCCGACGCCATCCAGGCGCTGGCCCGCGTCCTGAGCCGCAACTCCACCACGCTGCGCCGCGCTGCCTTGACGGCGCTGGTGGGCAAGTACCACCCCGAGGTGCGCGTGGCCCTGGCCCGATCCCTCAAGGACCCCGACCGCGACAACAGGTTGATGGCGCTGCGGGTGCTGGAGAAGTCTGGCGACTCCCGGCTCACCTGGGGTCTGCTCTCCTCGTTGAAGGACACCCGCTTCGGAGACAAGGACGACGAGGAGCAGGCGGCGTTCTACCGAGCCCTGGCGGCCTTCCAGGACGACCGCACCGTGGCGCACTTCAAGGAGATCCTGTCTCGCAAGAACCTCGTGCGCAGCAAGGCCACCATCAAGCAGCAGCTGCTGGCGGTGCGGGCCCTGTCCGAGGTGGGCACCGCGCACGCCCACGAGACCCTCAAGAGCTTCCGCAAGGCCCGGTTCCACCCGGCGCAGGTGCGCACCGCCATCGAGCAGGCTATCGCCCGCGGTCCGAGGAGCAGCTGATGAACGCCGACCAGGAACAGGAGCTGATCCAGACCCTGGGGCGGGAGATCATCATGCAGCTCCACGGCCTGTCCCGAGCGGTGATGCTCTACGAGACCAACAACAACGCGGTGATCCGGGTGTTGGACGCCATCAACGGCAGCCTCGATCGCTACTTCGAGAAGCACGACAGCTCCCTGAGCCTGCGGCTGCTGTCCGAGGAGTTCTTCGTCAACGGCCGCCTGCTCAGGGTGGACGCCCAGTTCTACGAGCGCGCCACCGACCTGGCCAAGGCCCTGCTCAAGCTAAAGGTGGGGGAGCTGCGCTTCGAGCCGGGCATCGAGCGTTCCCAGCTGGACGCCTTCACCGCTGATCTGGCCCAGAGCGCGCGCAGCGGAGAGTCGCAGCTGCGCCCGGATGGCTACGGCGGGCTGTTCGTGGGCAAGGCCACGGGCCGCTCGGTGGCCTCCTTCCGCTTCGAGGCGCACAAGCTCACCAAGGTGCTCTACGGCAGCCTGCTGGACCTGGTGGAGAAGCTCTACTCGGAGTTCAGCGATGGCCGCGCGCCGTCCTTGCTGCCCCTCAAGCGCTCGCTGCAGCTGATCATCGACTCCATGGGCGAGAACGGCGCCATGTTCCAGGTCATGGCGGCGGTGCACGATCCCACCCGCAGCGTGTCTCACGCGCGCCGCAAGGTGGCCGCGGCCATCGACGCCATCGGCTTCGGCCACTACCTGTCGCTGCCCAAGTCCGACCTGATGTACCTGGCGCTGGGGGCGATCCTCGGCGGCCTGTCCGATACCCTCGATCCCGACGAGGCCATCGCTCCCCTGTTCCGCTTCGCCGGGCTGGGCGACGCGGCCATGCCCCTGGTGCTGGTGGTCCGCGATGCCCGCGCCGCGCGGCTGGGTCATCCCGGTGGTGTGCCGGGCATGATGCTAGCGGTGGTGGAGCTCTACGTGGAGCTGGCCACCGCCTCGGATCGGCGCGCCGCCATGTCGCCCCACCGCGCGCTGTCCATGATGGTGGGGGGCAAGATCCCCGGCCTGGATCGCGGAGCGGCCAGGGTCTTCGCCGACTACAAGGGCCCCTACCCGCTGGGCTCTGCGGTGCGTCTGTCCACCGGCCACCTGGCCCTGGTCATGGCGCAGGGCGAGGGCAGCGGCGGCAAGCAGCGGCCGGCGGTGGCCCTGCTGGGCCGCGACGGCTCCCTCGGGCGCCGGGTGGACCTGGCGCAGGTGGGGGACGCCAAGATCGCCAGCGTTCCGGAGCCCGCAGAGATCGACCTGAACCTCGCGCGCACCTGATCCCGCCGCGCCCTCGCGCTGCTCCGTGGGTTAGATGAGACCCATCGGAGGTGAGCCTTGCAAGCTGCTGTCGCGCACGCCTGGCAGGATCTGAGCGCAGTCCTCGGTCGTCTCGATGCCCTCGTGGGGGCGCGCAGCCTGCTGGAGTGGGACCAGCTCTGCATGATGCCCGCCAAGGGTGCCGAGGGGCGCGGTGATCAGCTCGCTGCCCTGTCCGCGGTCTACCACGAGACGCTGCGCGCCCCGAGCCTGCTGCGCGTGCTGGACCGCCTCGACGAGGCGCTGGAGTCCACCGACGCTGCCGAGCACCCCATCCAGCGGGCGGCGGTGCGGAACCTCCGTCGCGAGCGCGATCGCGCGGTGCGCCTGCCCGTCAACCTGGTGGAGGCCATGGAGCGGGCCCGCACGCGCGGGCACCAGGCCTGGCTGGCCGCCCGTCGGGTGGACGACTTCACCGTCTTCGTACCGGCCCTCACCGAGCTGGTGGGTCTGGCGGGAGAGATGGCGGCCTGCCTGGTGGAACCGGGGGGGCATCCATACGACGTCCTGATGGATGCCTTCGAGCCCGGTGCCCAGACCAGCGATGTCGCTGCCCTGCTGGAGCGGCTGGCCAGCGAGCTGGCGCCGCTGCTGGACCAGCTGCGGGGCGCCGGCTGGCCAGACTGCGCACCGGGCGTGCAGGTGGTCATGCCGCTGGATCGCCAACGCCAGCTGCTCAGGCGCACCGCCATCGCGCTGGGGTTCGACCTGGAGGCGGGGCGCTTCGACACCGCCGTGCACCCCTTCACCTGCGGCATGGATCCGGGCGATGTGCGCATCACCACCCGCTACAACCAGGACGACCTGCTCAAGGGGCTGGGCGCCACGCTGCACGAGGTTGGCCATGGTCTATACGAGCAGGGGGTGCCTCGGGCCCTGCGAGGCAGCGGAGCGGGGCGCATCCTGTCCACGGGCCTGCACGAGAGCCAGAGCCGCTTCTGGGAGAACGTCATCGGCGCCTCCCTGCCCTTCTGTCGCTGGTTCGCGGGCCACCTGGCGCAGCAGGATCCCGGGCTCGCGGTGGGGGCCGACGAGCTCTTCCGCGCCCGCAACCGCGTCCAGCCGGGGCTCATCCGGGTCGATGCCGACGAGCTCACCTACAACCTGCACATCGTGGTGCGCTTCCGCCTCGAGGTGGGCCTGATGGAAGGTGCGGTCTCCCCCGCCGACCTGGAAGAGGCCTGGAACGCTGGCTACCAGGAGCTGCTGGGTGTCAGCCCGCCCTCCGCCAAGCAGGGTGTGCTGCAGGATGTGCACTGGGCCGAAGGCCTGTTCGGCTACTTCCCCACCTACACCCTGGGCTCGCTCTACGCGGCCAGCCTGGGCCGGGCGATGGAGGCGGAGCTGCCTGCCATGTGGGAGCAGGTGGCGGCCGGCGACTTCGCGGCCGTGCTGGGTTGGCTGCGCAGCCGGGTGCACGCCAGGGCCTCGCTGGCCGACGGCGGCAGCGTGCTGAGAGAAGCCACCAGGGGGCACGATCCGGTGGCCGATTTCAGCGATCATCTCTGGCGCCGCCACAGCGCCGTGCACCAGCTCCAGAGGCCTGGGCAGGCTTCGTGACGGGTGGCCACCAGCCGGCGATCGCGCCCATCGTCTCCTACTTCGTCGTGAGCTTCCTCCCGCCCTCCGCGGCGGCTCGGCTCGCCCGCCTGGCCCGCAGGTTTCCGGCCTCGCTCGAGCCGCGGCCCCAGGAGCGCCTGCACATCACCTGGCGCAGCTTCGACGGCCTGCCCCATGGGCACCTGGCCTCCCTCAAGGCCACCCTGTCCCGGGTCGCCTCCAGGCACGCCCCCTTCACCGCGGAGCTGCTCGGTGCGGGGGTCTTCCAGGGCGGGGCGGTGTGGGCGCGGGTCTGCCCCAGCGGCGCGGTGTGTGAGCTGCAGGCCGACGTGGACACCGCGCTGGCCCTCGAGGGCCTGCCCCCGGCCGCTCACCCTTTCGTCCCGCACATCACGCTGGGATCGGGCCCGGAAGGCACGCGGCCCCCGCGCTTCCTGCACGATCTGTCCATGCGCCTGCGCCTGGATGGCTTCGCCCTGACCTCCACCGGTAGCCAGGAGTACCGGGTGGTGCGACGCTATCCCCTCGCCTCCGGGCAGCTGGGGTAGCCGTCTCCCACTGCGGCTTCAGTGCGCACCGTCCCGCGACCGCCAGGTCGCGCCTGGGGCGGCGCGACAGCCGATATCCTGCCTTCCAGCGTGCGCGATTCTCGCGGTTTATGGCATGGAAATTGCACTCAGGGCCTAAGTGATGGTGGCCCGCGTCGGGCCATGGTACGGTTCGCATCGCTCAGAGCACTGCGTCGGAGGCCTCCATGCACAGGGCTTGCTTGATTATCCCCTTTTCGCTCCTTCTTCTGGGCTGCCCCAGCGACGTTGAATTCCACGAGCGAGAGGGCGTGGGCGGTGGTCACGGCCCACAGATCAGCGTCACGCCCGAGATCCTCGACTTCGGCGCCCTGGGTCGCGACGAGACCACAACGGCCACCTTCACGGTGTCCAACGTGGGCGAAGGCGATCTCGAGGTCGATGGTATCGAGATCTCCGGCACCTCCACCAGCTTCTCCATCCTCACCCCCGAAGAGGACCTGAGCTTCGTGCTGCCCCCCTCGGCCGAAGAGGACATCGAGGTGGCGTTCACGCCCCTGGGGGCCAACGAGCAGTACGCCCAGGCGGTGATCAGCAGCAACGACGAGGACTCGGCGCTGGTGGCCGTCGATCTCTACGGCGAAGGCCTGGTGCCGGATCTCGAGATCGACCCCAACCCCTACGACTTCGGCGACACCTACATCGGCTGCCCCCACGTGGGCGAGGTGGATCTGATCAACGTGGGCTACGACGAGCTAACCATCGACACCATCACCATGTCCGGCAGCGCCGAGAGCTTCAGCCTCACCAGCATCCCCACCCTGCCCCTCACCCTGCTACCCGAAGAGTGGACCACGGTCAGCGTGGAGTTCAATCCCGACGCCGACATCGAGTACAGCTCCGTGCTGCAGGTCACCCACGACGCCCCGGGCGGCACCGATCGGGGCACCGCCTCCGGCCTGGGCATCTACGCCGGCGACTACACCGACACCTGGGAGATCCCCAGCGATCCGCCCGTCGACCTGCTGTTCTCGGTGGACCAGTCGGGCTCCATGGACGACGACCAGGCCAGCCTGGGCAACAACTTCGCCAACTTCATCAGCCAGCTGTCCAACTACACCACCGACTGGCGCATCATCGTCGCCAACAACGACAACGGCTGCAACCAGGGCGGCATCCTCACCTCCACCACCTCCGGCTACATCAACACCTTCCAGACCCAGGTCTCCGCTGGCGGAGGTTGGTACACCGAGTCGCTGCTCACCGTGGCGCAGTCCGCCATCGAGGCCACGGATTCCGGCGAGTGCAACCAGAACTTCATGCGCTCCGACGCCCTGCTGCACATCATCCTGGTGAGCGACGAGCCCGAGCAGTCCTCGGGTAGCTGGTCCACCTACGTCACCAACATCCAGAACAAGAAGGGCAGCGTGGCCAACGTCAAGATCTCGGCCATCGCGGGGGACTACCCGGGTGGCTGCGGTTCCGCCATGGCGGGCACCGGCTACTACGAGGCGGTCAACGCCACCGGCGGCGAGTTCCTGTCCATCTGCTCCAACTGGGCCTCCATGGTCGAGACCCTGGCCGACGCCTCCATCGAGCTGTCCGAGTACGAGCTGAGCCACACCGCCGATCCAGACACCATCGTGGTGCGGGTCAACGGCAGCGAGGTCACCAGCGGCTGGCACTACGAAGAGTCCAACAACTCGGTGCTGTTCACCAACGGGATCCCCGAAGAGGGCGACACCGTGCGCATCACCTACTCGGCCTTCGCCAACTGCGACTGATCACCAGGTGCCGCGGGCGTTGTCCGAGGCTGTGAGCAGCCAGCTGCGCAGCAGGCCCTGGTAGTAGTCCACGTAGGAGTCGCTGCACTCTCGGCGCGGGTCGTCGTCGATGTAGGGCTCGATGGCCGCCAGCGTGGCCTCCAGCTCCAGGCCCAGATCCAGCGCATCCAGCGTGTCGCAGGAGCTGTCGAGCAGCTGGAGATAGTCGGCCTTGCACTCGGGATCGGCCACGCACAGGTTGGTGATGCGGCCGATGGTGTAGTGCCAGGACTGGCCCCAGTCGGAGGGGCGCAGGAAGGAGTAGTCCATGTCCCAGGGGATGAAGGCCGCGCGGTGCTCGTCCCCGGGGTCGAAGTAGACCCTGAAGTTGTTGCTGTTCAGGGAGTAGCCGTCGCTGTGCCCGGCCCACTGCTCCGCCGCCATCATGCGGTGATACGCCGGCCAGTCGAGGATGTGTGTCATGTAGGTGTAGAAACCGGATGATCCGCCTACATCGTCCAATGTGGCGGTGACGGCGTGCACGTCTTCCAGGCCCACGTCGATGCCCTCCTCGAGATCGAAGAGATCGTCGGCGCCCTGCTCGAAGTCCGCCAGCAGGTAGCCGCCCCAGTCATAGAGCAGGTACTCGCCCTCGTAGAGGTTGCCCTCGGGCTGCTCGAAGTGGCGCTGCAGGAACTCGTCGTCGACGCTCTCCACGTGGGAGTACAGGCCGTAGCTGTGACCGTTGACGGACAGCCAGACGAAGCCGGCGCGGGGAGCGGGCACACCCAGGGCCCTGAAGACGCGAAACGCCAGGTACTCCTTGGCGCAGGAGCAGTCCACCACCATGTTGTTGAGGGTGAGCTTCTCGAGGCCGTGCAGCTCCTGGCCCGCCACGTAGCGGTTGAGATCGATCTTGAAGGCGGCCTTGCCGGTGAGCTCGCGGAAGGAGCCCAGGCGGCCCTTGAGGCGGATGCCCACGTCGTCGAGGCGCTCGCCGTTGAAGATGATGTTGCCCTGCGCGTACTCGGTGGGAGCGCTGCCCAGCAGCAGGAGCTGGTCCTCGGCGATCTCCAGCTCCAGCTCCCAGACCTGCACTCCCGAGAAGATCCACGCGGATGGGTCGTCGCCCCCAGGATTTTCGCCGATCTGCTCGCTGCCCCCTGTGTCGGGATCCGTGTCGGAGGATGAATCACCGGGCGGCTCGCTGTCCACCGGGGGCAGCGACACCCCGATGGGGCGGCAGGCGGCCAGCAGCAGTGGGAGCAGGACGGTGCGCATCCTGTGCAGTGTAGCAGCTGCTGAGCGAGCCGTGTCAGGCGGGGATGACCGCCGCGGGCAGGTAGTCGTCGGGGGGCTGCAGGCCCATCATGAGCAGCAGGGAGGCGCCCAGGTTGGCCAGGCTGGCCTGGTCGTCCAGATCGGGGTTCAGCCGAAAGCGGCGCGCTGGATCCACCAGGATGAGGGGCACCGGGTTCAGGCTGTGGGCGGTGCGCACCCTGGGCGAGCCGTCGGCCTCCAGGGCGTAGCCACCGGTCTTCTTGTCCACCTCGATCATCTGGTCGGCGTTGCCGTGGTCGGCGGTGATCAGCAGCGCGCCGCCTCGCTCCAGCACGGCTCGCTCCAGCTGGGCCAGCGCCGCGTCCACGGCCTCCACAGCCTGGATCGCCGCCTGCAGGTGGCCCGTGTGGCCGACCATGTCGCCGTTGGCGAAATTCAGGCGCAGGTGCCGGAAGCGCCCAGAGTGGATGGCCAGCAGCGCGGCTTGGGTGATCTCCGCCGCCTTCATGGCCGGGCGCAGGTGGAAGTCGCCCGGGTCGCTGGGGATCTCCTGCCAGGTCTCGATGGAGGGGTCCACCGGCTCGGAGCGGTTGCCGTTGAAGAAGTAGGTGACGTGGCCGAACTTCTGGGTCTCCGAGACGGCGAAGCTGCCGATCCTGTTGGCGGCCAGGTAGTCGGACACGGTGCGATGGATGGCCGGCGGCTCCACCAGATAGCGGCCGGGGATCAGCAGATCGCCGTCGTACTGCATCATGCCGGCATAGCTGACGCGCGGAGTGGGCCGGCCGTCGCTGCCCTCGAGAGCGAAGCCCAGCGGCAGATCGCGGCCCTCGAAGGCCCGCGAGATCTCCAGCGCCCGGTCGCCGCGGAAGTTGAACAGGATCACGGCCTCGCCGTCGCGCATGGCTCCCACGGGCCTGGGCGCGCCCGCCTGGTCGGGTTCCACCACCACGAAGGCGGGCAGGAACTGGTCGGTGACCTGGGGATCTTCGTCGTACAGGGCCTGGATGGCCTGGGATGCTGTGGGAAACGGGCGCCCTTCGCCGTGCACGTGGCAGCGCCAGCCGCGCTGGACCATGCCCCAGTCGGCCTCGTAGCGATCCATCGTGATCTGCATGCGCCCGCCGCCCGAGGCGATGCGGTAGTCCCGGCCCTGGGCGCGGTGCCGCGCGAGGCGGGCCTGCAGCGGCTCGATCCAGCCCAGCGCCGAGCGCTCCGGTACGTCGCGGCCGTCGGTGAGCAGGTGCAGGCGCAGCCGCAGCTGGCCCGCCCTGGCGGCTCCTTCGATCAGCGCGTGCAGGTGGTCCACGTGGGAGTGCACGTTGCCGTCGCTGATCATGCCCAGCAGGTGCAGGCCGGGGCTCTGCACCGCGCGTCGCCAGGCCTCTCCGCGGAAGATCTCACCGCTGTGGATGGCCTGGCTCACCAGCTTGGCCCCCTGGTCGAAGATGCGCCCCGCGCCCAGGGCGTTGTGTCCCACCTCGCTGTTGCCCATGTCCGACCAGCTTGGCAGCCCCACCGCCGGGCCGTGGGCGCGCAGCAGGCGCCAGGGGCAGCTCCGCCTGAGCCGATCCAGGGTGGGGGTGTTCGCCAGGTAGACAGCGTCGCCCTCGTCGCGTCGGCCCCAGCCCACGCCATCCATGATGACCAGGACCATGGGCACGGACAGCCCGGCCAGCTCCGGGATCCGGGGGAGCGCGAGCGGGTCTGTGGTCATAGGGCCTCCTGCCCGTCGAGCCGGACCAGCCTGCGCCTAACCCGGACCTCAGGCGTCGCGCCGCCGGGGCCGCGAGGGTCGCTGAGCTGGCCCTCGCTCACCGACCTGAACAGCGACCTGTGTCAGTCGCTCGCATGACCTCTCGTGATCCATGTCACGGGTGGCCGTGGCGCGTGGCGCGAAGGGCCCATCTCAGGGTAGAAGGTGGAAACTCCCAGGAGGCCTCCAGGTGCCCGCAGCGTGCACCTGTCCGCCAGCCATGTCCCGATACGATCCCAGCGTGGACATCGAAACTCGGCGCCTCCCCGGAGCGTCCCTGCACGCGTCCGCTGCGTCTGTGCGCTCCCTCGCGGGCCGCCAGCACCTGTCTCCTCTCCCTCGTGAGGCTTCGTGATGAGCGAGAATGTCCAACCGAGCAGCCCTCGAGCCGATCGGCCGCCACCCGTGTGCCTGCACGAACACATCGTCGAGATCGTCAGCGACTCGGGGCAGGGGGCGCAGAAGGCTGGCCAGTCCTTCAGCGCCGTCTCGGCCAAGATGGGCAACGGGGTGTGGACGGTGGAGATCATCCCCGCCGAGATCAAGCCTCCGGCACGGTCTCAGGCCGGCGCCAGCGGCATCCGCATCCGCATCGGCGACCACGACATCACCAACATGGGCGACGAGGCCGACATGGTGGTGGCCTTCAACGAGCAGGTGCTCTACGGGCGCGTGGAGCAGGGAGCCTATCGTCGGGGCACCATCCTGCTGCTGGAGAACAAGTGGGCCGGCGACCCCGATCCCGCCATCCGCAAGGCCTACAGCGAAGCCGTCATCGGCTTCCGCGACATGGGCATCGACGTGCGGGAGCTGCCTCTCGAAGAGGCCTGCCTGGAGATCACCCCCACGCCCCATCTGGGCAAGAACATGTTCGTGCTGGGCATGCTCTGCGAGATCTACCAGCGCGACGTCGAGCGGGCGCGGGACCAGATCCGCTTCATCTTCCGCCAGAAGAGCGAGAAGGTGGTGGAGATGAACCTGCGCCTGCTGGACGCCGGCCAGCTCTTCGCCCGCCAGCACCTGCCCGAGCGCTACGAGATCCCCGCCTGGGACAACGATCGACCGCTGCTGGTCATGGACGGCAACCAGGCCATGGGTCTGGGGGTGATGTGCGCGGGCATGGAGATGGTGTCCATGTACCCCATCACGCCCGCCACCTCGGCCTCCCACTACCTGGCCGAGGTCTTCCACAAGGTGGGCGGCTGCGTGCACCAGGCCGAAGACGAGATCGCGGCCATCGGCTTCGCCATCGGCGCCAGCTACGCGGGCAAGACCGCCTGCACCATCACCTCCGGTCCCGGGCTGGCCCTGAAGACCGAGTTCGTGGGCCTGGCGGTCATGGCCGAGATTCCGCTGGTCATCGGTGTGGTGCAGCGGGGTGGCCCCTCCACCGGGTTGCCCACCAAGGTGGAGCAGGGCGATCTCCTGGCCGCGCTCTTCGGAGCGCCCGGCGACGCCCCCAAGATCATCATCGCCCCCGCCACCATCGAGGAGTGCTGCCACTTCATGGTCACGGGCCGCAAGCTGGCCGAGGCCTTCCGCTCGCCGGTCCTGGTGCTCACCGACGCCAACCTGGCCACCGGAGTGCAGCCCTTCCCGCGTCCCAAGGTGCAGCCCGAGTGGCTGGCCCCACCCATCGACCAGTCCCCCTGGAAGGAAGGCGCGCTGCCCTTCGACTGGGATCCCGAGACCGGCCTCTCGCCGCGCCCGCTCCCGGGCCAGTTGGGCGGCGAGTACATTCTCACCGGTCTGGCGCACACCAACCGCTCCTGGGTGGCCTACGATCCTGCCTCCAACCAGTACGGCTGCGAGATGCGCTCCCGCAAGCTCGGCGCCCTCCGCCGCACCCTCCGGCCCCCGGAGATCTACGGCGACCCCGAAGGCGAGCTGCTGCTGGTGGGCTGGGGCTCCACCATGGGCTCCCTGCGCGAAGCCGTGGACCGGGCCCGCGCGGAGGGCCTCAAGGTGTCCACCACGCAGATCCGCTTCATGAGCCCGCTCGAGCCCGGGCTGGGCGAGATCTTCGAGCGCTTCGGCAAGGTGATCACGGTGGAGATCAACTACTCCGATCCAGGCCACCGGAGCCTGGGTCCCCCGGAGTCCCGCCGCTATGCGCAGCTGGCCACGGTGCTGCGGGCGCAGACCCTGGTGGACATCGACTGCTTCTCGAACGTCTACGGACAGCCGCTCCGCCCCGGTCAGGTCTACGACGAGATCCTTCGCCGTCTTTCCCTTTCCGCGCAAGCCAAGTAGGAGATCAGCATGTTCGGACTCAAGACCGACTGGTCCCTTGACATCCCCTCACGCTACTTCCTGCTGGACGACTACCTGGGAGCGGAGGCCCGCTGGTGCCCCGGCTGCGGCGATCATGCCGTGCTCACAGCGGTGCAGCGCATCTGTCGCGACGAGCAGCTCCCCCCTGAGCAGACCGTCGTGGTCTCGGGGATCGGCTGCTCCAGCCGCTTTCCGCACTACATGGGCACCTACGGCTTCCACGGCCTGCACGGCCGCGCCCTGCCCGTGGCCTGCGGCGTCAAGTCCAGGCGCCCGGATCTAAAGGTCTTCGTGGCCACGGGTGACGGCGACTGCTGCTCCATCGGTGCGGGCCACTGGATCCATGCTGTTCGCTACAACATGGACATGGTGGTGATGCTGTTCGACAACAACATCTACGGCCTCACCAAGAAGCAGACCTCACCCACCTCCGAGCCCGGGCTGCGCACCAACACCCACCCCAGGGGCGCCTGGTTGCCGGCCATGAACGCCACGGCGGCCACGCTGGGCTTCACCAACGTCTCCTTCATGGCCCAGACCGTGGACTGGATGCCCGGACACCTGCACGCCGTGCTGCAGGCCGCCTATCGGCACCGGGGGCTCTCTTTCGTGCGCATCGCCCAGCGCTGCCCCCAGTACACCGCGGGTGTGTTCGAAGAGTACGTCAACGATCCCGATCGGCTGCTGGTGCTGGAGCACGAGAACGGCATCCCTCTCGCTGAGGATCTGCGCAAGTTCTACAAGAACCGCATGGAGCACGATCCCTCCGACATCGTCGAAGCCACCGACATCGCACTCCGCCCGGGGATCATCCCCATCGGCCTGTTCTTCTGGGATCCCTCTCGCCCCTGCTACGAGGACTTCACCCAGCATGGCATGGACATGTCGCCCGAGGACAAGATCCGGTCCCTGAACGAGGAGATGGACCGCTTCGCCGTCTAGACCCCTCTCTCCCTGCCAGCGCCCGTCACGCCAGGGGAACCCGTCATGAGCCCGAACCAGGACCCATCGTTGGAAGCGGCCTCCTCCCAGCCTGAGGGCGCGGAGCCCGGCACCGGGCCGCAACCCGAGCCCGCCGCCCAGGTCGCAGATGAGCTGCGCCTGTCCGGCGTGGAGCCGGAACCCGTGCCCACGGGATCCACTCGCGAGCTGCCGGTGCTGCCGCCGCCTCGGTCCCCCCTGGACCCCCAGAGCGAGGGCGCGGCCATCCGTGCGTTGCGGCGCTTCCACGTGGTGGGGCCCGAGCTCAACAAAGAGGACCCGCCCTGGGACTTCCTCCCGGCGCTGATGTTCCTGTTCCGCGACCCCAGCCGGGTGCGCACCAAGTACCCGCTCTACCTCTTCCCGCCGCAGCATGCTGAGCCCGACAACCTGTTCGAGGGCCTGCGCATGATTCTGGAGCGCTGGGTGTCCGACAGCGCTCCAGGACCGGATCAGGCGCGCATCTTCAAGGACAACTTCGCGCGCTACGAGCGCCTCGTCCGCAAGGCCATGGCGGGTGAGCTCACCCCGCAGCCCGCCCGGCCCCTGCTGGCCACCGCCGCCGACGCTCTGCGGCAGGAGCTGGGCCTGGAGGGCCCGCCCGCCGACGAGCTGGGGGCGGATCTCGATCACTTCCTGGGCAGCGTCCCCGACGGCGCAGCCCTGCTCGGGTTGTCCGACTCCGTGCCGGTGTTCGTCCTGCTCCAGGCGGTGCGCAACCAGCTCCCGCCGCGCCACATGCGCTTCCGTGAGCGCGTGCACCGGCTGCTGGTCAAGCTCGAAGCCCTGCTGGAGATCGAATACCAGAAGAGCCCGGAATCCCGCAGCGCCGAGGCGGTGGACGATGCGCTGGGCGACGTGGCCGGCCGCTTCCTCGATCCAGGCGCTCTGGGCAAGGTCATGGGGGCACCGCGCGGCTCCCAGCCCATGCGGCCGCGGCGCCGGGAGCGCATCGGCGAGGTCATCGGGGTCCTCAAGGCCTACCTGGCCAGCGACCCCATGCCCAAGGTCACGGTGGTCCATCCCAAGCAGATGGCGGCCAGCTGGTTGCGCGACGCCGAGGGCGTGCGGGTGATCCACCACGCGGAGCCCGCTCGCATCGCCGCCGAGGTCTTCGACGAGAGCGCCGAGCGTATGGCGCGGCTGTTCTGGGCCGCCCGTGTGGCCGAGCTGGAGGTGGTGGACGAGTACGAGCCCATCTGCCACAGCCCCATCCTCACCAACCTGAGCTGGCGCGACTTCAGCGTCGAGGAGCTGCGTCTGCTGCCGCCGGTGGTGGCTCTGGTCACCGCGCGCACCCTGCCCGACCGGGGCATGACCTCCCTCTCCCGCCTGCTGCTCTCGGGCCGCCCGGTGCAGGTGCTGGCCACGGTCCAGTCCGCGGGCACACCTGGGGGAACGCCGGGGCAAGGGCCCTTCTCGGGGTATCGTCTCGAGCTGGGCTACCTGGGTATCAGCCACCGCGAGGCCATGGTGGAGCAGTCCTCCGCCGCCCGCCCGGCCCACCTGGTGGAGAGCATCCGGCGCGGCCTCAAGGCAGGGCGCCCCTCGCTGCACGTCATCGCCTCGGGCCTCACCTTCGGCGGGCGCTACCCGCGCCTGGGAGCCTGGCTGCACGCCGGTGCGGCCATCGAGAGCCGGGCGCATCCCTTCTTCCGCTACGACCCGGAAGCTGGCCGCAGCTGGGCCAAGCGGCTCAACTTCGACGGCAACACCCAGCCCGCCCGCGACTGGCCGGTGTACGAGCTGCCCTGCTTCGACTCCGAGGGACAGCCCGCCTCCCTCACCCTGGGCTTCACCTTCGCCGACTACGCCCTGCTGGAGCCGGTGTACCACGGCCACTTCCAGCCCGTCTCGGCCGACTGTCCGGACGACGACCTGGTGTCCATCGGCACCTGGGTCAAGCTCGGCGAAGAGGAGCTGCTGCGCAAGGTGCCCACCATCTGGGCTGTGGACAGCAAGCAGCGCCTGCAACGGCTCGCGGTGTCCCGCAAGCTGGCCCTGTCCTGCCGGGATCGGCTGGGTTTCTGGCACACCCTGCAGGAGATGGCGGGCATCAACAACGAGTACGCCCGCGCTGCCGCCCAGCAGGCCCGCGGCGAAGCACTGAGAGAGGCGGCGCGGCAGCTGGACAGGCGGGAGCAGGAGCTGCAGGCCGAGCTCGAGCGCGTGCGTGCCGAAGAGGCCGGCGAGGCCCTCGGGCGGCTGGCATCGGCGCTGGTGGGGAGCGAGCTGGCTCCACCGCCCCCGGCGCCCGTATCACCCAGCCGCTTCGCGGCCGCTGCCCCCGGGGTGGTGGCGGAGGCCGAGCGGCTGCCCGAGACCTCCGCAGCCCAGGAAGAAGAAGACGACGAGCTGGGCTTCGACGAGCCCTACATCGACACACCTCTGTGCACCTCCTGCAACGACTGCACCGCCATCAACGCCCTGCTGTTCGCCTACAACGCCAACAAGCAGGCCTATATCGGCGATGCCAGCGCCGGGACCTTCGCCCAGCTGGTGCAGGCCGCCGAGAAGTGCCCCACCCGTTGCATCCATCCCGGCAAGCCCATGAACCCCGATGAGCCTGGTCTGGACGAGCTGCTCGTCAGGGCGGCCAGGTTCAAGTAGCCCCGACTTCGGTCGGGGCAGGAGGCCCCATGACGAGCGTGGTGCTTGCGGCGGCGATCATGGCCGGGATGGGGCTGCTCTTCGCGAGCATCCTCGCGGTGGCCTATCGCTTCCTGCGGGTACCGGAAGACCCTCGCATCGAGCAGGTGGAGGCCCTGCTCCCCGGCACCAACTGCGGTGCCTGTGGCCTACCGGGCTGCCACGCCTTCGCCGAATCGGTTGCCCGGGGCAGCGCCCAGCCCTCCGCCTGCACCGTCTCGAGCCCCGAGGGCGTGGAGGCCATCGCCGATCTGCTGGGGGTGGACGCCGGCGAGCGCGTCCTGCGCGTGGCCAGGCTGCACTGCGCCGGGGGCGCCGCCCACGCGGGCTACCTGGCCAGCTACCATGGCCTCTCCAGCTGCCAGGCGGCCGCCCTGGTGGGGGGTGGAGGCAAGGCCTGCGCCTGGGGCTGCCTCGGCCTCGGTGACTGCGAGCGGGTCTGCAGCTTCGACGCCATCCGCATGAGCGCCGACGAGCTGCCGGTGGTGGACCCCGCTGCCTGCACCGCCTGCGGCGACTGCGTGGACGCCTGCCCCCGCTCCCTCTACGAGATCCTGCCCCTGGAGCTTCCGCTGCTGGTGCAGTGCTCGCTCCCCCTCGAAGGAGAGGACGCTCGCGCCCTGTGTCGCGTCGCCTGCGACGCCTGCGGGCGCTGCGCGGTGGACGCCCTGCCGGGCGTCATCACCATGCGAGACGGGCTGCCCCTGGTCAGGCTGGACGCGGGCGCGGCCGCCACCCTGGAGGCCACGCTGCGCTGCCCTACGGGTGCCATCCGCTGGATCACGGGTGCGCAGTTCGCCCTGGAGGTACCCAGGGCACCGACACGGAGGCCCCATGGCTGGACTGGTTGAAACCGGGCTGCGCCTGCTCCGCTCCCTGGTGGGTGATGGTTCTGGAGCGCAGGCACCCCTGCCGGGGCTGCCCACCGCGCTGCGCGGTTCGGTCGCCGTGGCTGTCGCGGAGGCCTGCGTGGCCGAAGCAGCCGGGCTGGGGGCTGGAGCCCCGGCCGACGTGCTCACCCGCGCCTGGGAGCAGGAGCGTGGGCGTGAGGGCCTCAACCTCTTCGGGTCGCCGCTGAGTGACGTCTCGGCCCCGACGCCCCGGGGTACCATGGCCAGCGCCATCGGCATGTCCCTGGCGGGCACGCGGGCCACCGCCTTCCTCTCCGGGGCCAGCCTGGCAGGTCAGCACGATCTGCTCACCGCGGCGGCGGGTCGGCATGCCCCCATGGTCATCCACGGCGTCTCCCGTGCGCTGCACGCCCACGCCGGAGCCAGGGGCAGCGGGCACGAGGCCTGGCACGCGGTGGCCGACGCCGGGGTCATCCAGCTGATGGCCTGCAATGTGCAAGAAGCGGTGGACTTCGCCATCATCGGCCACCGCGTGGCCGAGGAGGCGCTGCGACCCGTGCTGGTGTTGATGGACGAGGAGCGCACCGCCTCGGTCACCCAGGATCTGCTGCTGCCCAGCGCCGAGCTGGTTCGCCGCTTCCTGGGGGCGCCCGGCGACAACATCGACTGCGCCACGCCGGGTCAGCGCATGCTCTTCGGCAGGCAGCGGCGCCGCATCCCGCGCTGGCACGATCTGGAGCGGCCCGTGCTGCAGGGCGCGATCCAGGGGCGCAGGGTGTGGAGCCTGGGTGCGGCGGCCCGGCGGCCCTACTCCTCCGAGACCCTGGTGCCCCTGCTGGAGCGGGCCTTCGAGGAGTTCGCGACCCACACGGGCAGGCGTCACCACCTGGTGAACCCCTACCACATGGACGATGCCGAGCTGGTGTTGGTGTCCCAGGGCTCCAGCTCCGAGCTGGTGCGCACCGTGGTGGATCACCTGCGCAGCACGCAGAAGGTCAAGCTGGGTGCCCTGGCGGTGAGCTGCCTGCGGCCCTTCCCCGGCCCCCAGCTGGCCAAGGCCCTGGTGGGCCGGCGCGAGGTGGGTGTGCTGGAGCGGGTGGATGCGCCGCTGGCCTGCGAGCCACCCTTGATCCGCGAGCTGCGGGCCTCGCTGGACCGGGGCCGCGAGAACATGCGCAACCCCGGCACCCACGAGGCCTATCCCCTGGTGGCCGCCGCCAGGACCCCCCGGCTGCAGGCGGTGATCTACGGCATGGGTGGCTTCCCGCTCTGTGCGGGCGACCTGGTGGCCCTGGTGGAAGAGCTGGAGCGTGGCAGCCGGCCCCTGGTGTACCTGGGCATCGACTTCCAGCGGCCCGAGAGCCGCTATCCCAAGCGGCAGGCGCTGATCGACCAGCTGGCGCGCACCTGGCCCGGTGAGGTGGCGCCCGGCGTGCGGGGCTATGCGAACCTTGATGTGCGGCCGGAGGGCACCGCCACCGTCTCCGTGCACCGCGTGGGTGGCACCAGGGGCACGGCCCTGGCTGCCGACATAGGCCGCCTGCTGCAGGTGGCTCTGGGCGGACATGTGCGCGGCAGGGCCGACGAGTCCTGGGAGCGCTGGCAGGCTCCCTGTGTTGATCGCGTGGTGCACGCCTCCCGGCCGGTGGACGCGGGGGCGGCGGGCCCGGTGGACGTTGCCGTGGTCCTCGGCCTGTCCAGGCGCTCGGCCCGCGATCCCCTGGCGGACCTGCGCGCGGGGGGCACCGTCCTGGTGGCAGATCCTGAGCAAGAAGGCGTGCCCCTGCTCCCCCAGGCCACCTGGAGGCAGCTGGAGGCGCGCGGCGCCCGGGTGATCCCGGTCTCCTGCCCCGATGGCCCCCGTAGCCCCGCGTTCAGAGAGCGGATCTTCGGCTTGCTGCTCAGGCTCGTGGCGCCCGCCGGTGCGCAGCAGCCGTCGCGCAAGAAGCTGCTGGCGGCTCGGCGCGGCGTGCTGGCCGATCTTCCCCAGGCGCAGCTCGAACGGCGCATGGGCTGGTTCGAGGCGGCGCTGGATGCCGAACCCCGGCCTCTGCCCGCCCCCGAGCGGCAAGAAGAACCGAGCCTGCCCGAAGCGGTGCCCATGGCCGTGCGCCACTTCAAGAGGGCCGACGGCAGCTACGACAGCCTGCCGCGCTTCTGGGACCAGGTGGGCATCCTCTTCCGCGACGGACACACCCAGGAGCTGCTGCCCGACCCCTACCTCGCGGCCGGCGTCATCCCTCCGCTCACCTCCACCTTCAACGATCTCACGCCCCTGCGGCGCGGCTTCCCGCGCTGGGATCCCGTGACCTGCACCGGCTGTGGGCGCTGCTGGTGGGCCTGTCCCGACTCGGCCATCGGGCCCATGGCCCTGGGGGTCGCGCGCCTGCTGCAGGGCGCCCTCGACCTGGCGGCCGGCGAGGGCCACGAGGTGGAGTCGCTGCGGCCTGTGCTGGGCAAGCTGGCCGGGCGGGTCAGCAAGCAGCTGCGCGAGACCACCGACTCTCCCGAGGTGCTGGGTCCTGTGCTGCGCGAGGCGTTCCGCTGGTACCTGGGCAAGGCCAAGCTGCCCGTCGAGCGGGCTCAGGCCCTGAGCGAGGCCTTCGAGCCCCTGGCTCAGCCCCTGGACACGCTGCCCATCGCGGGCACCGAGCCCTTCTTCGTGGAGCCCGAGCGCAGCAGGAGCGGATCGGGAGAGCTGATCAGCCTCGCCTTCAACCCCGATGCCTGCAAGGGCTGTGGCCTGTGCGAGGCGGTCTGCGACGAGGGCGCGGTGCTCGTGGAGCCCCAGACCCCGGAGCTGGTGGCCCAGGCGCGATCGGACTGGCGACGGTGGGAGCAGCTGCCGGACTGCGCGGGCGAGACCATCGCGCGCGTGCGCCAGCATGCCCAGGTGGGGTCCGTGGCGGCCATGCTGCTCTCTCGTTCCTGCCTGCTGGGCCTGGCCGGGGGCGACTCGGCCGAAGCGGGCTCGGGCGAGAAGGTGGCGGTGCGCCTGTTGCTGGCCGCCGCCGAGTATCGGCTCCAGCCCGAGCTCCAGCGTCATCTGGAGCGCATCGAGGGTCTGCACGGCCGGCTCATCGGTGAGATCCACCGCCTGATGGCCCAGGCCCTGCCCACCGGCGATCCCGCGGCGCTGGCCCGCGGCCTGCGGGGCATGCAGCGCCCGGAGATCGACCTGGCCGAGCTCGTGGCCGGTGTGGAGGACCGTGGCGAGAAGGGGCGGGTGGACGTCTCCCGCCTGCGGCGGCTCGCCGACCTCGCGGGGCGCCTGCAGGATCTGCGCTGGCGCCTCCAGCGTGGCCCGGATGGCCTCGGGCGGGCCCGCATCGCCCTGGCCATCGAGCCGGGCCCGGTGGCCGCCTGGGCCGGCGCCTTCCCGGACAATCCCTTCCACGTTCCCGTGGTGGTGGCCGGCTCCGGCGAGGGCATCCACCTGGCCCGCGGCCTGTTCGAGGGGCAGCTGCGCGCTGTGCTGGCTGATCTGAGGCTGGTCCGAGAGGCCCAGGTGGCGCTGGAACGGCCTGGCGAGTACGCCCGCGAGGTGGAGCGGCTGGCCCAGCTGAGCTGGCGGGATCTGGCGGACGATGAGCGCCGCCTGGTGCCTCCTGTGGTGGTGGTGGGCAACGAAGCCTCCCTCACCGGGCGCAACCTCTCCACGCTGGCGATGGTCCTCGATCTGGACGTGCCGCTCAAGGTGCTGGTGCTGGCGGATCTCGACCTGGGCCTGAGCGGAGGAGCTCCGGGGGCGGATCCGGACGAGGCGGGCTGCGGCTGGAGCGGAGCCCTCGGCGAGGTGGGACTGCTCGCGCTGGGGAGCCGGCGCGCCGTGGTGCACCAGGGCTCCCTCGCCTACCCCGAGCAGCTCTTCGAGGGGCTGTCCGCGGCCCTGTCCCACCTGGGCCCGGCGCTGGTGCGGGTGCACAGCCCGAGCCCCTCGCGCCACGGCATCCCGGTGGATGGCGGGCTGCGGCAGGCCGCGCTGGCGGTCCAGTCCCGCGCCTTCCCCCTCTTCCGCTTCGACCCCACCGAAGACGGCGTCTTCGGGAGCTGCCTGCATCTCGATGGCAACCCCAGCCGCGACGAGCCCTGGGCGCGCGATGAGCAAGGCAGGGTGATCACCGCCGCTGACTGGGCGCTCACCGAGGAGCGCTTCGCTGAACACCTCTCGGAGCTGGGTCCCGACGCCGATCCCGTGCCCTTCGCGGAGTGGCTGGAGCGGCCACTGCACCTGCGCCACGGGCACACACCCTACGTGGTGGATCGGAGCGCCGAGGGCGCGGGCCGCCTCGGTATGTCGCCGCTGCTGGCCGCGGTCGCCGAGGAGAGGCAGCGCACCTGGCGCACCTTGCAGGAGCTGGCCGGCGTGGTCACGCCCTTCATCGCCCGGGTGCGGGAGCAGGCCGAGGCCGAGCTGCAGGCCAGGCACGAGCAGGAGCAGGTGCAGCTCCGAGAGCAGCACCAGCGAGAGCTGACGGCTCAGGCCGCCCGGCTGGAGCAGGAGCTGGTGGTCCACGTCCGGGAGGGTCTGCTGAGCCTGGCGGGCTACCAGGCTGGCGGCTCGGCGGAAGAGGAGGGATAGGAGCCTGTATGACGTACCGAATCTACTGCGGCCCACGATCCACACCTCTCGACGCGTCCTTCGCGGCACCGCTGACATCAACATGTTGAAAACAAGCCTTCTCCCAGCAGCACCACGCAGGGCGCCCCCTGAGGCGCGCCTCGTGGCCCTCGCTACGATTCGGCACCGGCGGCACGGATCCGTGCGATTGCACGGCCCGCGCCACCTACGCCCTACAGGCTCCTGGGAGCCCTCGGGAAAGCTCATGTCTACTACGACCCACCAGTGCCTGCTGCGACGCGTCCTGCTTGCAGCGCCCGACTGTCAGAGTGTTGAAAACACGCCTCCGCCGGTCGCTACTGCGCAGAACCCGTCTCGCTACGGCCCTGGAGGCTCTCGCTACGACATGAACCGGCGGCAGGTCTGCCGCCTCTTTCCCGAGGGCTCATAGCAGGCATGCCCGAGGGCCTGGCCAGCTTCCGCCACGGGGTGCACCCTGTGGAGCACAAGGCGCCCACCCGCGCCCTGGCCATCCAGCGCGTGCCCTTCGTGGAGCGCTACCTGCTGCCCCTCGCCCAGCACCTGGGAGCCCCCTCCCGAGCCACCGTCAGCGAAGGCCGCAGGGTGCTACGCGGCCAGCCCATCGCCCAACCGGGGGGCTTCGTGTCCACCTGCCTGCACGCCCCGGTCACGGGCACCGTGCTACGCGTCGGCCCTCGGCAGCTTCCCAACGGCGGCATCGGGTCCTGCATCGTCATCGAGGCGGACTCCTTCGATCCCCAGCGCCTGCCGCCCGGCCTGCCCACCGACTGGAGGCGGTTGAGCCTGCAGCAGCTTGTGGAAGGCGTGCGCGACGCGGGCATCGTGGGGCTTGGCGGGGCCGCCTTTCCCACCCACGTCAAGTACCGCCTGCCCCAGGGTCGCCGCATCCACACCCTGGTCATCAACGGCGCCGAGTGTGAGCCCTGGCTCAGCTGCGATCACCGGCTGATGCTGGAGCGGGGCCGCGCCATCGCCCAGGGGGTGCGCATCGTGGCCTCCCGCCTGGAGGTGGAGAGGGTGATCGTGGGCATCGAGGCCAACAAGCTCGATGCCCTGGCCAGCATGCAGGCTGCTTTTCGCGGGCTGCAGGGCTGCCCGCCGGTGCAGGTGGCCGCCTGCCAGGTCAAGTACCCGCAGGGCGCGGAGAAGATGCTCGTGCACGCGCTCACGGGAGTGCAGGTCCCGGGCGGCAAGCTCCCGCTCCACGTGGGCATGGTGGTCAACAACGTGGGCACCATGGCGGCCATCTCCGACTGGTTCCACCAGGGGCAGCCTCTGATCGAGCGCGTGGTCACCGTGGCGGGTCCTGGGGTGTCGGAGCCCGCCAACCTGCTGGTACCTCTGGGCACCCCGGTCCGGGCTCTGCTGGAGGCCTGTGGCGGCGTGCACCCCGATGCGCGGCTGGTGATCATGGGTGGCCCCATGATGGGCCAGCCCCTGGCGGACCTGGACCTGCCCGTGGTCAAGGGCACCAGCGGCGTGCTGGTCTTCCGCGAGCAGGATCTGCTCCCGGATGCTGCCTGGGCCTGCATCCGCTGCGGCCGCTGCCTCGAGGCCTGCGCCTGCTTCTTGAACCCCTCCCTGCTGGGCCGGCTGGCCAGGGTCGGGCGCTGGAAGGACATGGAGCAGCAGCACCTGGCGGACTGCATGGAGTGCGGAGCCTGCAGCTTCACCTGCCCCTCGCGCATCCTGCTGGTGCAGCAGTTCCGCGTGGCCAAGGCCCACCTGCGGCGGCTCGCCGCCCTGCAGCAGCGGGGAGGTGAGGCGTGAGCCCCCGCGACTCCGGTCTGCAGCTGCGCAGCTCTCCCCATGCTCGCGCTGCGGTGGACACCCCGCAGATCATGCGCATGGTGGTGCTGGCCCTGGCGCCCGCGCTCCTGGCGGCCATCTTCTTCTTCGGAGTCGCGGCCGTGGCGGTGGTGGCGGGCTCGGTGGCCGGCTGCCTGGCCACCGAGGCCTTCTTCGCTCCCGCGGGTACGCGTGGAGCGTCGCTCAAGGACTGGTCGGCGCTGCTCACAGGGCTGCTGCTGGGGCTCACCCTGCCCCCCGCTTTTCCCATCTGGATGGCGTTTCTGGGCGGCGTGGCGGCCATCGGGCTGGGCAAGGTGGTGTGGGGCGGGCTGGGGCACAACCTGTTCAACCCGGCGCTGGTGGGGCGCGCATTCCTGCAGGCAGCGTTTCCCAAGGTCATCACCACCTGGGCACCCGTCGGCGGCCACGATCTGTCGGTGTACGCCAGCAACCTGGCCCTGCCCTTCATGAAGGCGCCGGTGGACGCCATCTCCGCGGCCACGCCGCTGGGGGATCTCAAGTTCCAGGGCAACGTCACGGATCTCTCCGATCTGTTCCTCGGGAGCACCGCGGGCTCGCTGGGAGAGACCTCCAGCGCGCTGCTCCTGCTGGGGGGCATCTACCTGCTGTGGCGCCGGGCCTTCGACTGGCGCATCCCCGTCAGCATCCTGCTCGCGGTGGTCGTCTTCTCCACCCTGGCCTGGCTCGTGGGCCCCGAGGGCTATCCCAGCCCCTGGTTCATGCTCTGTTCAGGAGGGCTGATGCTGGGGGCCATCTTCATGGCCACCGATCCGGTGTCCTCGCCCATGTCTCCCGCGGGCACGTGGATCTACGGAGTCGGCATCGGCCTGCTGGTGGTGTTGATCCGCCTCTGGGGCGGCCTGCCCGAGGGGGTGATGTACGCCATCCTGCTCATGAACGCGGCCACGCCCCTCATCAACCGTGCCGCTCGCTCCGCGCCCTTCGGTCGCGGCCGGGGTGTGCCCCAGGGAGACCAGCCGTGAGCAGCCAGGCTGAGCCCAGCGCCTTCCGCATGATGGCCACGCTCACCGTGGCGGGCCTGGCCTCGGGCCTGCTGCTGGTGGGGGTCTACGAGCTGACCCTGCCCATCATCGAGCGCAACGCCGCGCGGGCCTTGCAGCGGGCCGTGTTCGAGGTCATCCCGGGCACCACCCAGATGCAGCGGCTGGTGGATCGCGACGGCCGGCTGGTGGCCACGCCCGATGCACAGGACGATGACGCTCCGGCCATCTACGTGGGGCACAGCGCCGGCGGCCGGATCACCGGCTACGCCATCCCCGCCCAGGGGCCGGGCTTCCAGGACATCATCAAGATCATCTACGGCTACGATCCCGGCCGAGACGTGATCGTAGGCATGCAGGTGCTTGAGTCCAAGGAGACCCCCGGCATCGGCGACAAGATCTACAAGGACGAAGCCTTCCTGGCGAATTTCGTGGCCTTGGCGGTGGAGCCCGCCATCGTGCCGGTGCCCGAGGGCACCCGCAGCGAGCCCAACCAGGTGGACGCCATCTCGGGGGCCACCATCTCGTCCAAGGCCATGGTCAAGATCCTGAACGCTGGCAACGAGCGCTGGCTGGGCCTGATCCCGGAGGGTGATCCCTGGACCGCGGCGGGAGCCGGAGCGGCGGAGGCTGTGCCATGAGCCCCCAGTCCCCTCCCAGCTTCGACTCCGCCCAGGCCTACGCGGAATTCGTCAAGGGACTCTGGAAGGAGAACCCGGTCTTCGTCCAGGTGCTGGGCATGTGCCCCATGCTGGCGGTGACCAACTCCGCCATCAACGCCCTGGCCATGGGCGCGGCCACCCTCTTTGTCCTGGTGGGGTCCAGCTTCCTGGTGTCCCTGCTGCGCGACTACATCCCCAAGCAGGTGCGCATCTCCACCTACATCGTCATCATCGCCACCTTCGTGACCGTCACCGACTACGTGCTCAAGGCGGCCGCCCCCGAGGTGCACCGCGAATTGGGCGCCTTCATCGCCCTCATCGTGGTCAACTGCTTGATCCTGGGTCGCCAGGAGGCCTTCGCCTCGCGCAACACCGTGCGCATGGCGGTGGCCGACGCCCTGGGCATGTCGGCAGGCTTCGCCTTCGCCCTGTTCTGCCTGGGCTCGGTGCGGGAGATCCTGGGCAGCGGCTCCCTGTTCGGGGTGGCGCTGTTCGGCCCCAACTACGAGCCTTGGGTGGTCATGGTCATGGCCCCGGGTGGATTCATCATGCTGGGCCTGATCCTGCTGTTCTTCAACTGGCTGCGCGAGCGGCGGCTGGGGTTCCTGCGGGCTGGCGCCCCCGGCTCGGGGAGGGGCTGATGGAGAGCTACCTGGGTATCTTCATGGGCGCGCTGGTGATCAACAACTTCACCCTGAGCTACTTCCTGGGGCTCTGCCCCTTCTTCGGGGTCTCGGGGCGCCTGGTCACCGCGTTCAGGCTCGGTCTGGCCAACATCTTCGTCATGCTCATCACCGCGTTCTGCGCGTGGTTCCTCAACAACTTCATCCTGCCCCACGCGCCCTATCTGCAGATCATCAGCTACATCCTGGTCATCGCCTCAACGGTGCAGTTCGTGGAGATGGTGATCAAGAAGCTCAGCCCGGATCTGTTCCGCGCCCTGGGCATCTTCTTGCCCCTGATCACCACCAACTGCGCCATCCTGGGTCTGGCCCTGTTCATGACCAACAAGGGCTACGGCCTGGTCCAGGGGCTGGTCTACGCCCTGGGAGCCGGGGGCGGCGTCACCCTGGCCCTGGTGCTCATGGCGGGCCTGCGCGAAGAAGCCGAGCTGTCCGATGTGCCGGCCTTGATCCGGGGCACCGCCATGAACCTGATCATCGCCGGGCTGCTCTCGCTGGCCTTCATGGGCTTCGCGGGCCTCTTCGCTGCGGGTTGACAGGCATGGATCACCTGCTGGCCGTCCTGGGGCTGGGCCTGGCCTGCGGGCTGTGGGTGCTCTTCCAGCGCTGGGTGCAGCGGCAGGATCCCGAGCAACCCGGGGTGGAGGGGAGCAAGGGGTGCTCGCAGTGGCGCGAAGGATCGGCTGTGGCCCAGGGGGACTGCGCCAGCTGCTCCGTGGCGCCCTCCTGCACTGAGTCCAGCTGCCCCTGACCATCTGGACGCCGGCTCGGGCCGCCCATAGGTTCAGGCCATGGAACGCCAACGCATCGTGAACATCGACGGGGTGGAGATCCACCTCGGTCAGCCCGACGAGCTCTCCCTGCAGTGGGTGGGCCAGCCCGAACTCAAGGCGCAGCTGCTGGCTGCCTGGCTCTGCGTGGATCCCCGGGATCTGGCCTTGAATCCCCGGCTCGTGGGCAAGCCCGGTGTGGGCAAGACCACCCTAGCCTATGCCGCGGCCCGCGAGCTGGGGCGCGAGGTCTTCCTGTTCCAGGCCACCATGGACACACGACCCGAGGATCTCATCGTGCAGCCGGTGGTCGCCGAGCAGGGGCGCATCCGCTACGTGGCCAGCCCCATCGTCACGGCCATGCTGCGGGGCGGGGTGTGTGTGCTCGACGAGGGCAACCGCATGGCCGAGAAGTCATGGGCGTCCCTGGCTCCTCTCCTGGATCGACGGCGCTACGTGGAGAGCATCGTGGCCGGGGTCAAGCTGCGCGCCCACCCCGACTTCCGCATCTGCGTCACCATGAACGATGACGCCTCCACCTTCGATCTACCCGAGTACATCCACTCCCGGCTCAACCCCCAGATCCTCATCGAGTTCCCCGGGCGAGAGGAAGAGCGGCGCATCCTCGAGGCCAACCTGCCCTTCGCCGACGATCAGCTGCTGGACTACGTGGCCGACTTCCTGCAGCGGGCCCACGCCGCTCACGAGCCCTTCACCGTGCGCGATGGCATCAACGTGGGCCGCTACGCGCTCAAGCTGCGCGCGGCTGGGCTGGGCCCTCCCCTGGAGCGCTCGCTACGAATGATCCTGGGGGAGGAGGCGCTGGGCCACCTGGACGACCTGGGCTGATCCCGGTGGATCCGGCCGCCTTCGCTCCCTGGTCCGTGCAGCTGGCCGCGGGCCTGCGGGCCGTGCCCGTGCTGCACGGGCGCCTGGAGTCCGCCTTCGCGGTGGCCGCGGCCATCCGCCAGCTGCGTCCCGACCACGTCTGCGTGGAGCTGCCCATCACCCTCGGGCAGGCGGTCACCATGGGCGTCGAGCGCCTGCCGCGCCTGTCGGTGGTGGAGGTACCCCAGGGCGATGAGGGCCCCGCCTACCTGCTCATCGAGCCCGCGGAGCCGCTCGTCGAAGCGGTGCGCACCGCCCAGGAGCTGGGCATCCCCTGCCACTTCGTGGATCGGGACATGGACGGCTATCCGCAGATCCCGGAGACCTTCCCCGACCCCTACGCCTCGGCTCGGGTGGGCTACGGACCCTACTGCGAGGCATTGCTGGACCAGCTGGGTCCATCTGCGCTGCCCGAAGACCAGCTACGCGAACGCTTCATGGCCCACAAGCTCCAGCAGCTGGAGGGCGAGGTGCTGCTGGTCACCGGCATCTCCCACCTGCCGGGGCTGCGGCTCGCCCTGGAACAGCTGCAGCCGGTGCCCTTCGGCAGGGTGTACAGGGACGATGTGCGGCTGCTGCACCTGCACGGAGACAGCGTGCGTGAGCTGCTGTCGGAGATCCCCTGGCTGCAGCGCCGCTGGGAGGTCTTTCGTCCGCAGCCCTTCGACCGCCTGCGGGCCCAGCTAGACCTGGTGCACGAGGCCGATGAGCGCTCCTTCGAAGAGGAGAAGCGCCGCGTCCGGCCGCTGCAGATCCGCCAGCTGTTCCAATACGCCCGCAACCTGGCGCTGGTGGAGGGCCTGCTGGTGCCGGGCCTGTTCAACCTGCTGCTGGCGGCGCGCGGTGTGGCGGACGACAACTTCGCCTGGTGGTTCTGGCAGACCGCCACCGGCTGGGAGGGCCAGTCCGGGCCGGCAGAGATCCCCACCGTGCGCATCAGGCTCGAAGACCTCCGCCGCCAGACGCGCAGCTTCCAGTTCCACCGCAAGCAGCGCGGGCAGAGCCTGGTGCGCCGCCTGGTGCGCCCGCGGCCGCGCGAAGCCCGCCCCGGGGAGTGGCGCGACGCCGCGGGCAGCTACCAGTGCTCCCACACCCCGGAGGACCTGGTCATCGAGGGCTACGCGGCCTTCTTGCGCAAGCGCACGGTGGGCATCCTGGCGGCGGAGCAGTCCAGGGTGGAGCCCTTCACCGCCTCGCTGCTGGACGGCATCGACCTGCGGGAGACCATCCGCAACCTGCCCCACGACGGCCGCATCTACGTGCGCGAGAACCGACCGGTGCGCGGCTCCGTGGGCAGCGTCGTGCTCATCTTCGATCGCGATCCCCAGGACACAGCCTACCCGTTTCGCATGACCTGGCAGGGGGAGCACGAAGAAGAGAGCGACATGGCCTTCTACTCCACGCCTCCCCTGGAGCACATGGTGGGGCCGGGCATCTCACGCTGCGAGTACGGCGGGCTGCTCATGTCCTGGCCGCCCCACCGCATGTTCGGCATCTGGGAAGAAGAGGTCTTCTCGGGCTTCGCCAGCAAGGCGGAGCGGCTGCTGGCGGCGGGCATCCTGTTCAGCGAGGAGCGCCTGGTCACCTACATCGCCGACAAGCCGCCGCGGGCCATGCTGCGCAGCCTCGCCGCGCGCTTCGACCGCAAGATCATCTACCTGCCCATCGGCCAGCTCTCGCCCCTCACCCTGCGCCGCGTGCGCAGCTTCCACGTGCTGCACGGCAAGCACGTGCGCTCTTATGCTCAGCAGTTCATCCGTTAGGTGGTGGCACCGACGGAGGCTCCTCTGCTCCTCACTCTGCTCATCGCCACCGCCTGCACCCCGCAGCTCGACAGCGGCTCCCCAGACCCGGGCGTGGACCTGGTACAGTCCTGCGATCACCCTGCCTCCGGTGTGCCGGAGGCCAGCTTCGATATCGAGTACTACGATCCCGATGGGGAGGGCATCGTGCCTCCGATGCTGGTCGACGTGTGGAGCCCCGACCCGGCGGTGTTCTCGGGCCAGCGCCCCGGGCTGGTGCTGATCCACGGGGGCTGTGGTGGGTCGGGCGGCGACACGGGAGGCGGCTGCCGCAGCACCTTCGGGAGCGAGTCCGGCGACCGGGAGGGGGCCTTCTTCGCTGGCCAGGGCTACCTCGCCGTCGCCGTCCAGTATCGCTACGGGCAGAACTTCTACGAGGGTGACGACGAGGTCCCGGAAGCGGACCTCGCGCGGCTGCCCGCTCCTGTCCAGGACCTGCGCTGCGCCATCCGCTGGATGAGGGCCAGCGAGGAGGCCGGGCTGGACAGGCTCGATGACCAGCAGTTGCTGGCCTATGGTGGCTCGGGCGGGGGCTACTTCTCCCTCGATCTGCTGGCCGAAGGGGCCCGCGGCGTGGACACGGGCTGGTGGGACAACCCGCTCTGCCCCTTCAACGAGGCGGCCTCCGCCGCGCTGCAGGGAGCGGTGCTGGGCTTCCCGAGGGTCGATGACCGCCCCTCCTACCTGGACCTCACCCCGGTGACGGACTGGCCGCCGGTCGATCCCGATGACTGGGCCACCGCCGATGGAGATCCGGCGCGCTCCAACTGTTGGAGCGACCAGCTCAAGACCACGCTGGACAACATGTTCGGGGCGAGCGACTTCTCGTCTCTCTATGGAGTGGTCGCGGAGGTCACCGAGCGCGTGGACGCCATGGCCGTCATCCCCAAGGTCTCCTCCGACTGGGGGCCGCTGTTCATCGCGCACTCGGTCTGGGACGACCTGAACTACTACCAGGGCACGCTCGATCTGCGGGCGGCGCTCCTCGACGCCGGCTACCCCGAGGACCGGCTGACCCTCGTACCGGTGAGCCGCGCCGAGTGCACCCCGCCGTACCCCTCTGATGCAGCCACCGCGATCTGGGACACCGACCACTGCTCCGGCCACGACGCCCTGTTCGACATCGACAGCTGGGAGGTGGATGATCCCGACGACGGCGGCGATCTGAACGACGACGGCGAGCCGGACTGGGACCCCCATACCGGCTTCTGCACCATGATGCGCTTCCTGGAGATGCGCTTCCCGGCAGGCAGCTAGTGCACGCGCTCGGAAGTTCCTAGCCGCCCCCACAAGCCGCCCTCGCGTGCACTATGCGACCGCGCAGCGGTCGCCTGGGGGCGCGCCGAAGGCGCGTTGGGGGGCGAGGCCCCCCGAAAAACCTGGTGCCCGTGTGCCGCGGAGCGGCATGTACGGTCGCTGGCGACCGTACGGCCGAAGTACCTGGCCACCCAGCAGGGTGGGCGGGTACTTCTGGGCACGGGCACTAGCTGGCACCCTGGCCGCCACGTCCGCGCCTTCTCGCAGCAGTCTATCCGTTAGGTGGTGGCACCGACGGAGGTTCCTTTGCTCCTCGCCCTGCTCATCGCCACCGCCTGCACCCCGAAGCTCGACAGCGGCGACACCGCTCAACAGGACCAGGTCCCCGACCTGCCCACCGGTGGCTGCGACATGGCCGCCTACGACTGGGTCCCCCTCGATGGCATGGGCGCGGTGGTGGACGCCGAGGCGGCCGATGACCTCTCCATCGGCGCGGCCGCCATCGACTTCCTGCTGGGGTCCTACGGGGTCACCCAGTTCTCACCCCTGCCCTACGACGTGCGGGCCTGGCGCATCCGCTACACCACCCAGGATCGCGGCCGACAGGTGGAGGCCACCATGGTGCTCACCATGCCGGATGTCGACGACGGCAGCACCTTCCCCCTGGTGGCCTACCCCCACGGCACCACGGGCTTCTGCGACCTCTGCGCTCCGTCCGCCGGCGGGCTGGAGGACAACGCCCTCCCGGTCGTCTTCGCCGCCTTGGGCTACGCGGTGGCCGCCCCCGACTACCTGGGCCAGGCCGGCTTCGACGAGCCCTCGGGTATGCTCCACCCCTACATCGTGGCCGAGCCCACCGCCGTGGCGACGCTCGATTCTCTCCGCGCGGCCGAGGCCTTCATCGCCGACGAGCAGCCCGGCGCCACCATCGACCTCGATCGGGTCGTGCTCTGGGGTGGCTCCGAGGGCGGCTTCGCCGCGCTGTGGGCCGAGCTGTACCAGCCCCGCTACCTGCCCGGAGTCACCATCGCTGCCACCCTGGCCCTGGTGCCCCCCACCGACCTGACCGCCATCGCCCTGGCCGGCCTGGCCGAACCCATCACCGCCAGCGGGGGCCTGGTCTACGCCTGGGTCGGACAGCACTCCTGGTTCCAGGCCCCGGACCACGAGCTGAGCGAGGTGCTGCTCGAGCCCATCGCCGAGTCCCTGCCCGGCGAGATGCTGGAGGACTGCTCCTCCTTCCCCTCCCTCGACGGCCTCGAGACCCTGGAGCAGGTCTTCCAGCCTGCGCTGCTGGAGCTGGCGGCTACAGGCAGCCTCGAGGGCCTCGAGCCTTGGGCCTGCTACCTGGGGATGTCCGACCTGCACGGCGCCCGCATCCCGCGCGAGGCGGATCCCCCGGTGTTGGTGGTGGTCAGCGAGGAGGATGACCTGGTGGTGGCCGACACGGTGCGCGACTCAGTCCCCCTGCTCTGCGACGAGGGCTACGACATCGACTACCTCGAGTGTGCCGGGGCCGGCCACGCCGAGGGCGCCGTGCTCTCGCTGCCCTACCAGCTGGAGTGGGTGGCCGACCGCCTGGCGGGCGTGCCCCTGGACGAGGACGAGGTCTGCGAGGTCGAGGCGCCCATCGACTGCGAGCAGTTCCTGGACCTGGAGTAGCCGGTCGCTGGCTCAGCCCTTGTGGCCCACGGGGATCTCGGCCACCATCAGCCGGCCCTTGCCGGCGGCTTTGGCTCGATACAGCGCGCGGTCGGCGCGGCGCACCAGGCCTTCGAGCGACTCCCCAGGGACGTGGACCGCCACGCCCGCGCAGGCGGTGATGGGGAAGGGGGGCGCGGGGCCCCGGTCTTCCAGGCTGGTGATAGCCTCGCGGATGCGGTTGACGTAGACCAGCACCTCTTCGAGCTGGCAGCTGTGGAGGAAGGTCAGGAACTCGTCGCCGCCGTAGCGCACCGCCACGTCGCTGCCGCGGGTGTACTCGCGGATGGCCTTGGCGATGGCCTCGAAGAGCTGGTCTGCGGCCTCGGGGCCCAGGGCGGCGTTGATCTCTCCGGTGCGGTCCAGGTCGAGCATCACGATGGCGAAGGAGGCGGCCGGGTCGCGCTCGTGGCGCTTGAGCAGGTGCCGCGCGAGGATGTCGAAGTAGCGACGCGAGTACAGGCCCGTGAGGGGGTCGCGGATCACCATCTGGTAGTAGCGCTCGTCGGCGCGCTTGAGGGTCTGGTTGATGACCTCGCGCTCGACGCAGGAGGCCAGGGGACCGCTCAGGCGTGCCAGCACGGCGTCCAGCTCGCGGTTGATGCTGATGGGCTTGCTCAGCTCGAAGCGCGCCAGCCCCAGGAGGCTGCCGTCGGCCGGTGAGAAGAGCGGCAGCCAGAGGTAGTGCACCCGACCGGTGCCGTCGGCTGTGGGGCGCGCCGGTCGGTCGGGCAGCGGCTGGGCGTAGTAGCGCATGTGGAAGCTGCGCGGCCCGTGTCGTTCATGCCAGCGTGCCCGGGTTCCGGCGGTGAGGAAGGCGTCCTCGGGCTCGGGGGGCTGGCGCGGGATGGCCACCCAGGACTCCGCGGCGCAGAGCCGCACCGCGGTCGAGCGGTTGCCCTGGATGGTGAAGGTGAGGTCCTCGGCGGGCAGGAAGGGCGCCAGGCGGGCGAGCAGGCCTTGCACCAGCTGCTGGAAGCTCTGCTCGCTCTCGATACCGTGCACGATCTCCCGCAGCAGCCGGTTGACCTGGAGCAGGGCGCTCGCGTCTGCCTCGCCCACCAGCGCCAGACCGCACTCGAGGTCTTCCAGGTGGGCCAGGATGGGCTGGACCAGGTGCTCGGGGATCATGGGGCCGCAGTGTGGGGCGATGCTGCGGATGGTGATGTCATCGAACTGGCGCAGGGCGGCTTGCATCGCCTCGCGGCTGGGGATGCAGTGTTCGTGGTAGAGGAAGAGGGCGTCGAGGCAGGACGTGTCGTTGGCGATGAGGCCCGTGCCGCCCTCGAGGGCGCCGAAGAGCTCCCCGCTGAACAGGGTGCCGGTGGCGGTGTCGAAGGTGCAGAAGCTGCCGCGGGCTGGGGCGAAGGCGGTGGGGATGAAGCGCAGCACGCGCCCGCCCAGGTCGAGGTTCCAGCCGGTCTGGTCGACGTAGCGCCGGGTGAGCTCGATGCCGAGCAGGTCCCAGTCGTGGTGCGCGGAGCTGTGGGTGACCAGGACCATGTCTTTCCGTCGCAGCCGCCCCTGCAGGGCGAGCAGGGCGGCGACATTGGAGGGCACCGGCTGGTGACAGACCACGTAGCCCACCTGGTCCAGGGGCACGATGCGCTCCACCTGGCGGACGAATTCGTCGACCCCCAGGTGGTTGCCCGGATCGAAGAGCACCGACTGGTCCCCTCGCTCCACCAGGTAGCTGAAGGCCGGGCTGGCGTCACCCCCGGCGGGGCGGCCCACCCACCAGATGCCTCCGATCAGCGGGAGGACGTGGTCGAGACCGTATGCGCGCGGTGGCTGCACGTGGCTCCCTGCGGGGCTACTGCTGGCGCCCCTGCAGCTCGTAGGGTGCTGAGGTGTTGCCGTCCTCGTCTACCACCTGGAACCGGATGGTGTAGCTGGTGGCGTTGGAGCAGGCGATGCCGTCGTCGGTCTCTCGGAAGCTGCCGAAGCACTCGCCGCTGTCGTTGCAGACCAGGGCATAGCTGGCGAGCTCGCCACCGGAGGAGTTGAGCACGTCCACCTTGGCGTCGGCGTGGAAGGACTCGAGGGTGTCGGCGCCCTGCGGATCGTCGCCGATGCAGTTGACCTCCCACTGGTAGAACTTCTCGCCGGTCTTGTGCTGGTAGCAGTAGGCGTCGCCCGCCTCGATCCAGGGGGACTGCCCGTCGGTGTCGGTGTCGCCGTCGGCGTCGGCGTCGGCGTCACCTTCGGTCTCGCCGCCGGTGTCGTTGGAGTCTTTGCCGCCGTCGAAGCAGGCCGGGCCGCACAGCAGCAGGCCCATCAGGCTGATGGTCAGCAGACCGGGCTTGGTGGTCATGGCGTTCCTCCTCTCGCCTCGGGCGGGGTGGTGGGGACCCGAGGACCTCCCGACAAGTGTATGTCGTGCACTGCCCCTGCACAACGGCGCCTGGCGGCTGCGATGACCGCTCCCAGCTAGGCCACGAGGGTGGCGATGGCAGGGGCTCGCAGGCAGATGCGGTCTTCGGTGCTCCCGTGGACCCGTCTCGCCAGTCCGGCGAGCATGAGGGGTGCGTCCAGGTCTGGATCTCCGTCGACGGGGAGGCCCGACAGCAGGCTGTCGAGCCGCATGGCGAGGCGGCCGTCGGAGGCGATGATGTCGACGGCCCCGCGGATCTCGTCCACCACGGTGCCCATGCTCGAGAGCAGGGTCAGCTCGTCCGAGGCCAGCCTTCGGCCCCGCCTGGCGTGCCAGCCCACCGCCTCCACGAGGGCGGGCATGCCTCCGGTGAGCGTCGAAGCGGCTCCCACCCGCCCCGCGAGCCGCGGCCCCACCATGCGACCGAGCACGTCGTGGGTCTCGCTGGGGCCGAAGTCGTTCAGCTCCACGGGCTTGCCGTCGAACCAGGCCAGCGCAGGAGCGTTCAGGCCGCCGCCCAGCAGCAGCACGCAGCGGCGCAGGGAGGGGTGGTCGGTGGCGTAGTCGTCCCAGGCCTCCAGCAGATCCTCGGCCACGTCCACCTGCAGGTGCTCGGCGCCATGGGCCAGGAGGGCGACCGGATGGCAGCTCCGCTCCTGCGCGGCCTCCAGCGCGCCGCGGACTGCCATGCGGAAGCCCGCGCGCTCGGCCACCACGGGCACCCGCAGCTGCTGGGATCGGGGTGTGGAGAGCTGCGCCAGCACGCGGAGGATGAACTGCCACGCTGCCGCCCGCGGCCGGCGGTGCAGGGGGCGCAGGTCCACGGTGCGGCAGCCCACGGCCGGCTCGCCGATGGCCAGCTCCAGCGCGAGGTCTTCGAGGAAGGCCTGCGGGCAGGACCAACGTGGTGTGAGCAGGGTGACCGGCTCCATACGTCGCAAGGAATTGCGGACCGAGCGGGCCGTGCGACCTCTGTGTGCGGACTCCGTCTCGTACTGGCGGGGATCGAAGTGCACCGCATCGGACCGCTGTCGCATGTTGAGGCGTCTTCGCAGGCGGTTCATGCCTTCCTCCTTGCCGCCTGGACCGCTGCGCGCGCAGCTGACGCAGGCCCTTGGAGCCTACGTGGCTGGGTGTTGCCATGTCAAGTGCAGTCTGTAGGTTTTCTATCAGAGTGTCGGCCGCCCCAGGAATGCGGACAGTACCTGTCCGTCCTGCAGCTCTCACTCCTGCCCGGTGGCTCGGGTCGCGATACGGTCAGGCCATGGACAAGGTTCGGGCGATCCCCGTGGCGGTTCCCGCTGCCTGCAGCCCACGTTTCCTGGGTCGCTTGCTCGGGCTGCTGGGCGCCGGTCAGGTGGACACCGATACCCTGGCGCGCCGGCTGCGCTGCGATCCGAGCGTGGTGGCGGTGAGCCTGGAGGTGGCTGCGTGGCTGGGTCTGCTGCGGCCCGCTGCGAGCCGGCCGGGTAGCGCCGCGGCACCCCGTCTCTCGCGACGTGGGCTGGAGTTCCTCTACGCAGGCCGCCGCCGGCGGCAGGTCTATTCCGAAGCCCTGTACGCCAACGAGATCGTCCGGGCCTGCCTGTCCGGACGAGCTGAGCTCCCCATCAGCGCCCAGGCGGTGCTGCAGATCCTCCGGCAGCGAGCACCGGATCTGCCTGGCAGCGCGCTCGAGCAGCGTGCGCTCGCCCTCGCCACCCTGCTGGAGCACAGCCTGAAGATCAGCGCCCGCCGGCGGGAGCACCGGCCCGGCTCCCAGCTGCGTCTGGGCTTCCCCAGGCCCCGGGCGCCCGTCACCGGGTACCGACTCCGCGTGACCGCCGGTCACTCGGTGGAGCTGGAGGATCCCGCAGCCTACCGGGCCGTGCTGCAGGCCCTGCTCGACGAGGGCGAGCTGGCGGTGGAGCAGGTGGGCGCGGTGTTGCGGGAGCTGGGGCTGCCCGCCGCGCCGGCGGGCGTCTACGCAGACACGGCCGTGCGTCGCGGCGACGCTTCCCGGGAGCAGGGGCAGCTCGTCGACCAGCTCGTGATCACCCCGGCCGCCATCCGCCGGCGCGACCTGTCCGACACCGTGGCCTCGGTGGCGCTGTCCGATCCCGAGTATCGGGAGTACCTGGCGGTGCTGCGAGACACCGCCGAGGGCGATCCCTCCGCGGCCGCCCGCTACGGCCGCCTGCGCACCCGGTTTCGCATCTTCGACGAGCGGGTCTTCGGAGCCGATCAGTCCCCGCGCCAGGTGGCGCAGGCTGTGGGAAGGCTGCTGCGGGGCCGCACACTCGAGGGCATCCCCGCGGCTGCGCCCGGCCCTCACCGGCTGCACCAGGCCCACCATCGCCCCTTCGTCGAGCTGCTCGACCAGCCCGGCCTGGTCCTGGCGCTGCCCCCCTCCATCGAGCTGCTGGTGGGTGGCCTGGCTGCGGTCCGGCAGGCCCTCGCGGACCAGCGGCGAGCCCCGAGCGCATCGGTGGGAGCCTTCTCTCCACGGCTGTGCGTACATGGCGGCTTGCTGCATCCGGGTGAGCCCTTGCCTGGCGGCATCCCCGACAAGGTCACGCTGCGCTTGCATGCCATCGAGCGCGTGCCCCACCTCGCGTTCCTGGTGGCCCTGCAGCTGCAGCAGCGCGTCGGGCGGGGTCGCGTGGGTCTGCACCTGCGCGGGGAGCGGCTCCGCATCCGCTTCCGTCGGCGAGATCTGGGTCCCTTCCTGCCCCTGGTGGACCGGCTCATGGAGGCGCGCGGCTGGTCGGTGTCACGCCGCTACCGCGGAGGCATCGGAGAGCCGGGGCTCAAAGACCTGGCCGAGTCCCTGGGCATCTCCCTGCAGGCCGGGCGGGCCTTCACGCTGCACGACGACTTCTTCTGGCGGCTGCGCCGGCAGCCCGAAGACCGGCTGCTGCACGATCGGCTCGTACCCCTCGGAGCCTGGCTCGACGACCAGCTCGAGATCATGCTCCAGCAACAGGTGGCCGCCGCGGAGGCCCAGTGAACCCCCTCTTCTCCGCCGACGGGGGGCGTGGATCCGTGCCCCTGTTCGTCTATGGCCAGCTGCTGTCAGGGGCTTCCCTGGGGTGGGTCATGGCGGGCAGCACCCCGAGCCCCGCCCAGGTGCGGGGCTGGCTCTGGCGCCTGCCCGCGGGCCAGGTGTTGCTGTCGGTGGATCCACGCGGGGTCTGGGTGCAGGGAGAGGTGCACGATCAACCCGACCCCGCTCGGCTCGGCATGATCGCTGATCTGCTCGGGGTCCCGGGCCTGGAGCTCGTCCCTCGCACCGTGCGCGCGCGGGTCGGTATGCGGGCGTTGCCTGTCCAGGTGCCCGCCGCCGCGGCGGAGAGCCTCGAGCGCGCGGGCGCTCACCGGCTACGATCGGGTGACTGGCGGCGCATCGCGCCGCGCTGCTAGTCCCCCGTGGCGTCGGCGGCTGCGCATGATGTCCACCACCCTGCGGGGCGGGTCGCTGAGCGAGCTCACGGTGGTGCGCTCGTCGTTGTGCCAGGCCACCGGCACCTCCAGCACCTCCCAGCCCAGCCTGTGGGCCAGGAACAGGACCTCCACGTCGAAGGCGAAGCCGGAGATCGTGAGCCGGGAGAAGATGTCTCGCGCCGCGTCGGCGCGGTAGAGCTTGAACCCGCACTGCGTGTCGGCGTGCCCTCCGGGGGTGACGCTGCGCGCCGCCCAGTTGAAGACGCGGCCCATGATCACCCGGTGTGGAGGCTGGGAGCGCGTGATGTCGGAGCCCTCGATGGAGCGCGAGCCTATGACCACGGGCGCGCGTTCGCCCGCTCGAAGCAGCTGCGCCGCGTAGTCGATGGGTGTTGAGAGATCGGCGTCGGAGCAGAGGATCCAGCGCCCCTGTGCGGCCAGGACCCCGTGGCGGGTGGCCGCGCCCTTGCCCTGGTTGCGGGGTAGCTGGAGCAATCGAAGCTCGGGCCACGCGGCGGCGGCCTGGGTGACCCTCTGCGCGGTCTCGTCTTGGCTGCCGTCGTCAACCACCAGCACCTCGTGGGGTTCGGGCTGACGTTCGAGCCAGCCGCGGATGCGATCCAGGCTCGCTCCGATGCGATCCTGTTCGTTCCAGGCTGGTACGACGATGCTGAGGTGGGGAGCCATGGGTGCCGGGGCCGCCGCGTTGGAAGGCGGATGCAGGTCTATCCCGGCACCAGCGGCCACGCCGAGGCGAGCCGCCCGGCTCGTCGCGCGGTGCTGTTTCCCGCGCTCTGCGGCGTGGCTGGCCCGGATAGAGCCGGCTACCTTGCTGCTCCCAGGTGCCCCGAAGAGAGGGTGTTCATGCTTCGCAGAGTGTTCGACAGGATGAGAGGCCACCGTCGCGATGGAGACTCCGTCGAGGCGCTGCAGCAGCGCGTGAGGGAGCTGGAGGCCATGGTCCAGCGCTTGCAGGCCAAGCTGGACCAGCAGCGCGCACAGCCGGTGCAGGGGGCGGCAGGCGTGGGCAGCTTCGCCGAGGCCGCCGTGGCGCTCTCTCGTGGCCAGGAGGCTCGCGTGCAGCCCGCAGGGGCCCTGGCCGAGGCCGACGCTGCCGAAGGAGCCGCCGATGAATCTCCCTACTGGGGCCCGGTGGACAACGCCTCGGCCCGCGCGCGTGGCAGCGGCAAGCAGCTGGTGGTGGAGCTCGACGAGTGCATCGCCTGCGGGACCTGCGTGGAGCACAGCGAGGCGGTCTTTGGCCTGCGGCCAGACGGAATGGCCGAGGTGCTGACCCAGGACGGCCCCATGGACGAGGTCCAGGCTGCCATCGACGCCTGCCCCACCACCTGCATCCTCTGGCGCTGATCGCGGCGGCCGTCCCATGCTGCTCCCCCGCCGGCCGGGAATCTCGCTGAAGATCTCGGCCCTGGTCTCCCTGATGATCGTCGGGGAGATGCTGCTGTTGAGCTGGTTGCTGGAGCACATCGGCGTCGAGTACCGCAGCCTGTTGATCCTGGCCTTCGTGGTGGGGACCATGGCGGCCAGCTTCCTGCTGGGGGCGGCGCTGGACTTGCTGGTCACCCGCCCTCTGCTGCGTCTCGTGGAGCAGGTGCGGCGGCTCCCTGGCGAGTCCTACACAGCGCCCATCGAAGCCAGCGGGGTGGATGAACCTCGCGAGCTGGGCGAGGCGCTGGAGGCTATGCGCCAGGTGGTGGTGCGGCGCGAAGAGGAGCTGCGGCAGCTCAACCAGGAGCTTGAGCAGCGCGTGATCGCGCGCACCGAACAGCTCCGGCAGGCCCAGCGACAGCTGGTGCAGGTCGAAAAGCTGGCGAGTGTGGGTAAGCTGGCGGGGGGCGTGGCCCACGAGGTCAACAACCCCACCGGCGTGATCCTCGCCCGCTCCAGCTACCTGGTAGGAGCCGCGGACGACGAGGGCTTCGATCCAGACGTCATCGAAGACCTCGAGGTCATCGTGCAGCAGGCCGAGCGAATCCGCACCATCACCGGTGATCTGCTCAGCTTCGCCCGCCGGTCCACGACCGAGCGCGCTCCGGTGGACCTGGGTGAGGTCTGCGAGCTCACCCGCAACCTGCTGCGGCACGCCATCGCCCGCGCTGGTGTGCAGGTCCAGCTGCGAGTCAGCAGGGGGATCAGCACCATGGGTCGCCGCGACGGCCTGGAGCAGGTGGTCTTCAACCTGGTGAAGAACGCCGTGGAGGCCACCCCCGCCGAGGGCAGGATCTTGCTGAGCGCAGGGTTGGCGCCTGACGACGCTTCCCTGGTGGAGCTGCTGGTGGATGACAGCGGTCCCGGTGTGCCGGAGGACGATCGGCAGCGGGTCTTCGATCCCTTCTTCACCACCAAGCCGGTGGGCAAGGGCACCGGGCTGGGCTTGTCGGTGGTCTACGGGATTGTCGAGGAGCATCGGGGTACGCTCCAGCTGATGGACTCGCCGCTCGGCGGGGCGCGTTTCCGGGTGCTCCTGCCGGTCGCGGATCCTGACGAGGCTCCAGAACCCCCCGCCGGG
This sequence comes from uncultured Enterobacterales bacterium, assembly GCA_964512185.1. GTDB lineage: Bacteria > Myxococcota_A > UBA796 > UBA796 > JAFGLY01 > CAZEJJ01. Next base: position 23,436 of record CAZEJJ010000009.1, on the reverse strand, counting down.
CCAGGCCCTGAGACCCCATCCAGCAGCACACGAGGCATGCCATGAGCAAGGGCCACATCCTCTGCGTGGACGATGAACTCGATCTGCTCGACACCTTGCGCCGCGTGCTGGGACGGGAGGGCTACCAGGTCACCCTGGCCACCTCGGGCGGAGAGGCCCTGGTGGCCCTCGATCGCCAGCGGCCCGACCTGGTGCTCACCGATCTGATGATGCCCGGGGTGGACGGGGTGCAGGTGCTCACGCGCAGCGTGGAGCTCTACCCCGAGGTGCCGGTGGTGCTGATCACCGCCTACGCCACGGTGGAGACCGCGGTGGATGCGATCCGCAAGGGAGCCTACGACTACCTCCCCAAGCCCTTCACCCATACCCAGCTGCTGGTGGTCGTGGAGCGGGGCCTGGCCCAGGCGCGCCTGCAGCTGGAGAACCGCCGGCTCATGCAGGAGCTCACCGGCGAAGCGGACAACCTGGGCATCGTGGGGCAGTCAGCGGCCATGCGCCGACTGATCGAGCTGGTTCGCAGGGTGGCCCCCACGGATCTCGGTGTGCTGATCACAGGCGAGAGCGGCACCGGCAAGGAGGTGGTGGCGCGGGCGCTGCACCGCGTCTCCAACCGGCGCGACCAGCCCTTCGTCCCGGTGGACTGCGGTGCCATCCCCCACAGCCTGATGGAGTCTGAGCTGTTCGGTCACGAGCGGGGAGCGTTCACCGGCGCCGCTTCGGCTCGCGCCGGCCTGGTGGAGGCTGCCCGCGGAGGCACCTTCTTCCTGGACGAGATCGGAGAGCTCGACGGCGGTGTGCAGGTCAAGCTGCTGCGCTTGCTCCAAGAGAGCGAGTACCGACGCGTGGGCGGCAACAAGCTGCTCGCGGCGGACATCCGCGTGGTGGCGGCCACCAACCGCGACCTGGAGCAGGCGGTGCGCGAGGGCAGCTTCAGGGAAGATCTCTTCCACCGGCTCAACGTGGTCAGGGTGGATCTGCCGCCGCTGCGCGCGCGCCCCGACGATATCCCCATTCTGCTGGATCACTTCATCGAGAGGTTGCGCAAGCAGTCCCGCCGCGACGAGCTGCGGCTGGCAGCCACCACCCGCGACATCATCCAGGCCTATTCCTGGCCCGGCAATGTCCGCGAGCTGCTCAACTGCTGCCGCTACGTGGTGGGGCTGGCCGAGGGCCCCGTCGTCCAGGTGGACGACCTGCCGCCTTTCCTGCGTCGCGATCTCCCTGCCCATGTCCGCCCGGCCGTGGTCGTGGAGCAGGCGGGGGTGCCCGCGCCGGGGGCGCCTGGGGTCAGGCACGACCTGCCCTACAAGCAGGCCAAGCGCCTGTGGCTGGAGTATTTCGAGAAGCACTACATCCTGAGCCTGCTGGATACCCACGAGGGCAACATCTCCCAGGCGGCGCGCTCCGCGGGCATCGACCGCAAGAGCATCCAGCGCCTCATGAAGCGCAACGCGCTCCGCATCGGGGACCTGGACACTACAGACGAGGGAGCCTGACGGCGCGGCGCCTGGCGGGTGCGGGTTATGATCTTCGCTCGAGGTCCCAGTCGGACCTCCGTGTGTGCCTGCGCCTGTCTCCTGATCAGCCCTGAACCGATTGGATCAACTCGATGGTCGAGATCACCACAACGCTCGGGAGCGGTGGCCCCCGCCAGATCCATATCCGTCGCGGCCGGCTCACCTGTGTGGCCGGCGAGGACAAGGGCCGCTCCTGGCTCGTGGATGGCGACCTGGTGCGGGTGGGCTCCCATGCGGGCAACGACATCGTGCTGGACGACACCACCGTGTCCCGCAGGCACGCTGAGGTGGTGCGCGTGAAAGATGGCGTTCTGCTGCGTGACCTCGAGTCCACCAACGGCACCTACGTGGGGCCGGTGAGGGTGCGAGAGGTCTACCTGCGTCCCGACACGCGCTTCAAGGTGGGGCAGACGGAGCTGCGCTTCGCCCCGGCCGACGAGGTCATCGAGGTCCTGCCCTCGGACGAGCCCTTCTTCGAGAACATGGTGGGCGCCTCGCTGTCCATGCGAGAGCTCTTCGGTCTGCTGGCGCGGGTCGCTCCCACCGAGCTCACCGTGCTGGTCACGGGCGAGACGGGCACCGGCAAGGAGCTGGTGAGCAGGGCGGTGCACAACCGATCGCGCCGGTCCGAGCAGCCCTTCGTGGTCTTCGACTGCGGAGCGGTCTCCGAGAGCCTCGTCGAGAGCGAGCTGTTCGGGCACGAGCGCGGCGCCTTCACCGGGGCGGTGGCCAGTCGTCCCGGTGTGTTCGAGCTGGCCCACAAGGGCACCGTCTTCCTCGACGAGATAGGTGAGCTCCCGCTGGAGCTCCAGCCCAAGCTGCTGCGGGTGCTGGAGCAGCGCGAGGTTCGACGGGTGGGCTCCGGCCAGCTGCGCAATGTGGACGTTCGGGTGGTGGCGGCCACCCATCGCGATCTCCGTGAAGAGGTCTCGGCCGGGCGCTTCCGTGAGGATCTCTACTACCGGCTCGCGGTGGTGGAGCTGCAGCTGCCGCCGCTGCGCCAGCGTGCCGAAGACATCCCGCTGCTGGTGGACCACATGCTGCGCCACGCCAGCCACAACCAGGGCGTCTCGGGCATCTCCGCCGAGGTCTGCGAGCTGTTCGAGGCCTACCACTGGCCGGGCAATGTGCGCGAGCTGCGCAACGTGGTGGAGCGGGCCCTGCCCTTCTGCGACACGCAACAGATCGACCTAAGCTGCCTGCCTGAGGCTCTGCGGGTGGCATCCCAGTCCACCGTGCGGGGTCCCGGCGCCGCGCCACCTCCGGGCATCGACCCCGCCGCCTCCGATCTTCCCTTCAAGGACGCCAAGGAGCAGATCATCGAGGCCTTTGAGCGGCAGTACCTCGTAGACCTCATCGAGCGGCACGGCGGCAACATCAGCAAGGCAGCCCGCGCCGCCCACATGGACCGCAAGTCCATCTCGCGCCTGCTGCGCAAGCACGACATCCGCTGAGGGTCGTGGCTGGGCGCGGGGCTTCAGCCCCTGTGGGCCGCCTGGGACGGCTGCCAGGCGCCTGGGGCAGGGGGAGCGAGGTCTGGGTCGCCGATCCCGTGGGCCTGCTGCCCCTGGTGGCCGGATGACCACGAGGCGGGACGATGGAGCGCGCAGGGGGCTCCCGGTGTGCCGCTGTCGCTGGTCACGATCGGACCGGCAGGGAGCCTTGGTCTCAGTTGTTTCAGATGTTATTGAAGGAAAGGTATGCGGCTGTCCTCACACGAGCCGATCCGAGGAACGAAATTGAACATCCAGCAGCCGCTCGCTGGGGCTCAGCCGGGTCCCCCCCTCGACGCGGGGGGGGCGGGGGCCCTCGTCGAGGATCTGCGTGCCCGCGTAGAGGCGCACCTCCACGGGGTCCTGCCTGGCGAGGAGTTCCCACGACGCATCGTGCGTGAGCTGCTGCTGGCGGGGGGCAAGCGCCTGCGACCGCTGCTGGTGCACCTGGGGGGCCGGCTGGTGTCGGCCCCGGACTCCGCGCTCGATGAGCTGGCTGCCGCTGCGGAGCTGGTGCACGTCGCCAGCCTGCTGCACGACGATCTCATGGACGGCGCCGAGCAGCGCCGTGGCCTGGTCACCGCCTGGAGGGCTCACGGCGCCACGCCAGCTGTGCTGGCGGGTGACCTGGCCTATGTGCACGCCCTGGGGCTCGTGCAGCCCATCTCGGAGCGGGCGCTGGCGCGCTTCGTGGATACCATCGGGCAGATGGTGGTCTCCCAGTCGCTGGAGCTGGAGATCTGCGGCTCCCTCGATGGCGGCGTGCAGCGCTGGGAGCAGGTGGCCCTGGGCAAGACCGCGGCGCTCTGTGCCTGGTGTGCCCAGGCGGGGGCCCTCATGGCAGATCGCCCCCAGGCCGCCGAGCTGCTGGAGAGCTACGGGCAGCAGCTGGGTCTGGCCTTCCAGGCCGTGGACGATCTGCTGGACCTGGTGCCGGGCATGGACCCTGGCAAGGCGGCCTTGGCCGATCTGCGCGCCGGTGTCCCCAGCCTGCCTATCCGCTTCGCCGCTGCCGCCGATGCAGGCATCCGCGGCGAGATTCTGGATGCCTGGCGCCAGGACGACGATGTGCAGCCGGAGCTGGCGGGCGCCGTGCTGCGGCTCGGCGGGCCGCCCTGCGCCCATTACGCCCGCGGACGCCTGCAGGCCGCCCACCTGGCCCTGTCGACCTTCGAAGAGTCCCCCGCCCGCCAGGTTCTGGACGGGCTGCTCGACACCCTGCTGCAGCGCGCCCGCAGGGCCGAGAGCAGCATCCTCGCAGTGGAGACCAACTCATGACCACAGGCATCGTCGACTTCGATCTGCTCGGTCGCATCCAGGCGCTGGATCCTGGAGCCGAGGCGCTGTTCGGCCACAGCGCGGCCCAGGTGCTCGAGAAGGAGCGCATCAGCCTGCTCATCAACGGGCGGGTGGTGCTCCAGCAGCTGCCGGGCTGGCTCGCGGCGGCCAGCAAGGAAGGCTCCTGGGAGGGTGACGCACTCTGTCGCCACCGGGACGGGCGCAAGCTGCCCTGCCACCTGCGCATCACCCCCCTGCTCGAGGGCGACCGGCCTGTTGGATTCCAGCAGCAGGCCACCCTGCTCGAGGGCGTCGAGGTCGCCTCCCTCGAGCTGCCCAGCAACCCGGGCAGCGAGCTCGGGCGCTGGGCGGCCATCACGCGCCTGCCCTTCGTCACCGCCAGCCTGGCGCCGGTGGCCCTGGGGCTCGCCCTCGCGGCCTGGGCCGGGCAGCCGCTCGGGTGGATCCCCGGCATTCTGGCCCTGCTGGCCACCCTGCTGCTGCACCTCGGTGCCAATGTCTCCAACGACTGGTACGACCGCCGCAGCGGGACCGATGCGCTGAACCTGGACTACGTGGCGCCCTTCAGCGGGGGGAGTCGCGTGGTGGAGCTGGGCCTGGTGAGCGAGCGTGGCCAGCTCATCGCCATGATCGTCACCTTCGCCCTGGGGGCCCTCGCGGGCCTGGTCCTCGTCTTGGGCTGGGCACCGGGCCTGCTCTGGGTGGGCCTGGCGGGTGCCTTCCTCGGCTTCTGCTACACGGCGCCGCCCCTGCGCCTCGTGGCCCGGCGTGGTCTCGGCGAGCTCTCCATCTTCCTGGCCTTTGGGCCGCTGCTGACCCTGGCGGGCTACGCCGCGAGCGGCGCGCCCCTGAGCTGGTCAGCGGCATTGGTGGGTGTCCCCGCGGGCCTCTGGACCACCGGCATCCTGTGGGTCAACCAGATCCCGGATGTGGCCGGCGATCGCGCTGCGGGCAAGTGGAACCTGGTGGCGAGCATCGGGCGGAAGCACGCCGCCAGCCACCTCCCCGTGGTGCTCGGCCTGGGGCACCTGGCCACCATCCTGCTGGTGGTGGCGGGGCTGCTCCCCGCGCTGGCCCTGGTGTCCCTGCTGCCCCTGGCCCTGGTGGTCAAGGGCGCGAAGATCGCCCGCGAGCACGCCGAAGACGATGGGATCATCGGCGCCTGCGCGGCCACGGTGCAGCACCAGCTGGCCGCCGGAGTGCTCCAGGTGGTCATGGTGGCGCTGGCCGCCTGGTCAGGCTGAGCGAGGAGGCCCCGTGACGGACGAGCCCCCAGCTCCGCAGGGTGTGGCCCTGGCCGCCGAGACCATGGGAGATCTGCTGGTCTTCTGGGGCTTCAAGCGCAGCATGGGGGTGCTGTGGACCGTGCTGTACCTGCAGCGGCGGGCCATGACCCAGGAGGAGATCGCTGCTGCCACGGGGCTCTCGCTGGGTTCCGTCAGCATGACCCTGGGCGAGCTGGAGCGCTGGGGAGTGGTGCACCGAAAGCTCGTGCCCCGGGATCGGCGTCGCTTCTACGTGGCCGAGACCGACGTGCGCTCCATGGTCTCCCGCGTGCTCCGGGAGCGCGAGCTGCACAAGCTCAGGGGTGTGATCCAGAACCTCGAGGCGGCCGGCGAGCTGCTCCGCGAGCCTCCCCATGACGCCTCGGGCTCACACAAGCGAGACAGCATCTTGATGGCCCAGAGAATGGACAGCCTCGTCGAGCTGGCACAGCTGGGCGAGCAGCTGGTGCAGAAGCTCATCCAGGTGGGCCAGGTGGACCTGGGGCGCCTGCCCGACCTGGCCCGCAAGAGACGCTGACCACCATCGAGGACTCCAGCGGCAGCGATCTCTCAGCGGATCCCCTCTTCACGGATACCGCGGCCCGAGACCCCAGCCTGGACCCGCTCTCCCCCTGCGTGGATCCCGGCAGCCCCTCGTCCAGCTGCGACGACGTGGATGGCACGGTCGATGACCTGGGGGTCCGCGGCGGGCCGGGGGGCTCATGGTGACAATAGCCGTAGGTGATCCGCACTCCGCCGGGTGACAGGGTCACGTGGTCGAGGAGGCGGTCGAGAGCCTCGCGGCGCTCTTCGAGGGGGCGGTTGGTCCAGGCTTCGAGGGCGGCCGCGCGGAAGGCGTCGGGGTCCACCGTGTCGGGGAGCGGCTGGGGGCTCGGCAGGGCGGCGAGGTGGAGGCGGGCCGTTTCGCGCTGGGCGAGGAGCGGGGCGTTCAGCGCCTTGGCGTCGTCCTCCTAGATGAGGCCGTTGACGACCTGCGCGGCGGTCTGGCGGATCCTGCGGTCGAGGTCGGCGACCTGTGCGGAGAGCCGCTCGCGCTCGGAGGCGGCCTCGTCGAGCGGGGTGGCCGCGAGCCGTTCGAGGGAGTCGTCGATGAGGGCCTGCACGTTGTCCGGCGAGAGCACCCGCTCCTCGATGACGTCGAGGACCAACCGGTCGAGCTTCTCGCAGCGGATCGAGATGCCCTCGCAGGCGGCCGGGTTGTCCACGCGGGTGGAGCAGTAGTAGAGGTAGGTTCGCTTGCCCTTCCGGCCGCCCTGCCAGACGCGGACCTTGCCGCCGCAAGTCCCGCAGCGGAGCCACGGAGTGAGCAGCCCGCGCTCGCCCATGCGGATCCGGCTCGCGCCGTTGCCCTTGCCGGCTTTGTGGTTGCGGTCGCGAAGCGCGCGCTTGGCCTGGACCCGGTCGAAGGTGGCGTCGTCGACGGCGGCCTCGTGGGCGTTCCGGGCGACGATCTCGCCCTTGTAGGTGATGTGCCCGGCGTAGGTCCGGCTGGTGAGGATGCGGCGGACGTGCTTGGTACGCCATGTTCCGGCTGCCACGCTGCGGGCGAGGTCTGCGCGGCCTGGCGGCGTGACGCCCTGGCGAGTGAGGTTCTCCGCAAAACGGTGAGCGCCGTCCTGCCCGGTGTTGGTCTCGGCGAAGATGCGCTTTACCACATCGAACTGCGGTCGGGTGGCGTCGGTGACGACGAGCCTGCCGTCCTCGACCTCGTAGCCGAAAGGCGGGCGGCCGTAGACCCACAGTCCCTTCTCGGCCTGCGACCGCATCCCGCGCTGCACGTTGCTCGACAGTTCCTCGGAGTAGCGCTCGGCGAGCCACGCCAGGATCGGGCGGATCAGCTTGCGCATGGACCGGTCGCCAGAGTCATGCTCCGTCAGCGACACCACGTCGATGTCCGCCTCGTCGAGGGTCGCCAGCGCGCGGAGGCAGTCGAACATGTTGCGGGCGATACGGGAGAATGCCCAGACGTACAGACGATCGATGCGCTGGACTCGGCTCCGGCCATTCCATGTTCGAGCATCCCGTTGCGCCTCCGCGCGCTTGATGAGCGCCTTGTACGAGGCCCGGCGCCTCGTGGACCGGCCGCTGATGCCCTCGTCGATGAACCAGTTACCAGGCGGGATGACGACCCCGTCGGCCTCGGCGCGCCGGAGGATCTCCTCTCGCTGCTGCTCGATGCTCTTGTCCTGCCGGGGGTCGCTGCATCGCAGGTAGCCAGCGCCGATCATGGTCATGGTGGTCTCCGAGTGGGTGATGTCGAACTTGACGTAACTACGCGGCCGAGCGCAACAGGGCGGCCTGGAGATCGCCCAGCGACAGGCAGGAAGCCCATGCATGGGGCGACGGAGCGCCGACCTCCGTGACCCTCTCGCCCACCAACGGGATGCGATGCCGCATGCCCCGGGCCGCCACGCGGACCACGCTCAACAGGAGCGCCAGGATCCGCGCTTCGTCATCGAGCAGGTGGGGCCGACTGCGCTTCTCGATAAGGCGCAGCCCGGCGTCGAAGTCCCGGTTGGCGACGGCGACGGCCTCCGGGGAGTCAAGCCGGGCCGGCACCCACAGGCGCAGTGTCGGGACCGAGGCGACGAGGTAGTCGCCCGTCGGTCTCATGCCCTTGCGGCCCATGACCTCCACCCAGGGGCTCCCCTGGGGTCCGTGGAAAGCAGCGACGCAGGACCAGCCCCTGCGCACGTCGGTACGGAGCAGATCGAGGTCGGCGGTCGTGATGTTCGAAGTGGTGTTCGCGGCAGGCATGTCGGTCCTCCGAGCGGGGAACGCCCTGTCGCACGGCGACCGCTCGGGTAGAATCTACCCTAACCTGCTTGCGCGCGTCAAGCTCTACAGGGTAGATTTCACCCAAGCCCCGAGGATCCCGTGACCATCCCCAACGCCGTCGACCTCGCCAGCATCATCGGCCGCATCGTGGCGGCGCTGCGCCGCGAGCAGGGCGCGTCGCAGGCCACGCTGTCCGGGCGCATGAGCTGGGACCGCAGCCTCCTCGCCCGCATCGAGGCAGGCCGGAATACGGCCAACATCGACAACATCTTCGAGTTGGAGGCGGTGTTCCTGGCCGACGGGCTCATCGAGAGCCACGGCGATCTGGTGGAGCTGACAAGCCGGGTCACGCACGAGGCGAAGCGTCGTGGGGGGGGGGCGGGAGTGGGGCCCCGCCCCCCCCCCCCCCGCGCCCCCGCACGGCACGGC
>CAZEJJ010000009.1:0-14624 GCA_964512185.1 uncultured Enterobacterales bacterium | reverse complement strand
GGGGGTGCTGACATGCGGGGTCCGGCACGTGGCGATGGGTGGGGGGCTGCGCCGGGGCGGCGGCCGCGTCCAGCAGCGCGAGGGGCACGCGTCGGGCGAGTCGGCCGCCCTCGATCGCATCGTCGCCCGCGTGGTCGACGACTGGCTGGTCGCCCTGCAACCCGAGCCGCCGCCCCGTAAGCGGCGACGCTGACTTCGAGGAGAACGAGATGAGCGGTCACGACGAGTGGGAGCAGGAGGACTTGATCGCGCTCCAGGCGATCGCCGCCCTGCTGGAGGTGGACGGCGACGGCGAGGTGGCGCAGGCCCAGCGCGAGGCCCTGGCAGCGGTCGGCGAGGAGGCGATGGCGATGAAGGAGCGGCGGCAGATGAGTGAGCGGCGGGCGGCGCGGCGGTGCCAGAAGGTCGAGCGGCAGCGTCGAGAGGCCCGCATGTTGGAGCGGGCTCGCCAGGAGCGGGCAGCGCGGGCGGCTGCTCGCAGGCGAGCTGCGGACTTGGCCAGGCCCGATCGACGGAGAGTGCCCCGGCCCGAACCTGCATCGCCGGCCCCACGCCGGGCCGTCGCTTCGGCTCCCGCGAAGATCTCTCTCCCGGAGAGAGTGGACCTCTCGCCGGCTCCGACGTCGCGCGAGCCGAGCCGACCTCCGCCTCGGGCGGTGCGCCGGGGCGAGCCCGAGGGCGCACCTCGTCGGCCCAAGCCCAGCAAGGTCTGCGCCCCGACCATCGCCCCTGCTCGTCGCCCGCGTCGGCGTTCCCGCCACCGGGAGCCGACCCCGCCCAAGCCCGCCCCCGTCCGGGAGACGGGCGCGGCGACCGGGCCCGCCCTGCCCAAGGTCGCGGACACCTCTCTTGCCGAGGGCTCGCCGGAGCGGGTGCTCGTTGGAACCGACCTGGCCGTCTGGCGCCGCAGGCACGGCCTGACCCAGGTGGCGGCGGCGAAGCGCCTGGGGGTTCGCCAGGGGACGATCTCCAAGGCCGAAGGAAAGGGGCCCGCTCCGCTCGGTCCCACGCTGTCAGTGGCGCTGCAGGCGGTCCTCGCCAACGAGCTGGGAATGGAACGCAACGCCAGGAATACCACCGGGAATACGCCGAGTATTCCGGAATAGCGCTGCACGGTGGCGCCGCCCGCCGGGCCAGCACTTCGGCGTTCTCGGCCGTCCCGGAATACGATCGGGCCGACTCACCATGCCGAATCAGACAGCCATCGACATCTTCTCGGCCCGATCGCGTGCTCTCAAGGGCGAAGCCACGGCGTTGGGGACGCTCGCGCATCAGGGCGTCAAGGGCACGGCCCGTGAGCTTCTCCTCCGGCAGCTTTTGTCGCCGCTACTGCCACCGCAAGTGCAGGCCCAGACCGGCACCATCATCGACTGGGGGCCGGTGAAGCGAAGCGAGCGCAACCAGGATGACGTCGTGCTCTTCAATGCCACCATGGCGCCGCTGCTGTGGGACGAGCCTGGCTGCGCGATCATGCCCATCCAAGGGGTCGTGGCGCACATCGAGGTGAAGTCGACCCTGACCGACGCGGAGGTGAAGGCAGCCGTTCGGGCAGCCGGTGAGCTGGTGGGCATGGGACAAGGGACCGCACCGGCCAGCCTCATCTTCGCCTATGCCAGCGACATCTCGGGCGAGAAGACCACGGAGCTCGACCGGGTGCTCCGAGCGATCGATGCTCACTGGCACCCATCCCCGGGCCAGGCGACAAGCCCGGTGCAGTGCATCTGCGTCGCGGACATCGGGTGTTGGCTACTGGCCGAGCACCCCACCACGAAGCAAGCGGGCTGGTTCTTCGTCGAGCCCCAGGAGGAGAGGGAGGTGCTCGCATTCGTGAGCGTGGTGTCCAACTACCTGTTCCTCCGCCACCATTCGGTGCACGGCGCGGGGGCCTACCTCCTCGACATGGCGTGGCTCCAAGGACCGGTGGTCGCTTGCCCGGTCCTCGTGGGCCCGGCAGAGGAGACGTAGTCGAAGGGAGAGTGGTAAAGTCTGGCGGTCCTCGGTAACTCCCTCCAATGCCCGGAGCCGTCATGCCCGAGCCCGACGTGCTCACCCTCCGCGAGGTCGCCGCGCTGCTGCGCGTGGGTGAGAAGACGGCCTACACCCTGGCGCAGGGGGGCGACATTCCGGGGTTCAAGGTCGGAGGGCAGTGGCGCTTCCGTCGCGCGGACATCGAAGCCTGGATCGACGAGCAGACCCGGAAGGCGTCAAAGAAGGAGAACCGCTGATGGCGAAGGCGACCAACGGCAACACGGCGTCGCTCGGCTTCGAGGACAAGCTGTGGCTCGCCGCCGACGTACTCCGCAACAACCTCGATCCCGCCGAGTACAAGCACGTCGTCCTGGGGCTCATCTTCCTCAAGTACATCTCCGACGCCTTCGAGGAGCGGCAGGCCGCGCTGATCGCCGCTGGGGACGAGGACCTGCTCGAAGACCGGGACGAGTACACCGCCGAGAACATCTTCTGGGTGCCCCAGCAGGCCCGGTGGCCATTCATCCAGGGGCAAGCCAAGCAGCCGACCATCGGCAAGACCCTGGACGAGGCGATGGACGCCATCGAGCAGGACAACCGGGCGCTGAAGGGCGCCCTGCCGAAGGTCTACGCGCTGCCGGCGCTCGACAAGCACAAGCTCGGCGAGCTGATCGACCTGATCTCGGGCATCGGGCTGGGCTCCAAGGAGCACCGCGACAAGGACACTCTGGGCCGGGTCTACGAGTACTTCCTGTCGCGCTTCGCCTCGGCCGAAGGCCGCGGCGGCGGCGAGTTCTACACGCCCACCAGCGTCGTGTGCGTGCTCGTCGAGATGCTGGAGCCGTACCGGGGGCGCGTCTACGACCCCTGCTGCGGCTCGGATGGCATGTTCGTGCAGTCGGTGAAGTTCATCGACGCCCACGACGGCCGCCGCGACGCGGTGACCGTGTACGGGCAGGAGAGCAACCCGACGACGTGGCGCATGGCCCGCATGAACCTGGCCATCCGGGGCATCGAGGCCAAGCTCGGCAAGCAGTACGGCGACAGCTTCCACCGCGACCTGCACCCCGACCTGCGCGCCGACTTCGTGCTCGCGAACCCGCCGTTCAACATCTCCAACTGGGGGGGCGAGCGCCTGGCCGAGGACGTGCGCTGGCGCTACTGCAAGCCGCCCGCGGGCAACGCGAACTTCGCGTGGGTCCAGCACATCGTCCACCACCTCTCGCCAACCGGCACCGCCGGCATCGTGCTCGCCAACGGGTCGATGTCGTCGCAGCAGTCGGGCGAGGGCCAGATCCGGCGGCGGCTCGTCGAGGCAGACCTGGTGGACTGCATGGTTGCGATGCCGGGGCAACTCTTCTACGCCACGCAGATCCCCGTGTGCCTGTGGTTCCTCGCCCGCGACAAGAGCAACGGGCGATTCCGGGACCGGCGGGGCGAGGTGCTGTTCATTGACGCGCGGGGGCTCGGGCGCATGGAGACGCGAGTCCATCGGGTGCTCCACCCCGGGGACATCGAGAAGATCGCCGGGACGTACCACGCCTGGCGGAACCGGAACGGGGCGTACGAGGACGTGGCGGGCTTCTGCAAGTCGGCGACGCGGGAAGAAATCGAGGCGCACGACTTCGTGCTGACGCCGGGGCGGTACGTCGGGGCCGAGGAGCTGGAGGACGACGGGGAGCCGTTCGAGGAGAAGATGGAGCGCTTGGTCGCGGTGCTGGGGGAGCAGCAGGCCGAGGGACGACGGTTGGATCGAGAGATTGGCGCTGCGCTGGGAGGGATCGGGTATGGCGGCTGAGTTCCCACTACGCCCCCTCGGCGAGATCGCGGAGAACTACGACCGGCTCCGGGTTCCGGTCCGGAAGAAAGACCGACAGCCTGGCCCCTACCCGTACTACGGCGCTTCTGGGATTGCCGACTACGTGGATGAGTACATCTTCGACGGCGAGTACCTGCTCATCGCAGAGGACGGAGAGAATCTGCGGACGCGGAACACCCCGATAGCGTTCATGGCCGATGGGAAGTTCTGGGTGAACAACCATGCCCACATCATCAGGGGCAACGGTCACGCCGATACGCGCTACCTCTGCCATGTTCTCCAACTGCTGGACATCACGCCCTTCCTCAGCGGCTCAACTCGACCGAAGCTGACGCAGCGGGACCTGAAGCGGATCCAGGTCCCCTGTCCCCCGCTGGTCGAACAGCGCCGCATCGCCGCCATCCTCGGAGCCCTCGACGACAAGATCGAGCTGAACCGAAAGATGAGCCGGACGCTGGAGGAGATGGCCCAGGCCATCTTCAAGTCGTGGTTCATCGACTTCGACGGCCACGACCCCGCCGACCTTGTGGCCAGCGAGCTGGGGCCGATCCCAAGGGGCTGGCGAGCCGGCCGTCTGACCGATCTGCAACGTGAAGGCAAGTACGCGACAACGGCGGGCCCGTTCGGGTCGAAGCTGACTCGCAAGCACTACACCGCCTTCGGGGTGCCCGTTATTCGCGGGGTCAACCTCGGGTCGTCACACGGGTGGTTCCACGACGACGGCTTCGTGTACGTTTCGGAGGACCACGCCGCCACCTTGAAGTCCAACATGGCGTACGCGGGGGACGTGTTGTTCACCCAGCGAGGAACCCTCGGTCAAGTCGGGTTGATCCCCGATGATCCGAGATTCCCGAGGTACGTCCTCTCTCAATCGCAGATGAAGCTGACGTGCTCCCCGTCTGTCCCGCCTGCATTCGTGTACCTGCTCTTCTCGCTCCCCTCCACCGTTGACTACATCAAGTCAAACGCTGTGGCCTCCGGTGTCCCGCACATCAACCTGACCTTTCTTCGTGGGTTTCCGGTGGTCGTTCCAGACGACCGGACCCTCCGCCGGTTCGGCCAGCTGGTCACTCCACTCATGCGGAGAATCACGGCGAATACCCGCGAGAACGCTACCCTCGCGGACCTCCGCGACACACTCCTCCCCAAGCTCATCTCGGGCGAACTTCACGTGCCCCAGGCCGAGACTGCCATCGAGGCCGTCCAGTGACCGCGCCCACGGTGACCACAACGGAACTCCGTACCGTGGAGTCGGTCCTCGACATGGGTGGGGGCTACGTCCTCGACTTCACCAACCGCACGTTCGCCGACTTCTTCCATGAGCACGGCGTCGATGTCTACGATCCGCAGTACGAGGAGCAAGGCACGTCCAAGGCAAACCGCCTCCGCTGTTTCCTTCGGACTACGCCACCGCCCCGGACCGGGCAGGTGCTCGCCGCCCTGCTGGAGCATCGCCGCCTCGGCACCGACAAGCCCCTTCACCCCGACACCCAGGCACGCTACCTCGCAGTCGTCGAGCGGCTGGGCGGCAGTCCCCCCGCAGGCGTGCGCGCCCAGGTGCGCGAGGCCACCTCAGAGGCCGCGCTCCTGGCGCATGTGTTTCGACCCGACGTGTTCACCCGGCTCCCCGGCGATTCCTCGCTCCACGACGCGCTCGTCGGTCGGCTTCGAGAAGCGCAGCGCTGCATCGAGGTCGAAGCGTACCTGTCGGCGGTCATCCTGTGCGGGAGTGTCCTGGAGGGCATGTGCCTGGGCTTCGGGGGTGCCCATCCCGCGTTGGTCAACCGTGCCTGGCAGGCCCAGTACAACAGGGCGCCCGAGCGGCTTCCGCGCTGGAAGCTGGCCCAGTGGATCGAGGTGCTGGCCCGCATCGGCGCGCTCTCGCCCAACGTCTCCAAGTTCGGCCATGCCCTGCGTGACTTCCGCAACTACGTCCATCCCGCCGAGCAGATCGCGCACGGCTTCTCGCCGGACAAGCACACAGCTCGCATCGGCTTCCAGGTCGTCATCGCAGCAGCCGATGACCTCGTGCGGTTCGGGGAGGCCCACCCATGACGGTCCCCGACGCGACGCCGCTCGTTGCCGAGATCCACTCGCCCGTCGCGCGAGCCGTCGCCCAGATCGTGCAGACGCCGTCTACAGGATCCGCGCCGATATCACAGACATCGTCTGCGATTTCCCAGACACCGTCTTGGATTTCTGCCACACGCCGGAGTCGCCGATGACCACGCCCTCCGGCGAGATGCTGGTCTACACCGACCCGAGTGGCCTGTCCCGCGTGCAGGTGCGCCTGCACGAAGGCTCCGTCTGGCTCAGCCAGGCCGACCTCGCGGCCCTGTACGGCACCACGCCGCAGAACATCACCCAACACATCCGGGCCATCTACGCCGAGGGCGAGCAGGAGCCGGCGGCAACTTGTAAGGACTACTTACAAGTTCGCCTGGAGGGCTCGCGGCAGGTCAAGCGAAGCATCAAGCACTACGACCTCGCGATGATCCTGTCCATCGGCTACCGCGTGCGCTCGCCGGTCGGCACCCGCTTTCGCCAGTGGGCCACCGCCGTGCTCGCCGAGTATGCGGTCAAGGGCTTTTCGTTGGACGACCAGCGGCTCAAGGCGGCGGGCAGCGACGACTACTTCGACGAGCTGCTCGCCCGCATCCGCGACATCCGCTCGTCCGAGCGGGTCTTCTGGCGCAAGGTGCTGGACATCTACGCGACCAGCATCGACTACGACCCCAGCACCGAGGCGTCGCGCCGCTTCTTCCAGACCGTGCAGAACAAGATGCACTGGGCGGCCCACGGCCACACCGCCGCCGAGGTGATCCACGCTCGGGCTGACGCGGACGCGCCGAACATGGGGCTCACCACCTGGGCGGGGGCGAACATCCGCAAGTCCGACGTGGCGGTCGCCAAGGACTACCTCGCCATCGACGAGATCGAGGCGCTGAACCGCATCGTCAACGCCTACCTGGAGTTCGCCGAGCTGCGGGCCATGAACCGCCGCTCAATGACGATGGATGCGTGGATCGCGAAGCTGGACGACTTCCTGCGCCTGTCTGACCGCGAGGTGCTCACCCACGCCGGCCGCATCAGCGCCGAGGCGGCGAGGGAGCGCGCCGGGGCTGAGCTCAGCAAGTGGCGTGAGGCCCGCAAGGCGCTGCCCGAGCCCGTGGACGCTGACTTCGAGGCCGCGATCCGCGAGACCAAGGCGATCGAGCGGGAATGTCCCCCGCGCGAGAAGGGGGACGACGAGTCATGAGCGGCTTCTACGAGTCCGTCGTGGAGCAGGCGGCCATCGACTGGCTGGCCGAACTGGGCTGGACCTTCGTCCCCGGCCCCGTGCTCGCCCCCGACGGCGAAGCTCCCGAGCGATCGAGCTATCGGTCCGTGGTCCTCGAAGGCCGCTTGCGAGCATCGCTGGCGCGGATCAACGACCACCTGCCCGCCGACGCCCTCGACGAGGTGACCCGGCGGGTGCTGCGCCTCGACTCGCCCTCGCTGGAGGAGAACAACCACGCCTTCCACAAGATGGTGCGCGAAGGCGTCGAGGTGCAGGTCCGAAAGCGCGGAGTCTTGCGAGGAGACCTCGCGTGGCTCTTCGACCACGACGACCCGGAGAACAACGACTGGCTCGTCGTGAACCAGCTGACCGTGGTCGACGGCGGGAACAACCGCCGGCCTGACCTGGTGCTCTACGTCAACGGTCTCCCCCTCGCAGTGATCGAGTTCAAGAACCCGTCGGACCCGAACGCCACCATCGAGGGCGCATGGAACCAGCTCCAGCTCTACAAGGACCAGATTCCGGGCCTCTTCCTCACCAACGAGCTGCTCGTCGTCTCCGATGGCACCGAGGCTCGCGTCGGCAGCCTCACGGCGGGCGTCGAGCGCTTCGGGCCGTGGCGCACCGTCGACGGCGAGACGACCGCCCCCGACGCCATGCCGCAGCTCCAGGTTCTGCTGCACGGGCTCTTCGAGAAGCGCCGCTTCCTCGACTACCTCTACCACTTCGTCCTGTGGGAGACCGACGATGGCTTCGTCAAGAAGATCGCCGGCTACCACCAATCAGTGCGACGAGGCAGTCGGTCAGCGGCGGGGAAGCTTGGGTGAACGGTCGGTCAGTGGGGCAAGTGCCGGGTAGGCGAGAGGTCAGCGATTCTTCTGGCTGGCTGCTGGTTTGCGGGCGCACCCTGGACGGGAACCCTGACAGTGGCGCAACCACGAGGAGAACACGATGAGCGAGCACGACGAGTGGGACGAGAGCGAGGGCGACGAACTGCTGGACCTGGAGGGCCTCGACGCCGAGGACGCCATCGCCCTCGAGGCGCTGGTGCAACTCCACGCCCGTGATGGTGACGACGAACTGGACGATGCCCTGCGCGACGCCTTCGCGGCGGTGGCCCAGGAAGCGCTGGCGTTGAAGGAGGATCGGCTGGCGCGGGAGGCGGCCCACACAAGGGCCGAGGAGCAGCAGCGGATCGAGAACGAGCGCCGCCGGGCAAGGGCGGAGGCAGCGAGACGAGACCGGCTGCGCCGTGAAGCGGAGGAGGCCAGGCTCATGGAGGAACGAGCACGGGCGCGGCGAGGCAGGGAGCGACGGGAGGCCGAAGACCGCCGGCTCCAAGAGGCCCAGCAACGAGCTCGGCGTGAGCGGCTGGCCAGGGAGCAACGCGAACGCGAGGCGCGTCTCCAAGCCGAGCGCCAGCGGCAGGCTCGCCGGTCACGACGGCTCGATCAAGCGCGCTGCGCTCCGGCAGACCAGCGCCCCCAAGAGGAGCAGGGCCCGGCCAGAGATCAGCGGAAGCAGGCTGTGAGAAGGCGCAAGCGCCAGCGCACGAACGCGCCAGCGCGCACGCTGGAGCCCAGAGGGACCCCATCGGCACCGAAGCCGATCCCCAAGACCACGAGCAGCCCCAGGCCCTCGCAGGGGCCGAGGGCGATGAACGTCGCGCGCCCATCGCCATCACCCGAAGTCAAGGCCCAGCAGCGCGAAGAAGCGCTGACAGGAACCGACCTGGCCTGCTGGCGAAGGCGCCAGGGCCTCACCCAGAAAACCGCCGCCCAACGCCTGGGCGTCTCTCAGGGCACCATCTCCAAAGCCGAGAGCAAGCGCACGAAACTCCTGGGACCGTCGCTGCAGAAGGTCTTGGCCGCCGCGCTGTGAATCGGGCCAGGCATATTCCTGGTATTCCATGGGAATATGCGGCGTATTCCAGCATTTCCCTGTGCGTGGTTCCAGGCTGTTCCTCAGTCAGCCACGGTTCGGCGCCCCGGCTCTGGACCAAGAGGAGCCAGCCGACCGGGGGAATGGTGGAGCGTCCCAAGTTACCTCTCTCTCCTTCTCACCCGATTCTTCGCGGGATTCCTCTCCGAGACGACGCCATGAACGAGACCATCGAACGCATCCACATCACCGGCTTCGGCTCGTTGGCCGATGTCACCATCGAGCCTGGGCGCCTGACCGTGCTCATCGGCGCGAATG
Source organism: uncultured Enterobacterales bacterium (assembly GCA_964512185.1). Classification (GTDB taxonomy): domain Bacteria; phylum Myxococcota_A; class UBA796; order UBA796; family JAFGLY01; genus CAZEJJ01. The sequence continues at coordinate 5,358 of CAZEJJ010000009.1, read as the reverse complement.
GGTCGGGGAAGTCGAACCTGCTCCGGGCGCTACGCATGGTCCCGCTCATGCGGACGGGCTCGCTCCAGCGCTTCGTGGGTGAATCGGGCGGGGCGTCGTCATTGCTGCACTACGGAGCCAGCAGGACCCAGGCGATCACCGTCGAGCTGGACTTCGTGAAGGACGACAAGCGCAACCACTACACGGCTCGGCTGGGCTTCGCCGCTGGTGACAAGCTGCTCTACCTCAATGAGGCTGTGGGTTTCCGGCCCAAGCCCGAAGCAGCGATGCGCATGACGTCGTTGGGCGCCGGGCACTGGGAGTCGGTGCTGCGGGGCACGAAGGACGAGGTGACCGCGAGGACCGTCAACTACTGGCTCTCGCAGCTCACCTTCTTCCACTTCCACGACACCTCCATGACCTCGGCCCTCCGCACCCACGCCCGCACCGAGGACGACCAGTTCCTGCGCTCGGACGGGAGCAACCTCGCCGCCTTCCTCGCACGGCTGGAGAACAGCGAAGAGGAGGCCGAGCGAAAGGCCTGGAGGCGGATCAACCTCTACGTCCAGCGTATCGCCCCCTCGGTGAAGTCCCTCGCACCTACGTTGACCGGGAACGGAAGCAGCGCCGTTCGCCTGGACTGGATCGACGACCAGGATGAACGCTTCGGTGCCCACCAGCTCTCGGACGGCACGCTGCGAGCCATCGCGCTCATCACGGCGCTGGCGCAGCCTGCCGAGCGGCTTCCCCGCTTCATCAGCATCGACGAGCCCGAGCTGGGCCTGCACCCCGCAGCGATCCGCCTGCTCGCCGAGCTGGCCCGGTCGGTCTCTCGCCACACCCAGGTCCTGTTCGCCACGCAGTCCACCGCCTTCCTCGACCACTTCGAGCCCGACGAGGTCGTAGTGGTCGAGCGAACGAGCGGAGCGACCACGCTCACCCGGCCCGACAGCGTCGCGTTGGAGAGCTGGCTGCAGGACTACAGCTTGTCCGAGGTGTTCGACAAGGGTGTCATCGGGGGGAGGCCATGACGCGGCTGATCGTGGTCGTGGAGGGGCAGAGCGAGGAGGCGTTCGTGAGGGATCTCCTCAAGCCCCACCTCGCCGCCTTCGGGGTGTACGCATCGGCCACCATCGTCGGCAAGCTCGTCGCTCAACGACGCGGCCACCGGGGCCGAGGTGGGGGACACTTCAAGCACTGGCACAAAGACATCGAGAGGTTGCTCAAGGGGGAACGCAGCCCCGAGCTGAAGGTCACCACGCTCTTCGACCTCTACGGGCTCCCCTCCGACTTCCCCGACATGGACGCTCATCGGGACGACCCAGACACCGAGCGCCGATGCGGCGCCCTGCAGTTCTCGCTGGGGGCCGTGTTCGAGGACAGACGCTTGATCCCCTACATCCAGCGCCACGAGTTCGAGGCCTTGGTGCTGGCATCCCTACCCGCGCTCCGAGACCTGCTCGACGCCGCCGATGACCTGGAGGGGCTGGATGCCCTCGAACGCGAGGTCGCTGGGATCTCCCCAGAGGACATCAACGACAGCAGCGAGACCGCCCCCTCCAAGATGTTGATTCGGCATGTGCCTGGATACCGCAAGACCCTGCACGGGCCCCAGGCGGCTACCGACACGGGGTTGCCAGTATTGCGTGCAGCATGCCCTCGATTCGACGCCTGGGTGCGTCAGCTCGAGGAGATCGGGGGTGGTAAGGGATGACGCCTGCGCTGCTTCTGATGAAGGCTCCGGCGATGGCCCAGGTTCCGGTGGTGGTCTCTCGCTTCGATGCCCCGGACTCGACGCAGATCGAGGAAACCCTCGCCCAAGCGCTCGAGGACTCGTCCGAGTACCAGGCCATCACCCCCGCCGACCTCGCCCTCATCGAAGGCCAGGGGGGCAGGCCTACATCGATGCCTGCGAGACCGATGGGCTGGTGGGCTGCAGCTTTCGTCTGGCCGAGGCCGCGGAAGCCCGTTTGGCGCTGGTAGGCCGTGTAGAGGAGACCGCGCCCGATGCTCCTGCCCAGGTCGAGCTGTCCATCCTGGACGGTCCCGAGCTGCAGGAGGGCCTGGAGCTGGTGCCCGAACTCGACCCCAACGCACCCCGGGCCTTCACCGACGAGGTCCTCGCCGGCCTGGACGAAGTCCTGGCTGGACGCGAGCGCGAGGTGGTGGACATTCGCGTTCAGGCCGCGGAAGCCGCTGTGGAGCCGCCCGCGCCCTACGATCCCGAGCAGGACCCCGAAGTGCTGGACCGCGCCCTCGCGGGATGGAGGACGAGCGCAGCACCCCGAGCGATGGACCCGAGTGGGAGGAACGGCCTCGCTACTCGATGGGCGAGCAGCTGGTGCAGAAGCTCATCCAGGTGGGCCAGGTGGATCTGGGGCGCCTGCCCGACCTGGCCCGCAAGAGACGCTGACCACCATCGAGGGCTCCAGCGGCAGCGATCTCTCAGCGGATCCCCTCTTCACGGATACCGCGGCCCAAGACCCCAGCCTGGACCCGCTCTCCCCCTGCGTGGATCCCGGCAGCCCCTCGTCCAGCTGCGACGACGTGGATGGCACGGTCGATGACCTGGGGGCCCGCGGCGGGCCGTAGTGGGGGCTGGTAGGACTCGGCTTCACCCGACGAGAGCGCAACACCGCTTCGCCTGAGGTGAGCCATGTCCCAGCCCGAAGCCCAGCAGCCCCACGCCCTCGATGTGGGCGTCGGCCGCGACGACCTCCCCGACGTGGTGCTGCTGTGAGCGCCCTCCCCGCCGCCTGCTGCCTGGGTGCCAACCGGAGGACGCGGTCAGAGGGCGCCGGCGAGGATCGTCCCAGCGCCATGCTCGAGGCCGGGGCGCAGCTCGAGCCGCCCCTGCCCCCCGAGCTCTCCCTCCAGGTCCTGCAGCCCGGCTGAGCGGATCTGCTGCGCTGGACCGCCGGCGAGGCTGCTGGTGCAGCTGCATCCCGAGCATCCCTTCCTGGTGGGGCTGGAAGACAGCTCGGAGCTGGCCCAGGGCCGCCTGGTGAACGGTGAGTAGCTTCAGCCCCGCGCCGCCAGCAGCTCGCGGATCCGCTCCACCACAGCGTAGTCCACCCCGGCGGTGCCGGGGGGCCGGGCGTCCTCGTCGTGGCAGTCCGAGCCGCCGGTGGCCAGGGGCAGGCCGTGCTGCTGCCGCAGGGCCTCCACCGCCTCGGCCAGCTGCGGGGTGTGCCCCGGGTACTGGACCTCCAGGCCGTCAAGGCCCATGGCCAGGAAGCGCGGCAGCAGCTCTACCACGGTCTCCAGGGGGGGCAGGACCTCTTTGTAATGGCTGTCACCCGGGAAGGAGCCGGCGGCGGGGTGTGCGAAGACGCGCGCGAAGGGGTAGGCCGCCAGCAGAGGGGCCAGGTCCTCGAAGGTCATCCCCGAGGGAATGTACGCGGGGTTGTCGTTGCCGATGATGGAGGAGATCTCGTCGCGGCCGGCGATGCCCAGGCCCTTGAGGGCTACAGCGAAGTGGCGCCGGCTCACCTGGTCGGTCTGGGAGTAGAGATCCTCGGCCGTCAGATCGCGAGGCAGCCTGGGCTGCTTGCCCCGGGGGCCGAACCAGCGGTTCAGCTCTACGAGCCGGGCGCGCACCAGCGCGTCGCCGCGGCCCTTGGCGAAGGTGATCCGGGCCAGCGCCAGGAAGCCCTGGTCGTCCAGCAGCTGGGGGTCGAAGTAGAGCAGCAGGTGCAGCGAGCCCCGGAACAGGGGCTCGGCGAAGCGCAGCGTGACCTCGACGCCGGTGAGCAGCTCGATCCCCAGCTGTGCCGAGGCCTGCCGGGCCTCCGCGAGACCGGCCACGGTGTCGTGGTCGGTGATGGCCACCGCCCGGACGCCCAGCCGGTGGTAGCGCTGGAGCAATTCGGTGGGGCTGAAGTCGCCGTCAGACGCGGTGCTGTGGTTGTGCAGGTCGGCCTGGTGCATGGAACCCTCCGTGAGCGCAGGCGGATAGCACGGCCCAGGCTGCGCGACACCCCGTGGCGCCCACGCAGCGGCTACGCCCCGGGGGATCGCCGACCGCCCCCCCAGCGCGCAAGAGCGCACCCCTGGATCGCGGCTGTTTCCTCCCCTTCAGCCTGACGCCGTCGACAATGTCATCAATTGTCGCGTACCCTGTTCGGGAAGGAGTCCAGCCCCACGTCTCGCACGGAGTCGGTCATGACTGTTCGCTACAGGTGCGCCCTCGTCTGCCTGCTGTCTCTGCTCGCCCTCGGCTGTCCCGACGGCAACAAGGATCCTGACACCAAGGACACGGCCTCGGAAGGCGTGGACGATGACGGTGACGGCTACCTGGCTACCGAGGACTGCGACGACACCAACCCCGCGGTCTTCCCGGGGGCCGAAGAGATCTGCGACGATGTCGACAACGACTGCGACGGCGAGGCCGACGAGGGAGTGGAAGAGCGCTTCTACGCCGATGTCGATGGCGACGGCTTCGGCGACGCGGAGAGCGTCGTCTTCGACTGCGAAGCTCCCGACGGCTACCTGGACGACGACAGCGACTGCGACGACTCCGACGCGGCGCAGTACCCGGGGGCCGACGAGTACTGCAACGGAGAGGACGACGACTGCGACGACGAGGTGGACGAGGACCACGCGCTGGACGGCGAGACCTGGTACGCGGACAGCGACGGCGACGGCTACGGCGATGTGGACGAGACCTACGTCGCCTGCAACCAGCCCTCCGGCTACGTGTCGCTGTCCACCGACTGCGACGATGACGATCCCGAGCAGCACCCCGGGGCTGAGGAATACTGCAACGGCGAAGACGACGACTGCGACGGCGTGGTGGACGAAGACACCGTGGACGCCGCCACCAACTGGTACGCCGACGCCGATGGCGACGGCTACGGCGATGACGGCGATCTCGTCGTGCAGTGCACCCAGCCCAGCGGCTACGTGCTGGACGACAGCGACTGCAACGACTCCGACTCCTCCGCCTACCCCGGCTCCGTAGAATACTGCGACGGCGCCGACAACGACTGCGACGGCGAGGTGGACGAGGAAGACGCGGTGGACGGGGTCACCTGGTACGCCGACGCCGATGGCGATGCCTACGGCGACGCCGGCGCCAGCAGCTACGCCTGCTACCAGCCCAGCGGCTACGTGCTGGACGACAGCGACTGCGACGACTCCGACGCCCTGCAGTACCCGGGGGCCGAAGAGTACTGCAACGCCGAAGACGATGACTGCGACGGCGACATCGACGAAGATGACGCCTTCGATGTGTCCACCTGGTACGCCGACGGCGACGGCGACGGCTACGGCGACGCGGCCACCAGCGACATCGACTGCGACGACGGCGACGGCTACGGCCAGGACAACACCGACTGCGACGACAGCGACGCCCTGCAGCACCCGGGAGCCGACGAG
>CAZEJJ010000008.1:41942-77382 GCA_964512185.1 uncultured Enterobacterales bacterium | reverse complement strand
CGCTACGATTCGGGGCGGCCGCCTGACGGCGACCTGTTCTGTCGCCTGCTCTGAGCCAGGACAGCGCCCTGCAGGACCAGCCCGGCCGGCCACGTGATAGCAGGGTGGAGATCCAACGGAGCCTGTGAATGTCGGACCGCGACTACCGCCGCCCTCCCTTGAGGACCTTCAGGCCCTACGTGGTGGGCAAGCCTCCAGAAGAGGTCAAGCGCGAGCTGGGGCTCGACATCCCAATCGCCAAGCTGGCCTCCAACGAAAACCCGTTGGGTCCCAGCCCCATGGCCGTGGCGGCCATCCGCGATGTGCTCGACAAGCTGCACATGTACCCCTACGACGACTCCTACTACTTCAAGCTCGCCGTGGCCGAGAAGTACGGGATCAGCACCGACATGGTCTTCGCCGCCTCGGGCTCGGTGGAGGCCATCGAGCTCTGTGGCACCTGCCTGCTGGAAGCGGGCGACGAGGTCATCACCTCCGACCGCACCTTCGCCATCTACTACCTGGCCACCCGCAAGGCGGGCGCGAAGCTGCTCAAGGTGCCCTGCAGAGACGAGTACTACTACGATCTCGACGCCATGATCGGCGCCATCAACGCCCGCACCAAGCTGATCTTCCTGGCCAACCCCACCAACCCCACCGGCACCTGGTTCACCGCCAGCGAGTTCGATGGCTTCATGGAGCGGGTCCCAGAAGACGTCCTGGTCATCTACGACGCCGCCTATCACCCCTACACCAGCGCCGACGACATGCCAGACCCTCATGCCTGGGTCGCCAGGGGCCGGGACCTGCTGGTCCTGCACACCTTCTCCAAGGCCCACGGCCTGGCCGGCATCCGGGCGGGCTACGCCATCGGGCCCGCACGTGTGATCAGCGCCATCAACCAGGGCCGCTTCCCCTTCAACATGAACATCCCAGCCCAGGCCGCGGCCATCGCCGCCCTGCACGACCAGGAGCACCTGGATCGCAGCCGGATCTTCAACCATCGCGAGCTCGCCTGGCTGCGCGAGCAGCTGGCCGACCTGCCCGTGGTCATTCCCCCCAGCCGCACCAATTTTCTGCTCATCGACACCCAGCGAAGCGCCAACGAGCTCTTCCTGGAGCTGCAGAAGCGCGGAGTCGTGGTCCGCCCCATGGCCGGCTACGGCATGCCGCGGGCGATCCGTGTCAGCCCGGGTCTTCGCGAGGAGAACGAGCGCTTCGTCACCGCGCTGCGTGAACTTCTGGTAGGCTGAGCCCCCCTCCCACCAGGAGCGTAAAGATGCGCACGAAGGGTATGGACCTGCTGGCTGCCGCCCTGATCCTCTCGGGTCTGCTGGCCCTGGCCTGCGGACTGGGCGACAAGCTCAGCGAGCAGGCCGCCGAAGACCTCTTCGAGCAGGCCGTCGAAGAAGCCGGCGAGCTCGACGAGGTCGAGGTGGACGTGGGCGAACAGATCGACATCTCCGACCTGCCCGACTGGCTCAACTATCCAAACGCCACCGCCACCGGTCGCATGACCATGACCCAGGACGAGGAAGAGGGCACCATGTACCTGCTCCAGACCCCCGACGCGGTGAGCGCCGTGGTGGACTGGTACAAGACCGCCCTGTCCACCTGGACCCAGTCCGCCATCTTCGAGAGCGCCGAGGGCACCCAGCTCGTGTACTCCAACGGGGTCGACCAGGGCGTGCAGCTCACCGTGGCTCCCGAGACCGAGCACACCACCATCTCCTGCTGGTACTTCAAAGGCCAGGAGCAGGCCGAAGCAGACGAAGAGCCCGCCGCCACCAACAACGGGCCCCCGCCTGTGTTGAACGGGCCTTCCCGCAGCGGGCCCAAGGGTCGCCTGGGTCCGGGCCGCACCCCCGCCAAGGGCAAGAAGATCGGGCGTTAGCTTCCGCGAAAAAGCGCCGTGAAGCATCGGTGAGCTCGCCCGTCTACCCAGCGCTCCGCAGCGGAGCTACACTCACGGAGTCGCTCCGGCCGCCTCACGGCCCGGAGCCTGGAGGAGAACCATGAACCCGCGATCCAAGCCCGCCCTGTCCCGCAGCCTGCTCCTGCTCATCGCCGCATCCAGCATCTGTGGCTGCACCCAGGAGCAGCTGGAAGACCTGCTCTTCGACACCTACCTGGTCAAGCTCGATGCCGAGCCCGCCGAGGTGGTCACCACGGTCAACGACATCGCCACGGTGTTCGATCTCGAGCCCATCCACATCTTCTCGCAGGCCACCCAGGGCTTCTCGGTGGACCTGCCTATCGGTGTCGCAGACGAGATCGCCAACCTCGACAGCGTCGAGTACATCGTCATCGACAACCCCGACACCTACACCCCGCCCCCCGACTGGGAGGAGCCCGACCTGGGCGACGACGAGGAACCCGAGGGCATCGCGCGCATCGGCGGCTCCGTCACCAGCGTGGACTTCTCCGGCGTCGAGGTGGCCGTGGTGGACACGGGCGTCGACCTGGATCACCCCGATCTGTACGTGGTGGGCGGCGAGGACATCGTCGGCGAGAGCGCCGGCACCGACAACGGCGGCGAAGATGGCCACGGACACGGCACCCACGTGGCGGGCACCATCGGCGCCATCGCCGATGGCAGCGGCGTGGCCGGTGTGGCTCCCGGCGTGGGCATCCACGGTGTGCGCGTGCTCGACGACGACGGCTCCGGCACCTACGGCGACATCATCGCCGGGCTGGAGTACGTGCTCACCCAGCCCAGCATCGGCGTGGTCAACATGTCCCTGGGGGGAGCGGGCGATCCCAGCAGCAACACCATGTTCGAAGACGCCATCCAGGCCCTGCTGGACGCCGGGGTGGTGGTGGTCATCGCCGCGGGCAACAGCGAAGCCGACACCGCCGGGTTCATCCCCGCCGGCTACGACCTGGGCATCGTGGTCAGCGCCTACGACGCCTACGGCGGCGACAACGGCTTCGCCTACTTCTCCAACTACGGCGACGCCGTGGACATCACCGCCCCCGGGGTCACCATCACCTCCACCTACCCCGACGACGACTACGCCGCGCTCTCCGGCACGTCCATGGCCTGCCCCCACGTGGCTGGCGCCGCGGCCGCCTACCTCGCGGCCAACCCCGGGCTCACCCCAGCAGAGGTCCGCTCCGACATGCTCAGCACAGCAGAAGACGGCCTCGCCGGCCAGGGCGGCGATCACCCGGAGTCCATGATCGACGTGGCCGCGCTGATCGACGGCTAGCCCCGTCGGCTGGACGTTCCTGGGGCTGGTGCCTAGCTTGGTGGCGTCATGGGGCCGTCGAGCGGATAGGCAACTGGTAGCGGCGGCTGTCGCCCCCTCCCTGGAGATTGCATGAAGTTCGATCGCTTCACGGTCAAGGCCCGCGAGGTCATCCACGACGCCCAGAACCTCGCCGGCAAGATGGGCAACCCGGAGATCCGGCCGCACCACTTCCTGACGGTGCTGCTCACCCAGGAGGGGGGCATCGCGCCCCGCATCCTGCAGACCATCGGCACCGACGTGCTGGGCATCACCCGCGAGGCCGCCAAGCTGCTGGACGGGCTCTCGAAGGTCTCGGGCGGCACCAAGGCGCGCCTGTCCCGCCAGGCTGACGAGCTCATCGCCGCCGCCGACCAGGCCGCCAGCGACCTGGGCGACACCCACGTGGCCACCGAGCTCTTGCTGGTGGGCATCGAAGCGGTGAACGACAAGCCGCGGCAGCTGCTGCACGACTACGGGGTCACCCGCGAACGCCTGCTGGAAGCGATCCACGGCGTGCGCGGCGGTCGCGGCGTGTCCGGCGAAGACGCCGAGGGCCAGTACGAGGCGCTGGACAAGTACACCCGCGACATGACCCAGCAGGCCCGCGACAACAAGCTCGATCCCATCATCGGACGCGACGCCGAGATCCGCCGCGCCCTGCAGGTGCTTTCCCGCCGCACCAAGAACAACCCCGTGCTCATCGGCGACCCGGGCGTGGGCAAGACCGCCATCGTCGAGGGAATCGCCCAGCGCGTGGCCACCAACGACGTGCCCGAGTCCCTGCAGAACAAGCGCCTGCTGGCCCTCGACCTGGCCGCCATCATCGCCGGCGCCAAGTACCGAGGCGAATTCGAGGAGCGCCTCAAGGCCGTGCTGGAAGAGATCGAGAACTCCCAGGGCCAGATCATCCTGTTCATCGACGAGCTGCACACCATCGTCAACGCCGGCGGCTCCAGCGGCGCCATGGACGCGGGCAACATGATCAAGCCGGCGCTCGCTCGTGGAGAGCTGCGCTGCATCGGCGCCACCACGGTGGACGAGTACCGCAAGCATCTCGAGAAGGACAAGGCCCTGGAGCGCCGCTTCCAGCCGATCATGGTGGAAGAGCCCACGGTCACCGACACCGTGCGCATCCTGCGCGGCATCAAGGAACGCTACGAGACCCACCACGGCATCCGCATCACCGACGACGCCATCGTGGCCGCCGCCACCCTGAGCGATCGCTACATCTCGGACCGCCACCAGCCCGACAAGTCCATCGACCTGGTGGACGAGGCCGCCAGCCGGGTGCGCATGGAGATCGAGAGCGTGCCCCAGCCCATCGACGCCCTGGAGCGAGAGATCGCCACCATGCACGTGGAGCTGCAGGCCCTGTCCCGCGAAGACGACGACAACGCCCGGGCCCGCGCCAAGGTCATCGAGGGCGACATCGCCAACATGGAAGAAGAGGCCCGCGAGCTGCGTGGCCGCTGGGAGCAGGAGCGCGCCGCCCTGGACGCCATCGCCGAGATCAAAGAAAAGATCGACGACCTGCGCCACGAGGGCGAGACCGCCCAGCGCAACGCCGACTACGAGCGCGCCAGCCAGGTCTTCTACGGCGAGCTGCCCGGCCTGCAGACCGCCATCAAGGAACGGCAAGAGGCCCTGACCGAGCTGCAGAAGAGCGGCTCTATGCTGCGCGAGGAGGTGAGCGACGACGACATCGCGGTGGTGGTGTCGAGCTGGACCGGCGTGCCCGTCACCAAGCTGGTGGAGTCCGAGCAGGCCAAGCTGCTCAAGATGGAGGAGCGCATCCACGACCGGCTGGTGGGCCAGGACGAGGCCGTGGTGGCGGTGGCCAACGCGGTCCGCAGAGCCCGCGCCGGGCTGCAGGATCCCAGCCGCCCCATCGGCAGCTTCATCTTCCTGGGCCCCACCGGAGTGGGCAAGACCGAGCTGGCCCGGGCCCTGGCGGAGTTCCTGTTCGACGACGAGAAGTCCATGATCCGCATCGACATGTCCGAGTACCAGGAGAAGCACACGGTGGCCCGGCTCATCGGCGCCCCCCCGGGCTACGTGGGCTACGACGAGGGCGGCCAGCTCACTGAAGCCGTGCGCCGCAGGCCCTACTCGGTGGTGCTGCTGGACGAGATCGAGAAGGCCCACCAGGACATCTTCAACGTGCTGCTGCAGGTGCTCGACGAAGGCCGCCTCACCGACTCCAAGGGCCGCACGGTGGACTTCAAGAACGTGGTGTTGATCATGACCTCCAACGTGGGCTCCCGGCTCATCCTGGAGGGCAACGAAAAAGGCTTCTCCAAGGACAAGATCGACCAGGCCGTCAACCTGGAGATGCGCAACACCTTCCGGCCTGAATTCCTCAACCGCGTCGATGAGATCACCACCTTCCACTCGCTGCGCTACGAGCACATGGACGACATCCTCACCATCCAGCTGGTGCACATCCGCGAGCTGCTGGACACCCGCCAGCTGGAGCTGGAGATCACCCCGGCGGCCCGCAAGGCCCTGTGCGACGCGGGCTTCGATCCTCTCTACGGCGCCAGGCCCCTCAAGCGCGCCATCCAGCAGTACATGATGAACCCCATGTCCCGCGCCATCGTGGCCGGCGACTTCGGGCCGCGCGACACCATCATCGTGGACATGCGCGACGACGTGCTGCTCTTCGAGCGCGTCGCCGCCGAGCCTCTGGAAGACGACCAGCCCGAGTACGTGCCGCCGCCGCTCAAGTCCATCTGAATCCGCCCATGCCCAGCGACGACAAGCCCCGACTCGTGGTGCCGCCGGAGCAGGCGGGCGCGCGCCTGGATCGCCTGGTGGTGGGCCTGAACCAGGTGGGCAGCCGCCGGCGGGCCCAGGCGGCCATCGCCTCGGGCAAGGTCAGCATCGACGGCCGGCGCTGCAGCGCCGAGGACATCGGCGAGCCCGTGCCAGCCGGCGCGGAGATCCAGCTGGACTGGGGCAGGCCGGGCAGCTCCGCCGCCCGCGTCAAGGCGCGGCGAGGGTTGGACGAGGCCGGCCTGCGGGTGATCCACCAGGATCGCTGGCTGGTGGCGGTGGACAAGCCCGCAGGTCTGTTGAGCGACACCGCCACCCGCAAGCAGGCCCAGGAGCGCGACAGCCTGCGCGCCCGCCTGCAGGTCTGGCTGCGCGCCGAGGGCGACGCCGTGCACATGGTGCACCGCATCGACCGCGACACCAGCGGGGTGGTGCTGGCGGCCCGCACGGACGATGCGGCCTCCGATCTCAAGCGCCAGTTTCGCGCCCATCGGCCCGAAAGGGTCTACTGGCTGGCGGTGCAGGGCGTGCCCCAGCCCCTGGAGGGCGAGTGGCAGGACTGGATGGCCTGGGACCGGGCGGCCCTGATCCAGCGTGGGGTGCCCGCCGACACAGAGAGCGCCGTGCTGGCGCGGGCCCGCTACCGCACCCTCGCTCGGCGGGGCGACCGCGCTTCGATCCTCGAGGTGCGCCTGCACACCGGTCGCCGCAACCAGATCCGGCTCCATTGCTCGTTGCGCGATCATCCCCTGGTGGGCGAGACCCACTACCTGCCCGAGGGCTGGACCCAGCGCGGTCCGCGCGCCCCACGGCAGGCCCTGCACGCGCTGCGCCTGGGGGTGCTGCATCCCGAGCACCGCAAGCCGGTGAGCTTCGAGGCGCCGTTGCCCTTCGATCTCGTGCGGCTGGCGCGCAAGCTGGGGCTGGAGGATGGCATTCCCGCCAACAGCGCCGCCCAGCCGAGCCGCCCCGCCCCCAGGCGCAGGCAGAAGAAGCGAAGGCGTTAGCCCGGCGCCGACACACGGCGGAGGCCCTCACCAAGGTGCTTTGGGCGGTCGCCGTCCGCCGGGAATGCTCTCAGGATCCTTCTGATGTCGCCGCCAGCGTGGTGGTGGAGACCCGCAGGCGCGTGGCAGCTCGGTGCACCTGGTAGGCGAGCAGGACCGTGAAGAGGCAGAGCAGGATGAAGGCCAGCCCCACCGGCCCCGCGATGGACGGGGTGCGCAGGTTCGCCACCGCCAGCACCACCAGCATGGAGACATTGGCTACCGAGAGAAGGGCGGTGACCCACAGCCGCAGGCGCAGCTCGACGAGGAGTGCGGAGGGCGGGGGCGTTCCGGTATCGGGGCGCCCGAGGCGGAGGACGATTCGATGGAGCACGAGGGAGGACAGGCGGTCCACCACGGCGGCCAGCACCACCGAGTTCACCACAGGGGGGAGAGCAGGGTGAGGTCGAGCTCCACGGTGGCGGTCCTCCTGGGCGGGGCGGCGGAGAGGAGGCTGCGGGTCAGAGCCCCTGGCCGTAGACCACGTAGGCTGCGCCGGCGTCCTCGGCGTAGCTGTCGGCGTAGGGTGCGCCCACCAGGACCTCGTCGTAGCCGTCGGCGTCCAGGTCGCCTCCGAAGGACACGGAGTAGCCGGCGTGGTCACCCGCGGCCTCGCCCAGCAGGTGCAGGTGGGATTCTCCCAGGGTGCTGCTGCCGCTGATGGGGCCCAACACCAGCCAGGCGCAGCCGGCATCCTCGACCGCTGTGCCGTCATCGTCGTCGCCCACCAGGATGTCCGGGTTGCCGTCGCCGTCGGTGTCGCCGGATCCGTCCACGCTCTGCCCTACGTCGCCCTTCTCGATGTAGCCGAGCAGAGCTGCGTCCCCTTCCGATACTCCAAGGGTGCCGGAGGGCCCACCCGCGGCGCTACCCAGGAACAGGTAGACCGCACCCGCCCATTCCGCCGCGGTGGAATCCCCCGGGGCTCCCACCAGGAAGTCATCGTAGCCATCGCCGTCGTGGTCTCCGGCGCCGGCGACGCTCAGACCTGTGTAGTCCTGGAGTTCGACTCCGACGAGCCTGGCGTCAGCCTCCGAGAGCCCCAGCTCCCCCGTCAGCGCGCAGTCGTTGGAGCCTCCGTCGCAGTCGTCGTCCACCAGATCGCCGCAGATCTCAATGGCGTCGGGGTTGACCGCGGGGTCTGTGTCATCGCAGTCCCCGCCTTTGGCCAGGTAGCCATCGATGGCATCGCACGCGCTCTCTCCCGCGCTGTCATCTCCTCAGCCGTCACCGTCTTCGTCCGGGTACCAGGTGGAGCCGTCCACTGGGTCTTCGTCCACATAGCCGTCGCAGTCGTCGTCCCGCTCGTTGCAGCTCTCCTCCGCCCCGGGAAAGATGGATGGATCGCTGTCGTCGCAGTCCAGCTCCTCGTCGTAGCCGTCCCCGTCCGCATCCACAGGGGTGGGTGGAGCGCTGTCGTGGGTGTCGGGCGGGCTGTCCGGATCGGGCGTGGCGGTCTCGTCGGATGGCTTGAAACAGCCGAGCAGCAGCAGGGCCAGCCAGGCTGTGTGGCGCAGCATGGCGCTAGCCGTTCTCGAGCACCGCGGCGATGGCCCCCGGGTACTCTCGGTAGGCGGTGTCGTCGGTAGGAACATTGGTGTCCGTGGTCTCGAAGCAGCGCGCGCGGGTGTGCGCCTCGCCGGTCTGCTGCGCCAGGAAGATCATCACCTCCTTCTTGAGGGCTCCGGCCTTCCAGATGAGCACCGCGGGATCGGCGACGCAGGCGCCGTCGAGCGCGTCATCGGTGTCCCCTGTGTCCTCGGGCGTCTCGTCCTCGAAGAGGAAGTTCACGACTGAGGTGTCCTCGTAGCTGCGGCCGTTGTCCGTGCTGTAGCCCACCAGCCAGCGCTGCCGGCCTTTCTTTACGTAGACCTTGAACTCCTGTGGGTAGGCCACCATCGCGGGGTCGTGCACGTCCTCCCACTTGTCGTCGGGGCAGTAGGCGGTGTCACCGTCCTTTTCGCGCACCTCCTCCTCGAGACAGAACTTGGCGGCAGTGTCGGGATCCGCCGAGTCGCAGCCGCCTCCCGTGTCCCAGCGCCCCATGTTCACGTCCGAGGTGGCGTCGGCGCACCTGTGGCAGGGCGAAGTGCCGAAGTTGTCGCCAGTGAACAGCAGGCTCAGCTCGTCCTCGGTGGGATCCCAGCTGGCGCCCAGATCGTCCCACAAGGCGTGCCCGTGCCAGCCACCCGCCAGCAGGCAGTTGCCGTCTTCGGCGTGGTACCACTCCCGCAGATCGATGGCCGTGTCGTCGAAGTCGCGCCAGGCGGCGGTGTCGCCGGTCTGCAGGTGGCAGCCCGTCGTGGTGCTGCAGGTCTCGTTGTCGAGGCAGCGCAGCCCGAAGTCGTCCAGCGCTTCCGGCGGGGAGGAAGAGGCAGTGTTCATGGTACGTCCTCCCGTTCGCGTATTTGTACGCCTGGATGGCTACCATGCAGCTTGCCGCAGGTGCAAGCCGAACGCGCATTCGCGGGCACCCTGGCCCTCAGGGTCGGCCCCTATGCGCGTCTCGGTCCCCAGAACCGCGCATTCGCGGGCACCCTGGCCCTCAGGGTCGGCCCCTATGCGCGTCTCGGTCCCCAGAACCGCGCATTCGCGGGCACCCTGGCCCTCAGGGTCGGCCCCTATGCGCGCTGGATCTGCGACAGCTGGGGCACCGGCTGGGCATGCCCGAGGCCGCCCGAACCCTGCCGCAGATCCTAGCCCGGCGCAGACACGCTGCGGATCGCCAGCAGGCTCTCCACCAGGGGCTCCAGATCAGCCAGGGCCAGGGTGTTGCTGCCGTCGCAGGGGGCCAGGTCGGGATCGGGGTGCACCTCGAGGAACAAGGCGTCGATGCCCACAGCCACCGCGGCGCGAGCCAAGGTGGGGATCATGCTTCTCAGGCCGCCGGAGGAGGGCTGGCCGGTGGGCGGCTGCTGGCAGGCGTGGGTGGCGTCCATGCACACGGGCGCACCGAGCCGCCGCATGATGGCCAGGCTGCGGTAGTCCACCACCAGGTCGCCGTGGCCGAAGCTGGTGCCTCGCTCGGTGAGCATCACCGACGGCGCGCCACCATCCCGGAGCTTGCCCAGCACCGAGCCCATGGCCGCCGGAGCCATGAACTGGCCCTTCTTCACGTTCACCGGGCGCCCGGTAGCCGCACAGGCCAGCAGCAGATCGGTCTGCCGGCACAGGAAGGCGGGCACCTGGAGCAGATCGACGACCTGAGCCACCTGCACGGCCTGGTCCGGCAGGTGCACGTCGGTGGTCACCGGCAGGCCCAGCTCCCGTCGCACGCGCCCCAGCAGGGCCAGCCCGCGCTCGAGGCCCGGCCCGCGGTAGCTGCCGATGCTGGTGCGGTTGGCCTTGTCGAAGCTGGACTTGAAGATCAGGGGCAAGCCCAGGCGCCTGCAGATGCCGGCCAGGTCATCGGCCAACGCCAGGGTGCCCTCGTCGCCTTCCAGCACGCAGGGCCCGGCGATGAGCACCAGCTCGGGTCCGCCGATGCTGTGGGGGCCGACCTCGACACGCTTCACGTTCATGGCTTCCTCACGGCTGCTCGGCGAGCAGTGTTCAACCCAGCCCGGCCTGCACCAGGTCGTGGATGCGCACCAGGCCCACCACGCCACCCTGCTCGTTGAGCACGGGCAGCACCGAGATCTGGCTCGGCCGGTCTTCCATCAGGGACAGGGCCTGCCCCAGCGGAGCGCTGGCACGCACGGTGACGGGATCCAGGGTGGCGATCTCGGCCGCGGTGGCTGCCAGAGCGCCATCTCCCAGCCGCTCCACGGCCCGGCGCAGATCGCCGTCGGTGACGATGCCCGACAGCCGCTCGCCCTGCACCAGCAGCACCGCCCCCAGCCCGTGCTGGCTGATGGCTGCCAGCAGTGCGGGCATGGGGGTGCTCGGCGCCACGACGGGCGGCGGGTGCATCACGCGCTCCACCGGGATGGTGCGGGCGCGGCCCAGGGCACCGGCGGGGTGGTGCGCTGCAGCGGCGACGCCCCTGCTCCGGCCACAGACCGCCAGCACCAGCGCATCGGCCACGGAGGACGCGGCCAGCGCAGAGGCGGTGGGGGGCGCCCCGGGAGGGTCGGCCACCGCGCCGCAGTCCAGCACCTGCCGCGCCGCCCGCCCCAACCGGCTGCCGGGTCGAGCGGTGAGCACCAGCACGGGACAGGGGGCCGCGAGGGCGAGCGCCAGCACCTCGTCGCTCTCGCCGGAGCGGCTGATGACCACCAGCAGATCGTCCCTGCGCAGCAGCCCCGCGTCGCCATGGGCCGCCGCTCCGGGATCCAGCCAGGTGGCACGCCGGCCGGCGCTCGCCAGCGACGAGGCCAGGCGCCGTGCCACCATGCCGCTCTTGCCCACCCCCGAGCAGGCCACCAGGCCCCGGCACTCCAGCACCAGCCCACTGGCCGCGGCCAGCCCGGGGCCTGCGGCCCGCCCGGCGGCCTCGACGGCCTGCGCGAAGTGGGCGAAGCACTCGCTGGGTTCCATGGCTCGATCATCCCGTGCTGGAAGCAGGATCCAGTATCGCGAGGGCAGAGGGATGGCCTGTGAACGCTCAGGGCGCTACCTCAAGAGCAGGAGGCCCCATGCCCGCGCTCCTGCCCACGCCCCCCCGCCCGCTGCTGGCCGTGGCCGCGCTGGCCCTCGCCGGCTGCCCACCCGAGTACGACCCGGTGCCCCAGGCGCGCATCCTGGTCACCGATCCCCTGGCCGATGCCGGCTCGCTGGCGGTGAACGACCGCCGCACCGTCGGGCTGGAGCTGCGCTCCCAGGGTCCCGCTCCCGTCACGGTCAGCGATGTGCAGCTCAGCTCCGACACCCAGGACGAGGTGTTTGTCCTGCTCCCCTGGCAGGACGATGGCGAAGACACGCTGCGCCTGGCGGGCGGCAGCGAGGCCTCGCCCGCCACGGCCACGCTGCAGCTGAGCTTCAGGCCGGTGGCTGCGGGCAGCTACCGGGCCCTGCTGTCCATCCACTCCGACGACTCCCAGGTGGAAGACGGCATCTGGCAGGTGGCCCTGCGCGGCCTGGCGCTGCACCCCTGCGGTAGAGTGGCGCCCGGCTTCGTGGACCTGGGCCCGCAGGACCCCGGCGGCCTGCACGACGCCCAGGTGCAGGTAAGCAACTGCGGCCAGGTGACCCTCACCCTCACCGGCTTCGACCTGGACGGCGACACGAGCTTCTCTGTCGAGACCACGGATCCGGTCTACGTGGAACCCGGGACCACCGCGAGCGTCGACATCGCCTGGGTGCCCGGCAGCAGCAGCCCCGAGCAGGTGGACATCACCCTGCTGTCCAACGACCCGGAGCACGAGCTCGAGGTCAGCGCCGTGGGCAACGACTGCGAAGCTTCGGTGCTGAGCGACTGGGACGACGACGGCGACGGCTGGACGAGCTGCGGCGGGGACTGCGACGACGGTGACGACTCGGTGAGCCCCTCGGCGCTGGAGATCGCCAACGGCCAGGACGATGACTGCGACGGCGAGGTGGATGAAGAGGGCAACCCGCCCGGCAGCGACGACGACGCCGACGGCAGCTCCGAAGACGAGGGCGACTGCGACGACGCCGACCCCCAGGTGGGGCCCCACGCCAGCGAGAGCATCGACCAGGTGGACAACGACTGCAACGGTCTCGTGGACGACGGGACCGAGTGCTACGACGACGACGGCGACGGCCTCGCCGAGTGCGAGGGGGACTGCGACGACGCGGACAGCGCCGTGCACCCCGGCGCCACCGAGGCCGACAATGGCCAGGACGACGACTGCGACGGCTCCACCGACGAGGGCTTCGCCGCCTATGACGACGATGGCGACGGCTACACAGAGGACGAGGGCGACTGCGACGACGCCGATGCCTGGACCTCACCCGCCGGCACCGAGGACTGCGACGAGGTGGACAACGACTGCGACGGCTGGGTGGACGAGGGCGAGGCCTGCGCCTACCTGTCGGAGCGCAGCCTGGACACCGGGCTGGGCGAGCCCGGCGGATGCGCCACTTCAGGTAGGCGGCGCGTTGCGGGCCTGCTCGCGAGCCTGCTGGTGTTGCTGGGGATCACGGCGCGACGGCGCGGCTACCACTGGCTGGAGAGGTAGACCAGCACCTGCCCCGACCGGTAGTCGGCGTCGTCGGCGTCGTCCCAGCCCAGCGCGGAGATGACGATGTCGGGCAGGCCGTCGCCGTCGAAGTCCACGTCACCCAGCAGGGCAGAGCCCATCTCGTTGTCGGAGTCCTCACCCTGGAAGCCCAGCAGAGTGGCCTCGTCCACTTCCAGCTCACCGCTCATGAGGGCGCCAGAGAGCAGGTAGACGCGGCCCACGTCGAAGGCGCCGCCGTAGGGCTCCGACGCCAGCAGATCGTCGTAGCCGTCGCCGTTCACGTCACCCGCCGCATGCAGCTCGTAGCCCAGGTAGCCATCCTCGTAGCTGCCCGTGATGACGGCCCCGGCCTCGCCCGGTGTGACCGCGGCGGCCTGCAGCGTGGAGGCCAGGTCAGACCAGGTGTACAGCGCGCCAGCCATGTCGCCGCCGGTGGCCTCGCCGATGGCCGAGATGGTTCCGTCGTCGGTGCCGTCACCATCGAAATCACCCGCCGCCACGTCCCAGCCGAAGTAGAGATCCTCCACGCCGCCGACGATGGTGGCGTAGGCGGCGTCCAGCAGGTCGTCCCCCGCCATGGAGAGCAGATCGCTCACGAAGGCCGCCTGGCCCTCCAAGCTCCAGCCGGTGTCGTCCGCGGCGCCGGAGTCGCCCGTGTCAGGGTGGCTCAGGGAGTAGTAGGGCTCGCAGCCCACCACGTCGAGACTCCCGTCACCGTCCATGTCCTGCACGATGCGAACCCCGCTCGTGTCCGAGTACTGGCTGGTGTAGACATAGCCCTCGATCTGCTCGTCCAGCGCAAGGTCGCCCTGGTACTCCCCACCAGGAAGCACGATGATGGCGGTGTCGTCGTAGGTGGCCGTGGAGATCCACTCGATGACCACCTCCTCGGCGCCGTCGCCATCGAGATCGCCCAGTTCGTACTCGGTGGACCACACGATGGCCGGATCGCTGCCCACCACGTCGGCGGTCTCGAAGCTCAGGGTGAGCTCGGTGTCAGCGTCGGAGTCCTCCAGCAGGGGATCGAAGCCCGTGCCGTCTCCGTAGTAGATCAGGATGGAGAAGTCGGTGTCGATATAGGCCGTCGGATAGTGCAGCTCGCCACGGGACATCACCAGATCCTGGTGCCCGTCACCGTCCACATCACCGCAGCGGGCGGTGAAGCCGATGAAATCGTACTGGTTGCTGCCCTCCACCACCACGTCGGCGTCGTCCATGGTCATTCCCGCGGTCCAGATGTCGGCGCCGTTGCCGTAGAAGATGCCCACCCGGCCGTAGTAGTAGTAGGTGGGACCTGACGACTCGTAGCCGTAGAAGGGCGCACCCACCACCAGGTCGTCCAAGCCGTCCTCGTCGAAGTCGCAGGCCGCCAGTCCAATGCCCACCAGGCTGCTGAAGCCGCTCTCCCCCACGATGCTGATGGGCGCGTCCACCAGCTGCTGCCAGGAGTCGGTGTCGCTGTCATCGCAGTCCTGGTCCACGCCGTCGTTCCACCACTCGAAGGCGTCGGGGTTGATGGCGGGATCGCTGTCGTCGCAGTCCTCGCCGCCGTAGTCGGCGTCGTCGTAGCCGTCGCCGTCGCCGTCTGCGGCGTCGCCGTCCATGCAGTCGTTGTCCAGGCCGTCGAAGGGGATCTCCTCGGCACCCGGGTACACATCCGCGTTGCTGTCGTCGCAGTCGTTGCCGCCGGCGGGCTCGCCGATGAAGCCGTCGCCGTCGGCGTCGATCACGTCCTCGCCGTCGCAGTCCTGGTCCACGTCGTCGTAGGGCACCTCGGGGGCGCCGGGGTAGCTGTCGCCGTCACCGTCGTCGCAGTCGTCACCGTAGCTGCACTCGTCCGCCGACCAGTAGCCGTCGCCATCGGCGTCGAAGTCCTCGTCGATCTCCTCGTCGCAGTCGTTGTCGATCTCGTCGCAGAGCTCGGGAGCGTCGGGGTAGACCTGGTAGTTGTTGTCGTCACAGTCCACGTCTGAGGTGTGGCCATCGTTGTCCTGATCTTCGTACTCGACAGGATCGGGCTCGGTGTCCTCGGGGGTGGTCTCGGCGGTGTCCCCCGGCTCCTTGTCGGGCTCACCACAGCCGATGAGGAGCAGGCCGAGAGCCAGGGGCAGCAGGCTGGTACGCATGGGTCCTCCAGGTCATCTGCGCCGCACGATAGCACAGCGCCGACGGCCCCCGCAGCCCCCGCGACTACTGCGCCTGCAAGGGCGGGATCCCCACCTCGTTGCGGCGACCCTTGGCTGTGATCACCACCCAGTCGTCGTAGGTCTGGGGCTGATAGTGCCCGTCCCTCACGATGGGATTGCCGTTGGCGTCGGTCTGCAGCACCGGGCGGTTCTTGTCGCCCATGGCCACCTTGCCCTCGTGGCGCTCCGAGGCCAGATCGATGTCCACCCAGCCCAGCAGCCAGTGGTGCACCTGTATGTCGCCGGTGCGCAGCCCGGTGAGCCCGTTCTCGCCCACCCCGAACTGCAGCTCGGACTTGAGCTTGAGCGTCTTGCCGTCGAGCTTCTCTGTGCGCACCCGGTTCTTGCGGTCCACCAGGGTGGGGTCGGTGCGGTGCCGCGAGTTCAGCACCTTCTGCTCGGAGTCGGGCAGCTTGATCTCCTTCTGGCCAGCGGAGCCGAAGTCGAACGTGATGGTCACCTTGCCGTTCTCGGCAGAGATGCTGGTCAGGGACTCCACCGGAAGGAATTCGAGGACCACGCCGTACTGCTGGAACATGGCCCGCACCACGTCGCCGTCGATGCTGCGGCTCTGTCCATCGGCCAGCAGGCCGAACAGGCCCATGATGCCCTGGCCGTTCTGGGTGATCTGCTCGAAGGCCTTCTCGAGATCCTCGGCGCTCAAGGCGCCGCTGGGCAGCTTCCAGGCTTCCTGGGCGCCGGCCTCGGTGGCCGCTGCCTGCTGCAGATCGGCCACCGTGCTCTCGGCGGACTCGCTGGTATTGCAGTCATCGTCCGCCCACGCCGTGCGCAGCGGAGCGACGAGCAGGAGCAGGGCCAGCAGCGTCTGGAGCAGCGGGTGCATGGTGCCTCCTGGGGTCACCCCACACCATGGAGCAAGACTCATGCCATGGATGGCGGGCCGACCGAGGCGGGTTTTCCAGCCGCGAGACCAGCCATGCGGCCTCGGGCAGGGGCATGGCTGGGGCGGCTGGGGCGTGGAGGTCCCGATCCCGTCAAGGGACCAGCGGCACATCCTTCGCAGCCAGCTCCAGCTCCGCCAGCGCCAGCTCCACCCGTTCCAGCGCCTGCTCTACGGGCTTGGGGCGCGGGGATTGAAGGGCGGCGAGCAGGCTACCGAAGGCCAGCTCCGCCGCTACCACCTGGGGCCGCGCCGCGGTGCCCAGCAGAGAATCTTCCAGCAAGGGCTCGAAGCGGCCGCGGTAGGCCTCCTGCCAGCTCGCCACCGCTGCGTCCTTGTCCTTGGCGCCGTGGGCAGCCTGGATCAGCGCCAGCTGCTCGCGAACCAGGGTGGCGCGCTCGGGCCACGAGCCTGGAACCTCGGGCTCGGCCGCCAGGACCATGGCCGCAGCATCCGGGGCTTCACCCTGGGGGCCGCAGCCCAGCAGGCCCACCAGCAGTGCGATCTCACGCATCGACAAAGGTCTCCTGCTTCAGCACGTCCACGATGACCACGGTGGCGT
Source organism: uncultured Enterobacterales bacterium (assembly GCA_964512185.1). Lineage (GTDB taxonomy): Bacteria > Myxococcota_A > UBA796 > UBA796 > JAFGLY01 > CAZEJJ01. The sequence goes on along the minus strand of CAZEJJ010000008.1, from coordinate 60,614 downwards.
CGTCCCGCCCCCGCTTGAGATCCACCCGGGCCAGGATGGCCTCGGCGCTGGCCTGCAGGTCGCCCCGGTGGGTCCACAGGTCTCCGATCATCTCGTCCTGGGTGACCTCACCCGTGGCCCCATCGGTGGCCAGGATGAAGATATCGCCCACGTACAGAGGCCGACGCCAGACCTGCACGATCTTGTTGAGCAGCGGCCCCATGCCCATGTAGGCCCCCAGGCGACGGCCGCTGCTGTGGTGCTCGGTGAGCTGCTCGATCTCGCCATGCCGCACCCTGAACACGTCGGAGTCGCCCACGTGCACCAGGTGAGCGGTGCGATCGGCCAGCCACAGGGCGCTCAGGGTGCACGCCGCCCGGCCGGGCCCCCGGCCGCGCAGCTCCCAGTCGATCTCGTTGACCAGCTGCAGCAGGCCGCGCTGGCTGGGGGCCACGTCGGGGTCGAAGAACCCCTGCAGGCGCTCGCAGGTGATCTGGGCGGCCCAGCCTCCGTCGGGCACGGTGCTGACCCCATCGGCAACGGCGAACAGCGCGCCACGCCGCAGCGCGGCCACCTGGGGCACGCTGGAATCGAGGGCGCAGAGCGCGTCCTCGTTGGCCCGGTGGGAGCGGCCCATCAAGCTCGCGGAGCCCACCGCCAGCAGCGGCAGGGAGTCCACGTGCATGGGGGGGACGGAGCGAGCGCTGGACACGGTAGCGGCGCCTAGTGTCGCCGACGGGCGACGAGCAGGGGGAGCAGGCCCAGCAGCCACCAGCCGGAGCTGCGGGTGGAGCCGCTGGCGCAGCCGCAGCCCACCTCGGCGGGGATGGTGGCGTTCTCGTCGCTGTCTTCGATGCCCACCCCGTACAGGGCCACCTCGTAGGTGGGGTTGGCCGGATCGTTGGTGGCCAGCAGCAGGGTGGCGCTGAATTCGCCCACGGACTCGGGGCCGAAGGAGACCACCACGCCGTCGTAGCTCTCGCTGTCGGCCAGGATGGTGCCCGGGTAGACCATGAAGTACTCGGAGCCGGTGATGCCGGCCTGGCCTTCGAGGATCTCCACGCCCACGTTCTGCAGCTCGCAGTTCCAGTTGGCCAGGGTGTCGACATGGATCTCCCCGAAGTCGTACTCGGCGTCGGGGGGCTCCATGACGGGCAAGAGGAAGTCGTAGGTGACGGTCTCGAAGGGATCTTCGAGGGAGGCGGAGCCCATGTCGACGGGAATGTCGACGATGTCGTCCCACTCGTAGCAGCCCAGGATCTCCACGCAGACCTCGACGCCCGGCTGGATGAGCACCTGCATGGCGGTCTCCCAGCTGGCCAGGTAGGTGCTGGAGACCTCGAGGTAGCCGTTGTAGGGCACACTGAGCAGGGTGTCTTCCAGCTCCAGCAGCTGGATCTGGTCGTCGTGCTGGATCTCCAGGCCCGCCATGGTGGTCTCGAGGGTGGCCGCGAGGTCCACGTCCAGGGCGATGGTGACCACTTCGAGCACGGTGTAGTCGATGGTGAAGGCGGTGGTGCCCTCGCCCTCGCTGGACAGGGACACGCTGTCGGGCACGCTGTCGGACAGCACCAGGGGGTCGAACTCGGTCTCGGTGACGACGTCCACCGAGCGGCGATCCAGCTCCCACTCGCCGGAGTATCCCCACAGGTCGAGCTGCAGCGTGAGCACCGTGGACAGCTCACCGAACAGGCCCAGCCAGCCGGAGCCTTCCACCGGAGTCCACACCAGGGTGACGGCTTCGGGCCAGCTGAGCTCCGCCAGGGTGCGCATCTCCACCTCGGCTTCCTGCACCGACTCGATGGCGAAGTTGACCATGACCGGGCTGCCCGAAGGCAGGTAGCCGGTCTCGTAGCTGGCGCCTTCCATGATGGCGACGCGATCAGCGAGGACCAGCTCCTGCTGATCAGTGCCGTAGGCCAGGGCCGTGGCGGGCAGCGCGAGCAAGGCGAGACCGAGGACGATGGACGAGCGCATGGCGGTCACCTCCAGGCCGCCTCCGGTGCGATCGCGCGGGGCGCTCCCCTGGTGCAGGGATCCCGGATCGCCAGCGGCCGGCGCGGCACAGTCTGGCATCCCCAGCGGGAAATATCCACTCCCGGCTGAGGCTCAGGCGCCAGGGGGGAGGTGACCGCGACCCAGCACCACCCGGCGCAGCGGGTATCTGGCGTGCAGAGCCACCAGTCGCTCCACCAGGTCGTCGATGGCGGACAGCTCGGCCCTGCCCAGATCCAGCTGGTACACCAGCGCCGTGCGCCGGCGGTGCTCCGGCTCGCTGATGTAGTGGAACCGGCCGCGCTCGGAGCTGCCGAAGCGCCCGTCGAAGCCAGCGGAGTACCACTCGCTCACCAGGGGGTCGAGCACGGCTTCGGGATCGTCGTCCACCAGCATGAGCTGCACGGGGAGCTGGTCCCAGGGGCACTGGGTGGACACGCGCAGGTCCAGGGGCAGGCCCTGCCAGCGCATCAGCACCGGTGTGCGGGCCAGCGCCGTGAACTCGGGCACGCCCACGATCATGGGCTGATCGCCCACCAGGCCGCCCTGGCCCGACCTGGGATCCACCAGGTCGACGCGCACGCCGGCGTAGGTCCGCGCGCCTGCGGGGATGTCGAGCACGGGGTCGCCACCGTCCACCCGCCGCATGCGAGCGGCCTCCGCGATCCAGCCTTCGGCGGCCATGCGGTCGGCGTGATGGTCGAAGAAGCTGCAGTAGGCGTCGCGATGCACCTGCAACAGCCGCCGGGCGGGCCTCTCTTCGCTGATCCAGCGCCGGGCGGCCTGCACGAAGGCGGCCAGGTCTTCCAGCCCCGCAGGCGCGCCCTCGCCGGGCTGCTGGAGCAGGCGCTCCAGCCCACCGAGGCCGCGCTCCAGATCGCCCATGGCCAGCTGCAGCCGCCCAAGGGCCACCGGCGCGTCGAAGGACTGGGGAGCGTTTCGCATGGAGCGCCGGTAGGCCTTGACCGCGAGCGCGGGCTCGTCTTCGGCCTCGCAGATGCTGGCCAGGGTGAGCAGGAAATGGGCACGCATCTCGTTGGCGTGCGGGCCCTCGTCGTCCTCGAGCAGCTCGATGGCCCGCTCCACCCGCGGCCGGGCGTCGCCGGACATGCCCAGCTGGAGCTCCACGGCTCCCAGACCGTGCAGCAGATCGGGGCGCTCCCCGCCCTCGTCCAGGGCCTGGATCAGCAGCTCCCTGGCCTGGTCCACCTGCCCGGCCTGCATGGCCTCCATGGCCTGTCTGGCTCGTTCCTCACCCTGCATGCCTGCCTCCGGATCCGGTATCGGCCCGACGTTGTTGGAGCGCCGGTGTCCGCGGGACTATATCCTCACTCCCCGGCCGCGCACGAGGGCCCCCCGCATGCCCGCACCAGAGCTCACAGAACACGCCATCCAGCTCGCCCGAGGCGAGCCAAGCACCACCCTGCGCCCCACGGTGCCGGCCCTGGAAGAGCGGCTCCACCATCCCCTGCCCTGCCTTGACCACGGCTTCGTGCGCGTGGTGGACTATATGGGCGACGACGCGGCGGTGGTGCAGGCTGCCCGGGTCTCCTACGGCAAGGGCACCCGGCGCACCCGCGAAGACCGCGGCCTGATCCGCTACCTGATGCGACACCGGCACACCACGCCCTTCGAGATGTGCGAGCTCAAGCTGCACGTCAAGCTGCCCATCTTCGTGGCTCGCCAGTGGATCCGGCACCGCACGGCCAGCGTCAACGAGATCAGCGGCCGCTACTCCGTGCTCGACCAGGAATTCTACCTGCCCCGACCCCAGGACCTGGCGGTGCAGAGCCAGAGCAACCGCCAGGGCCGCGGCCAGGAGCTGGACGCCGAGCAGGCAGCAGCGGTGTTGGAGATCCTGCGCCTGGACGCCCAGGCCGCCCACGCCTCGTACAGCAGGCTCATGTCCGACTGGGACCTGGCGCGGGAGCTGGCCCGCATCAACCTGGGCCTGTCCACCTACACCCAGTGGTACTGGAAGATCGACCTGCACAACCTGCTGCACTTCCTGTCGCTGCGGATGCACGCCCACGCCCAGCGCGAGTTCCGGGTCTACGCCGAGACCATCGCCCAGGTGGTCGAGGACTGGGTGCCCCACAGCTGGGAGGCATTCGAGGACTACAGGCTGGGCTCCTTCAACCTGTCCCGCCAGGGGGTGGAGCTGCTGCGCAGCCACCTGGCCGGCGAGCCCCTGGGCTACACCCAGGCCGGGCTGTCCAAGAGAGAGTGGACCGAGCTCAAGCGCACCTTCGACCTGCAGGATCCTCACCAGCCATGAGCGAGCAGCCCAAGCCCAGGGTGCTGGTGGCCGACTTCATGAACCACCGCCGGCTGGGCCTGATGGCTGCCCTGCAGGAACACTTCGCCCCCGAGGCGCCACCTCCAGGGGCCAACCTGCTGCGCCACGCCCGCAGCAGCCAGCCCGACATGGTGGTGCTCTTCGTGCATCCGTGGCGGCCCGACAAGGCCCTGCGCCAGTGCCGCTGGCTCAAGACCGACCTGCGCCCCATCCATCGGGTGGCGCTGGTCAACCTGGACGGACCGCCGCGCAGCGCCGACCGGATCATGACGGGCGAAGGAGCCGATGGCTACTGGCAGGGCGCTGGGAGCAACGCCGAGCTGCTGGGCTTCCTGCGCCAGGTCTGGGCCGGCCAGCGCCCGCAGCAGGTGCGCGCCAGCGCCATGGGCCTGCTGACCCGCCTGCTGCGTCGCTGACATCCGTCAGCCGGCGAGTATGCATGCCGATATTCGCCATTCACCCTGCTATATCACGATTATCCCTGGGAAGATGATCGCCCCCGCTTCCATGGACCCGCCCAGGGGGCCGTGATAGAGCCACGCCATGCCCATCGACATCGCCAGCGAGCTCCCTCAGGACCAGCGGGCTGCCGCAGCCGCGGCCCTCACCGAACACGCCGTGGACCTGCCTGGCTCGATGATCCTGGCCATCGCGCGCCAGGTCAACCAGCTCAAGACAGAGGGCCGGGAGATCTTCGACCTCACCATCGGCGACTTTCGCACCCCGCACTTCGATGTCCCCGCCCCCCTGGCCGACCGCATGGCCACCGCGGTGCGCGAAGGCGAGACCCACTACCCCGCCCCCGACGGCATCCCCGAGCTCAAGCAAGCCGTCGCCCGCCACTATGCGCGCGAGCTCGGGCTCGACTACGGCCCCGAAGCGGTCTGCATCGGCAGCGGCGCTCGCCCCCCCATCTACGCGGCCTGGCGCCTGTTCGTCGAACCCGGCGACCGCACCGTCAGCTTCGTGCCCGGCTGGAACGTCGGCTACTACGCCTACCTGGCCAGCTCCGACCACCACTTCGTGCCTACCGAGCCCCAGAACCGCTTCTTCCCCACGGTAGTGCAGGCGGCCGAGGCCATGCGCGGGGCGCGCCTGATCACGCTCAACACCCCGCTCAACCCCACGGGCACCACCATCTCCCGCCAGGTCATGACCGGCATCGCCCAGGCACTCGTCGCCGAAAACAAGGGCCGCGCGCGCCCCTGCATGCTGCTGCTCGACCAGGTGTACTGGATGGTGCGGGCACAGGGCGTCGAGCACCACCACCCGGTGGCCCTGGTGCCGGAATGCGCCCCCTACGTGATCAACATCGACGCCATCAGCAAGTCGTTCGCGGCCACGGGCCTGCGGGTGGGCTGGGCGGTGCTGCCGCCCTACCTGCAGCCGGCCATGAAGTCCCTGGTGGGCCACATGGGCTCCTGGGCCCCGCGCCCCGCCCAGGTGGCCACGGCCTGGTTCCTCGACCACCCGGCCGAGCTGCACGCCTTCATGACCGAGCACAACCGCCGCACCGAGCAGCGCCTCAAGCGTCTGTACAACGGCATCCTGACCATCCGACGCCGCGGCCTGCCCGTGGGTATCATCCCGCCCTACGGCGCCATCTACCTGAGCTTCCGGGTCAACCTGCTGGACCACGGCTTCCACAGCAACGAGCAGATCCGCCTGTGGCTGCTCGAACACGCCGGCCTGGCGGTGGTGCCCTTCCAGGCCTTCGACATGCAGGAAGACAGCGGCTGGTTCCGCATGGCGGTGGGCGCCATCAGCATGGCCGACATCGAGCGCATGCTGGAGCGGCTGGAGTCGGCGCTGCGCGGGCTGGACCTCCAGGCGAGCTGAGCGGGGAGCTCAGCCCCCGAACGCCGGCAGCACCACCTCGACGCGGTCGCCTTCGGCCAGAGTGGTCTCGGCCAGGTGCTCCCTGCGCACCAGCCTGCCGTTGCGCTCCACCAGGGCGGCCTCGTAGGGCTCGCCTTGCTGCTCCAGCAAGGCCAACAGGCTGCTGCCCGGCTGCACCTGCTCGGGCTCGCCGTTGAGCACTACGGTGATCATCGTCCAGGGAACCTGCAGAAGCAGGCACCCGCATCGGTGCCGACGCCGAGCCTGGAGACGTCCTCGCCGCGCTGGGCGCGGATGCCGCTGAGCACCTGCTCGGCGGTGAGCGGCAGCTTGTCGAAGCGCACGCCGGTGGCGTCGTACAGGGCGTTGAGGATGGCGGGGATGGTGGGCATGATGGCGCCCTCGCCCACCTCCTTGGCGCCGAACGGCCCGTTGGGCTCGCTGGTCTCCACCACGATGGCCTCGATGTGCGGCATGTCCAGCGCTGTGGGGATCTTGTAGTCGGCCAGGTTGGCGTTCAGCACGCGGCCCCGGTCGTCGAAGCGCACCGCCTCGAACAGCGCCTCGCCCATGCCCATGGACACCGAGCCCTGCATCTGGCCTTCGACCGAGGTGAGATGCACCGCCTGGCCGCAGTCGTGGGCGTCGGCAATGTGGTGCATGCTGATCTGGCCAGTCTCCAGGTCGACGCTGAGCTCCACCACCTGGGCCGAGCAGCCGTAGGCGGGCGAGGTGCCCACCGCGGCGCCCTTGAACTTGCCGCCCAGCACGGGGGGCCGGTACTTGCCCAGCCCCACGATGGTGCCCCGCTCCAGGTAGGCCATGCGCGAGGCCTCGCGGAAGCTCAAGGGCTCGTCGCGGCCGGGGTTGTCGGTCCAGCCACGGTGCTCCTTGATGTAGCGGGTGCGCATGGCGCCGGAGTCCAGCTCGATCCCGGCGCGCGTGACGATCACGCCAGCGACGATGTCGAGGTCTGCAACCGAGACGCCGCCCAGCTCAGCCACCACCTCGAGCACCTGCCGCCTGGCGGACTCGGCCGCTTGCTTGCAGGCGTGGCCGGTCATCAGGGTCTGGCGCGAGGAATAGGCGCCCAGATCCACCCCGAGATCCGTGTCGCCGGAGACCACACGGATGGCCGACAGCGGCACACCCAGGGCCTCGGCGGCGATCATGGCCATGGCCGTGTCGGAGCCCTGGCCGATCTCGGCGGAGGCGGTCTGCAGCAGCGCCGTCCCGCCGTCCTCCTGCAGCTTGAGGGCCGCGGTGCAGTGGAAGGTGTCGGAGCGGTAGATGGGGTAGCCGGCCCCCGAGACGAAGAAGCCACAGGCCACGCCCATGCCGCGCCCCTCGGGCAGCTCGCCGCGCCGAGCGGCCCAGTTGGAGCCGTCGCGCACCGCCTGCAGGCATTCGCGCATGCCCAGCGAGGACATGTTCAGGTCGTTACAGGTGCTGTCGCCGGCCTCCATCATGTTCATCAGCCGCAGCTGCATGGGGTCGATGGACAGCTCTTCGGCGGCCTGGTCCAGCAGCTGCTCGAACAGGGCCCGGGCGATCACCCCGCCGTGGCCGCGCTGGGCGCCGCAGACGGTCTTGTTGGTGACCGCGCGCACGCCGTCATAGCGCATGTTGGGCAGGCGGTATGGGCCGCCCAGCAGCGAGCCGGCGTAGTACACCGTGGCGATGCCGAAGCTGGTGTAGGCGCCGCCGTCGAGCACCGCCTGGTGGTCGAGGAAGAGCAGCTTGCCCGCTGAGTCCAGGCCGATCTCCATCTCGTGGAAGAACTTGTGCCGGGCCCGCGAATGCAGGAACACCTGCTCGCGGCTGAAGGTGATCTTCACCGGCCTGTTGGTGTTCATGGACAGCAGGCAGGCGCAGAGCTCCATGGTGGAGCAGGCCGCCTTGGGCCCGAAGCCGCCACCCACACAGGGCTTGACCACCCGCACCCGGCCCACGGGCAGGCCGGTGACCATGGCCACGGTGCGCTGCACGTAGTGCACCGTCTGGGTGGAGGAGTACAGGGTGAGCTGGCCCTGGTGGTCGTAGTCGGCGATGGCGGACTGGGGCTCCAGGAAGGCCCCGTCCTGCATCTCGCTCTCCATCTGGCCCTTGACGAGCACCTGGGCCTGCGGGCGCACCGCGGCCACGTCGCCGAATTCCTGGTGCACCTCGGCGCTGACATTGCCGGGGTAGATCTCGTGGAGCTGAGGGGCCCCATCGGCGAAGGCCGAGGCCGCATCGAGCACCGCGGGCAGCTCTCGGTAGTCCACCCGGATCAGCTCCACCGCCCGCTGGGCGGTCTCGGCGTCGACGGCGGCCACGCAGGCGATCTCGTCGCCCACGTAGCGCACCAGGTCGCGGGCCAGGACGCGCTCGTCGTGGCGAGCGGGGCTGACCCCGAAGGCCACATCGGGTACGTCTGCCGCGGTGAGTACGGCCTTGACACCCGGCAGGGCCCTGGCCGCGGCGGTGTCGATGCGCAGGATGCGCGCGTGGGCCACGGGGCTCTGCAGCAGGGCCCCGTAGAGCACACCCGACAGCTTCATGTCGTCGGTGTAGACTGCTCGACCGGTGGCCTTGTCGAAGGCGTCCAGCCGCGCAGGCCGCGTGGAGAGCACGCGGAACTCCTTGTTCCCACTCATGCGCCTTCCTCCACGGCCAGCTTGTGAGCGGCGTCGAGCACCGCCTCCACGATCTTCTGGTAGCCCGTGCAGCGGCAGAGGTTGCCGCTGATGGCGACGCGCACCTGCTGCTCCGTGGGCCTGGGGTTTTCGCCCAGCAGCGCCACCGAGCTGAGGATCATGCCCGGCGAGCAGAAGCCGCACTGGATGGCGCCGTGCTCGATGAAGGCCTGCTGCACCGGGTGCAGCGCCTCGTCCGTGGCCAGCCCCTCGATGGTCAGGACCACCCGATCCTGCACCTGCAGCGCCAGCACCAGGCAGGAGTTGACCGCGCGGCCGTCCAGCAGCACCGTGCAGGCGCCGCAGTCGCCTTCACCGCAGCCCAGCTTGGTGCCGGTCAGGCCCAGGCTGTCGCGCAGCAGGGCTGCCAGGGTGTCGGTGCTGTGCGCCGCCAGCTGCACCTGGCGGCCGTTGAGGGTGAAGGTCAGCAGCTTCTTGACGCTCATGCTGCACCTCCCCGAGCGCGCGCCAGGGCGCCTTCGAGCGCCCGGCGGGTGAGCACCTCCACCATCCAGCGTCGGAACAGCGCCGAGCCGCGGAAGTCATCGATGGGCGAGGCATCGCCCATGGCGGCGGCGGCGGCAGCGCGCAGGGTGTCGGGCTCAGGCGACTGGCCCAGCAGGGCGGCCACGGCGGCGGTGCCGGCCATGGGAGTGGGACCCACCGAGCCCAGGCTGACGCTGGCCGCCGAGATGACGCCGCCCGGCGCGTCCAGGGTGATCCGCGCGGTGGCCGAGACGATGGTGATCTCCACGGCCTTGCGGTTGGTCAAGGTGACGAAGCAGGAGCCGCTGTGGGCCAGCAGGCCCGGAAAGCGGATGGCGGTGAGCAGCTCACCCGGCTGGCGCAGGGTGCGCCCCGGGGCGGTGATGAAGTCCGCGGCGGGCACATGCCGAGCGGCCGTGGCGCTGGTGAGTTCCAGCACCGCGTCCAGGACGATGACACCGGGCGCGGTGTCAGCGCAGGGTCGCGCGTTGCAGAGGTTGCCGCCGATGGTGGCCCGGTTGCGCACCTGGGCGGAGCCCATGCGAGCGGCGGCATCGGCGATGGCGGACAGGCGGGCCTTGACCAGCGGGTGTACCGCCAGCTCGGCCATGGTGGTCAGGGGCCCCACCACCAGATCGTCGCCGTCATGGCGCACGCCCCGCAGGGACTCGACGCGCAGCAGGGAGACCAGCCGCGCCGGGCTCTTCGCGCCGTGGCGCAGCTCGCGCAGAAGGTCGGTGCCACCGGCGATGGGGATGGCTCCGCCGCCGCCCTCGGCGAGCAACCGCAGCGCCCCCTGGAGATCGGCGGGCTCCTGGAAATCGAAGTCGACGTTGGTCATGGATCGCGGGGCTCCCGGGGGGTCTGCGTGGCGTTGGACTCTGCCGGACTAACACGCCCCTTCGCTGCCATGGCGCAGCTTGAAGTGAACGTCGATACGGATAGGTGCTGCGTCCATCTTTCGCCCCCGTACAGGAGAGCAGCGATGAGCGAAGCACTCTGGCACCCCAGCGAAGATCGCGTCTGCAACAGCAATATGCAGCGCTTCCTGGACTTCTTGAGGCGAGACAAGGGACTCGACTTCCGAGACTACAGGCAGGCGTGGGACTGGTCCGTGAGCGAGCGGGCCGACTTCTGGCAGGCCACCTGGGAGTTCTTCGAGGTCCAGTGCTCCCGCGGCTGGGACCAGGTGCTGGTGGACCCGGACGAGATGATGGAGTCCCGCTGGTTCGTCGGAGCCCGCCTGAACTTCGCGGAGAACCTGCTGCGGGCCGGAGATCCCGAGCGCGAGGCGCTGGTGTTCACCTCCGAGGACGGGCGTCGGCTGAGCCTCAGCTACGCCGAGCTGCGCCAACAGACCGCCCGCACCGCGGCGGCCCTTCGGAGCGCCGGTGTGGGTGTCGGCGATCGGGTGGCGGGCTTCATGCCCAATGTCATCGAGGCGGTGGTGGCCATGCTGGCGGCCACCAGCATCGGAGCCATCTGGTCATCGTGCTCACCCGACTTCGGCATCAAGGGCGTGCTGGACCGCTTCGGCCAGATCGAGCCCAAGGTCCTGTTCACCGCCGACGGCTACCTCTACAACGGCCGCCGCTTCGACTCGCTGGAGCGCATCGCCGGCGTGCTGGAGCAGCTGCCCTCCATCGAGACCGTGGTGGTGGTGCCCTACACCCGGGACAGAGCCGATCTCTCCGTCGTACGCGACGCGGTGCACTGGGCCGACTTCCTGGGTTCGGGGCCCGCGCCAGAGCTCTCCTTCGAGCAGCTGCCCTTCGACCACCCGCTGTACATCATGTACTCCTCGGGCACCACGGGGGTGCCCAAGTGCATCGTGCACGGAGCGGGCGGCACCCTGCTGCAGCACCTCAAGGAGCTGTCGCTGCACACCGACATCCGGCCCGAACACCGGGTGTTCTACTTCACCACCTGCGGCTGGATGATGTGGAACTGGCTGGTGAGCACCCTCGCGCTGGGAGCCACCGTGCTGCTGTTCGACGGCAACCCCTTCCACCCCGATCCCGGCGCCATCTTTCGCCTGGCCGAGAGAGAGCGCATGACCGTGTTCGGCACCAGTGCGCGCTACATCGCCGCGGTGGAGAAGGCCGGGCTGCTGCCCCGCCAGCAGTTCGATCTGTCGGCGCTGCAGGTGATCTGCTCCACCGGCTCCCCTCTGTCGGTCGAGAGCTTCGAGTACGTCTACCGCGAGATCAAGACCGATCTGCAGCTGGCCTCCATCGCCGGCGGCACCGACCTCATCTCCTGCTTCGCCCTGGGCAACCCCATGCGCCCCGTCTACCGTGGCGAGCTGCAGTGCCGCGGCCTGGGCATGAAGGCCGAGGCCTTCGACCACAAGGGGCAGCCGGTGCGCGGGGTCAAGGGCGAGCTGGTGTGCACGCGGTCTTTTCCCTCGCAGCCCATCTACTTCTGGAATGACCCGGGCAAGGCCAAGTACCGCGACGCCTACTTCACCGTCTACCCCAACATCTGGCGCCACGGCGACTACGTGGAGATCACCGAGCACGACGGCATGTCCTTCTTCGGCCGGTCCGACGCCACCCTCAACCCGGGTGGGGTGCGCATCGGCACCTCCGAGATCTACCGCCAGGTCATGACCATCGAAGAGGTGGTGGACAGCCTGGTGGTGGGCCAGGAGTGGGACGGCGACACGCGCGTGCTGCTGTTCGTGATGCTACGGCAGGATGCGGAGCTGGACGCTGCGCTGGTCAAGCGGATCCGCACCACCATCCGCACCAACACCACCCCGCGTCACGTGCCCGCCAAGGTCATCGCCGTGGCGGACATCCCGCGCACCATCAGCGGCAAGAAGGTAGAGCTGGCGGTGGGCAAGGTGATCCGCGGCGAACCGGTGCTGAACCGAGACGCGCTGGCGAACCCGGAGGCACTGGAGAACTTCAAGGGATTGCGGGAGCTGCAGAGCTGAGTGAGAGCGCACCTGGATGCAGCTGCGGCTATGCTGCCCTCATGCGGGCGCACACAGCCCTGTTCATCCTGGCCACCGCCCTCCACCACGGGGGCTGCGATCCCTGCCAGCCCTGGGACCGGCTCGAGATCGATGTCTCCCAAGCCTCGGATCCCGATGAGGCGCTGAGCACCGTCCAGGAGGGCAGCGAGCAATTCGTGGACTGGACCCGGCGGGACGAGACCTGCCTGCGCGGCTTCGAGGCGGGCGATGACTACTTGGACGATGACCGCGTGCTGGCCCCCAGCGTCGGGGCCAGGCGGGAGCTCGCCCGGAGTGTCTACCGCGCCTGTCGCGGCTTCTCCCTGCTGGCTTTCGGCGCCGCCGACACACACCTGCACCTCGCTGCGCTGGAGGATCGTGAACGATGTGGAAAGCTGGTGCACGGGCTCTGCTGCTCCCTGCGGTCCAGCCTGGATCTGCCCGTGCCCTTTGCCCCCGTTCGCTACAAGGCGCTGGTGGACCAGCACCACATGCGCAACGCCTTCCACTACACCCTGGGCCAGCGCAACCGGCACGGGGTGCAGAGCGATCCCTTCCTCGACGCCAGCAGCCTGCCGGAGCTGCTGGGCCTGCGGCTGTTGGGCACAGACAGTCTGCTTCTGGTGCGCGAGCACCTGCCCCGGGTACGGCGCAACGACCTGCTGAGGCACCTGGGACCGGAGCAGCTTCAGCCGGTGGCTCCCGAGGAGATCGCAGAGCTGCTCACCGCTGGCTGCGGCCCCTGGCTGGCGGACGCTGCTGCGGGAGCGCTGGCGCTGCCCGATCTGCGTGGTCGTCAGGCAGACACGGTGACGGCCTGTGCAGCGCTCGCCCGTGTGCTGGAGCCCGTCGCCTCCTCGACTGCCGCGGTCGCCGCCGTGGGCCGCTCCAGCACCTGGATCCGGCGCCTGCGTCGGAAGGAGCCTGCACCGGATCTGGAGCGCGCGGTTCTGGGACAGGTGGCTCTGCGTTGCTGGCTGTGGCGTGAGCACCCCGACCTGCTCGTGCTGGCACCCCCGAGGCTGCCAGAGCGGTCGTAACCCCGGGGGGTGAGCGCCAGGGTCGCTAGATACGACCGGGGAGAGGCTCGATTGCGGTCGTAATCCTGGGGGGTGAGGCGTCAGGGTGGAGGGTTGCGACCGGAGGGGGCCCGAAAAGCGGTCGTAACCCTGGGGGGTGAGCGCCAGGGTAGGTGGTTACGACCGGGCCAAGTGCAGAAACGAACGTAATCCTGGGGGGTGGGTGCCAGGCGACGGGTCAGTACCCCAGCGCCGCCAGCCGCCGCAGCTCCTCCAGGAAGAACTCCAGGTGGTCGTAGTCGGCCTCGAAGATGTCGGGCACGCCTACGGCGCCGTAGTGGTCGGTGCCCAGCTCGCCCTGGTGGTCGCCCCACTGGGCGCTCTGTACGCCCACCTGGCCGTCGTTGTCGCCCTCCATCAGAGCCAGGTAGGCGAAGGTGCCCGACAGCAGCGGCGTGACGATCTCGCCGCCCATCTGATCCTGGCAGTCCAGGTCCAACAGGGCGCAGGAGTGGCCGGCCCAGGAGCGGTAGTAGACGCCCTCCACGTCCAGGACCTCGTCGTTGAAGGCCTCAGCGGACTCGGTGGTGAGATCCTGCAGCTGGGCGGTGAGCTCGTCGCCCTCCTGGCCGAAGACGTTGTAGAAGCTCTCGGCCACCGCATCGAGGATGGCGCCTTCGAGCGGGCCCAGCTCGATGAGGCCGCAGATGAGATCGGCGGTGGAGGCGCCGTGGTGAGGCGTGGAGATGGTGGTGACCGACACGACGCGATCGCGTTCTTCCAGCACGCCGGTGAGGTAGCGGGCGTCGAGCCCGCCCTGGGAGTGGCCCAGCAGGTTGAAGCGGCGGCCCACACCGGCGGCCTCCAGCTCGTCCAGCAGGGCCAGCCACTGCTCGGCCCGGTCGGCCACCGAGTCCATGGCGGACACGGGGTGGATCTCCACGTGGTAGCCGTAGGGCGCCAGGTGTTCACCCAGCCCGCCCCAGGTGTCCACGATCTCAAGGAAGCTGTCGGTGGTGCCGGCGCCGTGCAGGAAGACAAAGGGGTAGCGGGTGTATTCCAGCTCGCAGCCCGCCTCGCAGCTCAAGGAAAGGGTGTAGTCGTTGCTGGCCTCCTCCGCGATCTCGGGCGAGAGCTGGACGAAGAACTCGCCGCTCTGGGAGAGGGTGAAAGGCAGTGCTTCGCCCTCTGACAGAGCGCTCCAGTCCGCGATGGGCTGGCCCAGCAGGTCGAGCACCGCCAGCTGGGCGCCGCCTTCGGCCTGCCAGGCGGAGAGCTCCACGGTCAGGGTGGAACCCGCGGCCCCGACCCCCGCGTGCAGGGCCTGGGTGCAGCGCTCCCGGGTGGCGGAGACACTGGCGGACTGCACCAGCAGTGCCCCCTCGGCAGCCAGGGGCAGGGCGCCCCCGTCCAGCGCGCAGGGCTCTTCGTCCAGGCCGGTCTCCTCCTGCGGCTCGCTGACCTGCACATCGGGCAGGGAGCCGGTGTCGGGCTTGACCTCGGGCGAGCTGCAGGCACACAGGGCGAGCAGAAGTGGGAGGCGACCCATGCAGGCTCCAAAATGACCGGCCGCTCAGCTCTACAGCAGTTTGCATGGAAACTCAAGACCGCTCCGCCCGAGGAACCCCAGGATCCGGTTCGCGACACGCCAGGTATCAAGCCCGGAGGCGCAGAAACGATAGGGGAGGATGGAGGTGCACCCTGAGGCGCCTGATCTTCGCCGCCGTCCCCCTCGTACTCCCGGCCTGCAGCTGCACGGACCAGGACTCCCAGTCTGGGCACACGCGCCTGCGGGAGAGCCCCCCCCCAGACAGCGGAGAACCCACCGAGCTTCGACTGTTCGACGCCCACACCCACATCACGGACGAGAACATCGAGCTCCTGGCGGCCGCGAACCTGGGGGGGGGTTGCCCTGTTCGGCATCGTGAACGACGCAGACGAGGTCATCGCCGCCGCCCGCGAGAACCCCGACCTCCTGTTTCCCTTCGCCCAGCTGAGAAGAAGCGCCGAGAGCGGCGAGCTGGTACTGGACGGTTCCACGCGCGCCATCCTGGAGGCGCAGCTCGAGACGGGCCTGATGCACGGAATCGGCGAGATCTCGGTGCGGCACAACGAAACCCCCAGCGGGCCGCCAGGCGGTGACCAGAACGAGGCGGACGGCGAGGTCCTGATGGACGTCTACGCCCTGGCCGCGGACTGGGGCATCCCCGTGAACGTGCACGTGGACGTGGACGTGGACGTGGACGTGGACGTGGAGTACGAGTACGTCGAAGAGCTGTCCGCGGCGCTGACCGGAAGCCCCGATACCACCTTCATCTGGGCTCACCTGGGAGACGCTCCGCCCGACGTGGTGCGCAGCATGGTGGAGGCACACGACAACCTGTACGGCGACACCGCCTGCCGCAACCCCTACTACGAACGGAACGGGCGCAGCACCGAGGAGCAGTCGCTCACAGACGAAGGCGTCCTGCTGCCAGAGTGGGCCGCACTCTTCGACGACCACCCCGACCGCTTCCTCTTCGGCACGGATCTGGGCCGGTCAGACCGCCACGAGCAGCTGGACCAGGTGCTGGAGCACGCCTGGACGGTGCTGGACCAGGTGGGTCCGGAGGCGCGGGAAGGCATCGCCGAAGGCAACGCCCGCGTTCTGCTGGGGCTCGACTATGAGCCTGTAGTGCATACCTCATCCGCTGCGCGGCCCGATCCGATGGCGGCTGCGGGCCCGGCTTGCATCGACGACATTGACGTGCTGAAAGCACGCCTTCAGCCGACGATACTGCGCCGGACCCCCATCCGCGGTCGCCTCGAGCCGCTCGCCAGGATTCGGCACCGGCGTCACGGATCCATGCGTTCGCAGGGTCCGCGCCGCCTATGCCCTACAGGCTCCTAACCGAGCACCTTCACCTGGAAGGTGACCGCCAGCGCCACCACCATGAACAGGATGCCGGCCCAGCCCAGAGCCACCACGAGCCCAGAGGGCCGAAGCGCCGGATCCTGGATGTGCCTTCGCACACAGTACAGGTTCAAGCCATACAGCACAGGAGCCGCAGCGAGGCTCACCAGGGCCACCACCGTCACCAGGGTGACCGGGTTTCCGATCCACAAGATGAAGACCGCCGCCAGCAGCGCCGAGCCCAACGCGAAGCCGCCATAGGTCAGCCTGCGGCGGTCGGCCGGGGCCAGCCCGGGCACCAGCGCCGCGAGGGCCTCGGAGAAGGACCGCGAGAAGCCGTCGATCACCGTGTACGAGGTGGAGAACATAGCGAAGAACGCCGTGAGCATGAACAGGTGCAACATCCAACGCCCCAGGATGGCGCTGTAGGCCGTGGAGAGGGTCTCGATGAACTGCACACCCTGCAGATCCGAACCACGGCCCGCGAGGTGGGCAGCGCCCAGGCTCACGAACATCAGGCCGGTGATCAGCGACAAGCCGTAGCCGATGCGCATGTCGGCCAGCGACAGCTTGAGCTGACGGATGCGGGCCGCCAGGGGGGCTCCCTGCACCCGCTCGCCCAGGGTCTCGAGCTTCTCGAGGGTCCAGAACGAATGCCAGATGGACACATCGATACCGGTGGGCATCCAGCCCAGGATGGCGGCCACGAGGATCACCGAGCCCGCAGGCAGGCTCGGCACCAGCAGGCCCTGGACCGCCGATGGTGGCGGCAACACGGGCACAAAGGCCAGCGCCGTGGCCAGGGCCAGCACCGCCATCATGATCTTGTTCAGGTGATCGAGCCAGTTGAACCCGCCCAGCCGCAGCAGGACCATCACCAGCCCCAGGACCATCAGCGAATAGACCTCGATGCTCCACAGGCCTGTCCAGCTGTGCAGCACCGCCCCCGACACGCTCACCACCCCCGCCAGCACCCCGATGCCCTGCAGCACCGTGCTGAGCAGGAAGAGCAGCAGGGCCCAGCCCCGCGGCCCGGGCACGCGGGCGTAGCCCGCCAGCAGGTGGGTGCCCGTGGCCGCCGCGTAGCGCGGACCGAACTCGAAGGCCGGGTACTTGAACAGGTGGCAGGCCAACACCAGCCACAGGAGCTGGTAGCCGAACAGGGCGCCGGCCTGGGGACTCAAGACCAGGTGAGACGCCCCCACGCTGGTGGCAGCCAGCAGGAAGCCGGGCCCCAGTCGCTTCCACAGCTTGGCGGGGTTCAGCGGGCACACTCCAGCGCGGAGGAGTAGTCGGTGGCGTACTGCAGCACGTGGTTGAACTCGTGCACTGTGAAGGGTCCCAGGTCCTCGTCCGGGTTGCGTGCGTCGATGGCCACATAGGCCGGCGCCCCGGCGCGCCCGTCCTCGGGATCGGCGTCCGCGCAAGACCAGCCAGAATAATCGCAGTCCACCCAGGCCGAGCCAGCCCCACCAGTGGCCGCCAGGCTCAGGTAGATGTCCAGGCTGTCGCTGCCACCCTCTCCCTGGTCGGGGTAGGGCGGGTGAAAGCCCAGCTCGGTGACCTGCACATCCCACGCCAGCTCGGCCCAGGACAGCAATTCCTGGCAGCGCACCTCGTCCTCGGCCTGCACCCAGTGGCAGCGGATCTCATGTGTGGACGAGTCGACCCAGCCCTCGGAATTTGGACGTGCATCGGCGAAAGTGACAAGAAAAAGCATGAAAACGAAGATGGGACCTCCAGGGGTTCGTCCCAGCGTGGCCTGCCGGACCATACCACGCCGCTCCCAATTCGCCGCCGCCAGGGGCCGCTCGGCACCCGGAGTTTGTACCAACCCAAGCCGCGAGCAAACCCGCCTCCGCCGGCCGACGAGCTTCTGCGAGAGGCACCTCTTCCGAGACGCGCCGCAGGACTGCCTCCCCGCTCAGGGGGCTCGCCGAGACGCCCCGCGGGAGCTGTGACGCTCGGTTCGGCCGCCTCTGGCCGGCCCCCTCGCGAGATTCTGCCGTACCCCCCTTGGCAAGGGTGCTCTTTTCCGCTACTACTTTCGTGTCCCGCCAGCTATCCATGCAACGCGGACGCCCCCCCCCAAACCCAACAAAAGGAAGAGAACATGAACAAGAGGGAAATGGCTGCCAGCCTCGCCAAGAAGTCCGGCCTCAGCAAGGTCAAGGCGATGGAGGTCCTCAACACGATCTTCGATGCTGGCGACGGCATCATCGCCAACGAGCTCGACGCTGGCAACAAGGTCACCATCCCCGGCTTCGGCACCTTCGGCACCAAGCAGCGCGCCGCCCGTGTCGGAACCAACCCCTCCACCGGTGCCAAGATCCAGATCTCAGCCAAGACCTTCCCCTTCTTCCGTCCCGGCAAGACCCTCAAGGAGCGCGCCGAGGGCTGACAGCGGGCGCAGCTCGTCCCAACGCGTGGCCGCCCTCCCCCCCCCGGGGGAAGGGCGGCCGCTTCGTCTCAGCAGTGGAAAGCCGAAACCGTAGCGCACCCGCAGCACGCGAGGCAGGATT
>CAZEJJ010000008.1:0-41932 GCA_964512185.1 uncultured Enterobacterales bacterium | reverse complement strand
CCCCCACCCCCCCCCGGGGGGGGGGGGGGGGGGGCCGGGGGGCCGGGCGGCCCCCCCGGGGGGCCCCCCCCCCCCCCGGGGGGGTGGGGGGGCCCGCTTCGTCTCAGCTGTGATCAGCCGAAACGGTAGCGATCCCGCAGCACGCGATGCAGGATCTTGCCGGTGGCGGTGCGGGGCATCTCCTCGGGAGCGATGAAGGTCACGCTCTTGGGCCGCTTGTACCCAGCCATGCGCGGGCGGCAGTATTGGATGATGTCCTGGGCGCTGGCCTGTTCACCTCGCTTCAGGATCACGATGGCCTGGATGGCCTCACCCCACTTGGGATGGGAGGCGCCGATCACGGCCACGTCGTACACCGCCGGGTGGGCCGCGATGATCTTCTCCACCTCGGAGGGGAAGACGTTCTCGCCCCCTGTGATGATCATGTTGTTCTTGCGATCCACGAGGTGGAAGTACCCATCCTCGTCTTCGTAGGCCATGTCGCCGGCTGAGAAGTATTCGCCCGCGAAGGAATCAGCGGTCTTGTCCGGGGCCCTGTAGTAGCGGTCGAACATCATGGGGCCACGGCTGTAGAGCTCGCCGATCTCACCCCGCGGGACGGGCTGCTTGTCCTCGTCCAGGATCTTCACGAAGCTGGTCCCGAGGCTCTCCCGGCCGATGGAGCCGGGTTTGGTGAGCTGTTCGTGGGGGAAGAGGGTGGTGACGATGCCGGCCTCGGTGGACCCGTAGCCCTCGTAGAGCTCCACGCCCTGGAAGTACTCCATGATGGCCGTCTTCTGTTCCACCCGCGCGGGGGCCGATGAGCAGAGCAGCTTCTCGACGCTGGACACGTCGAAGGCCGCCCGCTGGTCGGCGGGGACCGACAGGATCAGCGCGTAGTGGGTGGGGATCAGCGAGATGAAGCTGATGCCGGCCCGCTGGACGATGCCCAGGATCTCCAGGCTGTCGAAGCTGCGCGCAGGGTGCACGTAGGTGGCGCCGCCGATGTAGGTGAAGTTGAAGGTGAAGAAGGTGGCGTTGACGTGGCACAGCGGCATGACGTTGAGCACGCTGTGCTCGGGCCTGAAGCCGAAGTCCACCGCGTTGATGAGGTAGAAGGCCACGTAGGATTCGTGGGAGCGCACCACGCCCTTGGGGCGCCCCGTGGTGCCGGAGGTGTACAGCAGGATCCATGGATCCTCGGGCCGCACGGTCACGTCCAGCGCCTCGTCGGATCCACCCCCGAGCAGATCATCGTAGCTTCGATAGCCCTCGTGAGGCTGCCCCACGACCACGTAGTTGTCGGCTGGAATGTGGCCCAGCTGATCCCGGATGGCACCTACCGTGGGACAGAACTCGTCGTGCACCACGAAGGCGCGCGACTCGGCGTGGTCCACGATGTATTGGATCTCCGGGCCCACCAGGCGGAAGTTGATGGGGTTGACCACCAGGCCCGCCTTGGCCGCGGCCAGGTAGATCTCCACGAACTCGATGCAGTTCTCCAGCAGCACCGAGATCTTGTCGCCCTTCTGCAGGCCCAGGCCCAGCAAGGCATTGGCCAGCCTGCGGGCGCGCTGTTCGCTCTGGGGAAAGGTGAAGCTGCGCGTGGCGTCCATCAGGCACACGGCCTGCGGGTATTTCTTGGCGTTGACTTCCAGCATCTCACCCAGGTTCAGCCAGTTGGCCATGCTCGCCTCCCTTCAGTCCTGCTGCAGCTTGATCCTGGCGTCCACCGCGCAGGGGGGCTGGCCCACCGGGTAGGCCAGCACCGGGTTGAGGTCCAGCTCTTCGATGCGGGGGTGGTCCGCCAGCAGGCGCGAGACCCGCAGCAGCACGTCGATCAAGGCCTCGCGATCCACCCCGGGCTGGCCACGCACGCCGCGCAGCAAGGCCGAGGCCGCGATGCCGTCGAGCATGGCCTCCGCCTCGGATCGATCCAGGGGAGCCAGCTTGAACAGCGCGTCCTTGAAGACCTCAACGTGGACTCCTCCGAGCCCGAACATGACCATGGATCCGAGGCCCTGGGCCCTGGCACCGCCTACGATGACCTCCAGGCCGGGGGCCGCCATGCGCTGCAGGAGCCAGGCCAGGTCGGGGGTGCCCTGTAGCTGATGGTCCAGGCGACTCCAGGCGCGCTGCAGGGCCGCCTCGCTGTCGAGGCCCAGCACCACGGCACCCGCGTCGGTCTTGTGCACCAGGCTGGGAGCCTCGGCCTTGAGCACCAGGGGGTAGCCCAGCTGGGAAGCGGCGGAGCGCAGCTCGTCCCAGCTGCCCGCGCGGCGCTCCGCCACCAGGGGCAGCCCGTAGGCGGCCAGCAGCTCGCTCACCTGGGTCTGGGCGAGGAAACCCTCGGGACCCAGGCGCGCCCGGTCCAACACGGTCGCGGCGCGCGCGCGATCCACCTCCAGCGCCGGTGGAGCCAGCTGCGGCCGATCGCGCAGCTGGCGGAAGCGCTCCATGTGGGACAGCACCCGCGCAGCCGACTCGGGGAAGTAGAACACGGGCAGCCCCGCTGCCCGCACCCGTTCGATGGTGCGCCGCCAGGCGGGCTGCTCGTCGGGGTTGGTCATGGCCACGGCGATCAGGGTCTTGTGGGTGCGGGCGGCCTGCTCTTCGATGGCCCCGGCGATCCCCAGGGTGTCCACGAAGAAGGGGGTCATGAAGCAGATCACCGCCGAGTCCAGGCCAGGATCGTCCACCAGAGCCTGCAGCGACACGCCGAACTCTTCGCCACCAGCGGTGGCCATCATGTCGATGGGGTTGGCGACGGAGGCGATGGCCTGCAGCTTCTCGCCCAGCATGGCCCTGGACGACTCGGCCAGCGGGGGTACCTTCAGCCCCGCCTGGATGCACTCGTCGGTGACGATGATCGCGGGCGATCCGGCGTTGGTGACCATGCCCACCCGGTCGCCACGAGGCACCGGCTGGCAGGCGAAGGCCTGGGCCGCTTCGCAGAGCTCCGACAGCTTGGTGAACTGCAGCACACCGCACTTGTCGAAGAGCACCTGGGACAGGGTGTCCTGCTCCAGCATGCCGCCGGTGTGGGAGGACACCGCGCGGGCGCCCTCAGGCGTGGTGCCGGACTTCAGCGCCAGCACGGGCTTGCGGGCCGCCACAGGCCGCACCCGCTCCAGGAACTCCGCCGGATCGGCGATGCTCTCCACGTGCAGCACGATGACCCGCGTGCCCTCATCCTGGCCATAGTACTCGATGATCTCGGGGATGGAGATGTCGCAGGCGTTGCCGTTGGAGGCGTACATGCGCTGCCCGATGTCGTTCATGCCGAAGTAGTTGTTGATGACCTCGGCCACGCCACCACCTTGAGCCACGATGGAAACATGCCCGGGCCGCAGGGTGGCGAAGGTGAAGTTGGAGTACAGGCTCACCGCCGGGTCGCTGTTCATCACCCCCTGGCAGTTGGGGCCGAAGATGCGCAGCCCGGTGCGACGCCCGATCTCCACCAGCTGCTGCTCGAGCTCGGCACCCCGCGCCCCGGTCTCCTTGAAGCCCGAGGTGTTCACGATGGCCACCTTGACCCCCTTGGCGGCGCAGTCCTCCAGGGTAGGCGCCACGTACTTGTTGCGCACGATCACGTGCACCATGTCGATCTCGCCGGGCACATCGAGGATGGAAGCGTAGACCTTCTTGCCCAGGATCTCGCCGCCCTTGGGGTTGACCGGCACCACCGCTCCCCGGAAGCCGTAGCGCTCCAGGTTCTGCATGATGCGGTTGCCGATGGTGTAGGTGCGTCCCGAGGCGCCGATGATGGCGATGGAGCGCGGGCGGAACAGGGGGTCGAGGCTGGACATCGTCGTGGCTCCTGGTCAGCGGCGTTCCTAACGTCGGGGAGCGCATCAGACGACGGGCAGCGATGACGGACGACAGGGCTCAGCGCTCCCGCGCGTAGATGCCCTCGATCATGTCGGCGAACTTGTCGATGACCACCCGCCGCTTGACCTTCATGGTGGGGGTCATCTCGCCGCTCTCGATGGTCCAGTCCTGCGGCAGCAGCTCGAAGCGCTTGACGGTCTCGTAGCGGGCCAGGGTCTCGTTCAGCTCGTCCACGCCGCGCTGCACGTGGGCCTGGAAGGCCTCGTGAGCCGCCAGGGCCTGGGGCGAGTCCACCCGGATGCCGAGCTTGTCACACATCTCGGGCACCGCCAGCTCGTCGAGGGTGAGCAGGGCCACGAGGTACTTGCGGCGGTCACCGATCACCGCAGTCTGGCTGATGCCCGGGATGCGCTTGAGCCCCGCCTCGATGGGCTGGGGCGCGATGTTCTTGGCCTGGGCGGTGATGATGAGGTCCTTCTTGCGGTCGGTGATGCGCAGGTTGCCGCGCTCGTCGAAGCTGCCGATGTCGCCCGTGTGCATCCGCCCGTCCTCCCACAGCTCGGCAGTGGCGGCTTCATCGTGCAGGTAGCCTCGGCACAGGCCCGGCCCGCGAGCCAGGATCTCACCATCGTCTGCGATCTCGATCTCCACGCCCTTCATGGGCCGTCCCACCGTGCCCGTGGCCACCTCGCTGGGCAGGGTGGCGGTGAGGATGCCTGCGGTCTCGGACAGCCCGTAGACCTCCTGGATGTGGAAGCCGATGGAGGCGAAGAAGCGCAGGGTGCTGTCGCTGATGGGCGCCGCGCCGGTGAGCACGTGGATGATGTTCTCCATGCCCATCTTGCGGTGGATCTTGACCAGCACGAGGCGGTTGGCCAGCCAGCGGCTCAGGGAGCGCTTCTCTTCGCCGGTCCTGCGCTTGTGCTCGAAGGCGGCGGACTCCACACCGCGGGCCCAGTCCAGCAGCTTGCGCTGCATGCCCTGCTGGGCGGCGAACTGGGCCTGCAGCACCGCCTCGACCTTCTCCCACACGCGGGGTACACCGAACAGCGAGTTGGGGCGCACCTCCCGCAGGTAGGTGGAGAGCTTGGCGAACTCGCGGCACAGGTAGACCTCACCACCGGTCTCCAGCTGCACCAGGTTGGTGGCGGTCTGCTCGGCGATGTGGCACAGCGGCAGGTAGGAGATGCAGCGGGTGGTCTGCACCGGGTAGTGGCTGATCACGGCGGGGCCGCCAAAGGCCAGGTTCTTGTGGGACAAGGCCACGGCCTTGGGCAGCCCGGTGGTGCCCGAGGTGTAGATGATGAAGGAGTCGGAGTCGGGGTCGATGGCGGCGGTGCAGTCGTCGCGGCGGGCGTCGTGAGCTGCGTCGGCTCTGGCCATGAAGGACCCGAAGTCCATGACCCAGTCTTCGGAGGCGCCCTCCAGCTCGGACACCCCCTGGCCGTCGAAGACCACCACCCAGCGCAGCCTGGGCAGCTCACCCCGCACCTTGATCAGCTTGGCCAGCTGCGCGGCGTCTTCGACGAAGACCGTGCGGGCCTGGCAGTGCCCCACAAGGTAGGCCACCATGTCGTGGGGGTTGGTCTGGTAGCAGGGCGCCACCACGCCCCCCGCCATGGTGATGCCGTACTGGCAGTAGAGCCACTCGGCCCGGTTGCCGCTCAGGATCACCACACACTGGCCGGGCTCGTGACCCATGGCCAGCAGGGCGGAGCCCACCTGGCAGGCCCGCTGATGGTAGGTCTTCCAGCTGATGGGCTCCCACTCCTGCTCGCCCCGCTCGTACAGGGCCGGCGCGTCGGGGGTGTCGAGGCTCCACTGGCGGAATTTCTCGTGCGGCAAGGGCAGCGATTCCATGGTTTCTCCCTTTGAACGCATGAGTCTATACATCTCGTTCTCGACGCGTTCCAGCAGGCCTCCGACGCTGTCGTCGGGCTGCACCTGCAGCCGGGGCCCGAAGCGCACCCGCAGCACGCCGGGACGCGGCACGAGGGAGCGGCCAGGCAGGAGCTTCTCCCACCCGAGGATGACGAGGGGTTGGATGGGCACCTGGGCGTCCAGGGCCAGGTGGAACGGCCCTTTCTTGAGGGACTGCAGGGCGCGGGGCTGATCGGTGCGTCGCCCCTCGGGGAAGATGAGCAGGCTCCTGCCGGAGCGCAGGGCGGCCGCCATCTGCGCCAGGGAGCGCTGCGCCGAGCCCCTGTCGCCGCGATCGATGAACACCCAGCCGCTGGCCCAGGCGGTCCAGCCAACCACTGGCACGCGCTTGAGCTCCTTCTTGGCCACCGCGGAGAAGGGCTCGGGGATGGCGCCCATGAGCAGCAGCGGGTCGAGCCCGGTGGCGTGGTTGCAGAGGTAGAGCACGGACCCCTCGTCGCTGGACGGCGGCGGATCCTCCACCTGGACGTCGATGCCGCAGAGCCAGCAGGTGGAGCGCGCCCAGAAGCGGAAGGCGCGGTAGGCCTCGAGCCGCGACCCGCCCAGCAGCCGGGCACCCAACACCAGCCCGGTGCAGGGTACCGCCCAGAGAGCAGCCGCCGCGAGGTTTCCGAGTACGCGAAGGGTCCCCATCCGACGAAACACCTCGTGACGAATAACGCACGGCGGAGCATATCACGGCTCCCGGCTTGAAAACCACGGACGACCGTTCAGTCCTGGGAGGCCGCCACCAGCGCCGCGCCCAGCGCGCCCGCGTGCTGCGGGTGCTGCGGCAGCAGCACCGCCACGCCCAGCACGCGCTGCAGCATGTCGCTCATCTGTGGAATGTGGGCCACCACACCGCCGGTGGCCACCACCTCGCCCGCGGGCGGCAGCTGCTCCAGCACCCGGCTGGCCACCGACTCCAGCGCGGCGCGAGCCAGGTCTTCGGCCCTGACCCCGGCGCGGATGCGGGCCAGGATCTCCGTCTGGGCGAACACCGTGCAGTAGGAGCTGATGGTGACGCTGGGATCGGCGCTGCGGCTCGCGAGAGCGCCCAACCGGTCCACCGCCACCCCCAGGCGCTGGGCCATCTGCTCCAGGAAGGCGCCGGTGCCCGCGGCGCACTTGCGGTTCATGGCGAAGTCGATGCGGCGGCCGCTGGCGTCGAGCCTGATGACCTTGCAGTCCTGGCCGCCGATGTCCACCACGGTGATGGCCCGTTGGAACTGCTGCCACGCACCCCGACCGTGGCAGTCGATCTCGGTGCGGGTGCCCGTGGCGAAGACCACGTTGTCGCGGCCATAGCCGGTGGCGGTGACCGCGGGGACGTCTGCGGCCTGGGCGTCCGCCTGGTCCAGGGCCTGCTGGAAGGAGCGGCGGGCGGCGCCCGCCAGGTCGGCGGCGGAGGGGCACGTACCCCGGCCCACCACGCGCAGCTGTTCATCGAGGATCACCGCCTTGGTGGCGGAGGATCCCACGTCGATGCCTGCGTACAGGGCCAAGTGCGACTACTGCCCCAGCTGCTCGACGAAGGCCTCGATGTTCGTGCGCGCCTGCTCTTCGGAGTAGCAGCGCAGATCGTTGAGGTCGCCGTCGATGGTGACGTGGGGGATGCCCAGCCGCTTGGAGAGCCGCTGCGCCATGCCGTAGCGGCTGTTGGAGTTGTTGGGGCAGGTGCGGGCATCGTGGAAGAGGATGCCGTCGGCCCCATAGTCCTGGCACATGCCGGCGATGTAGTCCTCCTTGACCGGATCGGAGCGCACGATGAACAGCTCGGTGTAGGCCCGGGCCATGGACTCGAAGGGATGGTCGGGATCGAGCTGGTTGAAGATCCAGGAGTTGCAGTAGGTGGAGGCCACCACGCAGGTGTGCAGCGACAGGAACTGGTCGCTCAGGTTGCGCAGCTTGCCCCACACGGGCATGCCCTCCCAGTAGACACGTTGACGCTCGCCCTCGACCGCCGCGACGCCGCCCTGCACCCGCTCTTGGAGCTCGGCCAGCAAGCCCTCGTAGTAGTCCACCGCCACCGGCAGACCGCGCAGCACCACGGCCGGGCCCATGTGGATGGTGCCGTCGAAGAAGGTGATGGCCGAGGGCCGCGCGGCGCCCGTGCGCAGCACCTGCTCCCAGAGCTGGGAGCAGCGCCGAGACAGGGAGACGACATCCCGGAAACGGTCCATGTCGAGGGGGTGACCGGCCACCTGTTCCAGCTGGGAGGTCAAGGTCTTGAGCTGGGCGGTGATGGACACCACGTGGTCGGTGGTGACCGGGCCGATGTTGCGGTGGGTGTGCAAGCCCACGCAGGGCACGTTCCAGTGGCGGGCGTACCAGCTGAACCAGTCCTGCACGTCGCGGCACTGGTTGGTGTTGTAGACCAGCACGTCTGGACGCGGCACCGACTCGATGCCGTAGGCCCGGGTGAGCGGGGTGTAGCCGCGCAGGAAGGCCCCCACATCGGCGGTGAGGTAGCTGCAGATGTCGGGCGAGTAGCCCACCGCGTTGGCGTGGGGGATGTAGTCGGTCGCCGCACGCGTGGCGCCCAGGATGGCCGCGTGGTTTTCGGGGAAGTACACCTCGAAGCCGAGGGCGTGCAGCAGCTCGGCCGGACCGACGCTGTTGCACCAGGCCACCTTGCGCGCGGGGTCCTTGCTGGCCGCATCGAGGCCCAAGAAGTGGTCGGCCATGACCTTCTTCATGTGTCGCGCCGCGGCGATGCGCTTGGGCTGGGGCTGGGGCATGCGCTAGCTCACCGACACCTTCAGCACCACCGCGGCGGCGCAGTCGCCGGCAGCGCAGCCGGTGAACAGGCCGTAGCCGCCGCCCAGCAGGGCCAGCTCCTCGATGAGCTCGATGATGCTGCGCATGCCGGTGGGTGCCTGGGGATGGCCCCAGATCAGGGAGCAGCCGTAGCGGTTCATGTCGGCCAGCGGGATCTCCAGCTGCTTGGACAGGAAGACATCGTTGACGGCGAAGGGTGAGTGGCTGGTGATGGCCTTGAGATCACCCACGCCGATGCCCGCGCGCTTGAGGGCGAGCTTGACCGCCGGCACGTTGGCCTTGGGCATGAAGCCCTTCTCGACCCGCGCCTGGCCCTGGGACAGCAGCTGGATCTCGATGTTGCTGTCGCGGGACAGCTCGCGGGCCTTCTCTTGGCTGGCCAGCACGATGCCGGCGTTGCCATCGGCGGGGAAGGTCTGGCTGCCGAAGGTGACCGTGCCGTCCCGCATGACCGGGCGCAGCCGCGCCAGGCCTTCGGCGGTGGTGGGGAAGATGCCCTCGTCACTGCTCACCGCAGCCAGCACCTTGCCGCGCCGGTTCTTGATCTCCACGGGTTCCATGTAGCGCTTGTGGAAGGCGCCGTCGTCGGCCAGGGCGGCCTGGTACTGCTGGTAGCGCATGACCGCCACCTCGTCCTGGACGGCGCGCTCGATGCCAGCCTCAGCCGCGACGTTCTCGGCGGTCTGGATCATGGGGTTCCTGGCGTAGGGATCGTGGCCGAAGTTGTCCATCACCCAATCTTCGGCCTTGCCGGTGCCGCCAGGCCCGCCGGGGTTGGGGTAGTAGATGTGGGGACCGTTGGAGCACTTGTCGGCCGTGACCGCCAGGAAGACGCTGGAGGAGCCGCTCTGCACCTGCTCGGCGCCGTGGGCCACGCAGAGCGCGCCGGTGGCGCAGGCCTGGGAGAGGATCGGGGCCGGCACGGAGGTCATGCCCATGAGGGCGGTGAGCCAGGGACCCCCGTAGAAGCAATGCTTGGAGGGCACGGTCCAGCCCAGACAGGCGCCGTCGAAGGAGCTCAGCGGGATGTCGCGGCGAGCCAGGGCCTGCACGGCCACGTCGGCGGCCAGGGGGATGGGCTCGAGGCCCGACAGGGTCATCTGCCACTTGCAGAAAGGAGTGGACCAGTACGCACCGTAGGGGATGAAGGCCTTCTCGAATTGCATTGTATCACTCCTGAGACGCAAGGTTTCGACCACAACCGGATGGACAGGGGAAGCTAATAGAAAGGGGGTCACTGTCAAGCGCCAAATGCGGGCGCAGGTGGCCGCCATCAGCATCTCAGAGGTGGGGGTCGCGGGCCTTGACCATCGGCCGCGCCCTGGCGACTCCCGAGGAGCAAAAGAGGCCTCCCGCTGATCGTCACAGCAGCCCGAGCAGATCCCGCTTGACAGGGCATAGCCGAGCATTTATACGGCAGAACCTCATTGATACACAGGTTCCACGTCGGGCGAGGCCCGAACAAAGGAGACTATCCATGGCTGACCTGAGCTGGCTCCCGAGAGACTCCGGCACCAAGAACCACCACCTCTGGGGAGACGAACACTTCTCCTCCGATGCACCCGGCGTCATCTTCGAGAAGAGGCCCATCATCGACCCCCAGGGCCACGAGGTGGAGGGCCTCTACTCCGCCTGGATCATCCTGAACAATCCAAGACAATACAACTCGTACACTACTGAGATGGTCAAGGGTGTGATCGCGGGCTTCCACCGCGCATCCGCCGACAGCTCGGTGGTCGCTGCCGTGTTCACGGCCATGGGCGACCGCTCCTTCTGCACCGGCGGCAACACCAAGGAGTACGCCGAGTACTACTCGGGCCGGCCCAACGAGTACGGCCTGTACATGGACCTGTTCAACGCCATGGTGGATGCCATCCTGGGCTGCAAGAAGCCCACCATCTGCCGGGTCAACGGCATGCGCGTGGCCGGCGGCCAGGAGATCGGCATGGCCTGCGACCTCACCCTGGCCTCCGACCTGGCCATCTTCGGCCAGGCGGGCCCCAAGCACGGCTCCGCCCCCGACGGCGGCAGCACCGACTTCCTGCCCTGGATGCTCCCTGGTGAGCTGGCCATGTGGAACTGCGTCTCCTGCGAGATGTGGAGCGCCTACAAGGCCAAGCGCCTGGGGCTCATCAGCAAGTGCGTGCCCGTCATCAAGAACGTGGACGGCAGCTGGATGCGCAACCCAGCAGTCGAGATCGACAGCTACGTGGCCGACGGCGAGATCGTCTACGGCGAATTCAAGGGCGGCGACCAGGCCCGCCAGGCCCGCAAGATCGTGCGCTCCGCCAGCACCGACTTCGAGCTGCTGGACGCCGAGGTCGACAAGACCCTCTGGACCTACACCAACCTGTTCCCCGGCTGCCTCATCAAGAGCATCGAGGGCATCCGCCTCAAGAAGAAGTTCTTCTGGGACCAGGCCAAGGTCATCAACCGCCACTGGCTGGCGGCCAACATGAACTGCGAGGCCTACCTGGGCTTCACCGCCTTCAACAACAAGAAGCGCACCGGCAAGGACGTCATCGACTTCATCGAGTACCGCCGCCTGCAGTCGCAGGGTGCGGCCTTCGACGTCGAGTTCATGGCCGCCGTGCTCGCCCCCCCCCTCGAAGACCAGGACTGATTCTCATGCTGCTCGAAGGCAAGAACGCCATCGTCACCGGTGGCTCCCAGGGCATCGGCACCGCCGCCTCCCTCGACCTGGCGCGCGAAGGCGCCAATGTCTGCCTCACCTACCGCAAGCACGAGGCCGAGGCCGTGGCCATCGCCGAGCAGATCCGCGAGCTGGGCCGCGAGGCCCTGGCCCTGCAGTGCGACATCTCGGTCTTCGACCAGGCCAAGGGCGTGGTGGACGCCACCGTCGAGGCCTTCGGCTCGGTGGACGTGCTGGTGAACAACGCGGGCATGAACTGGGACGGCGTGTCCTGGAAGATGAAGGAAGAGCAGTGGGACCGGGTCATCGAGGTCAACCTCAAGGGCTACTTCAACTTCGTGCGCCACGTGGCACCGCTGCTCAAGGCCCAGCGCTCCGGCAAGATCATCAACGTCACCTCCATCAACGGCCTGCGCGGCAAGTTCGGGCAGACCAACTACTCGGCCTCCAAGGCGGGCATCATCGGCTTCACCAAGGCCCTGGCCCGCGAGCTGGGCGCCTTCGGGGTGAACGTCAACGCGGTGGCTCCAGGGCTCATCGAGACCGCCATGCTGCGCGAGTCGTCGGCCCGCGACAAGATCATCGACATGGCCATGGGCGAGATCGTCCTGCGCCGCGTGGGCCAGGCCGAAGAGGTGGCCCATGTCATCAGCTTCCTCGCCTCCGAAAGATCCCGTCACATCACCGGCGAGGTGATCCGGGTGGACGGCGGTCAGTACATCTAGCTACTGGCCGTTCGCTAGTAGCTTTCAGCCAAACTGGACCGGCGGGACGCGAGGGCGGACCGCTGGTCAGCCTCGAAGGGAGAGCACAAAGATGGCCCTGGACATGAATGACATCGTCGTCATCGGCGGCGCGCGCACCCCCATGGGCCGCTTCGGCGGCAGCCTCAAGTACCTGTCCGTGCACGACCTGGGAGCCACGGCCATCGCCGCGGCCATCAAGCGCGCGGGCATCCACCCCGAGGTCATCTCCGAGGTGATCTGGGGCTCCTGCCGCCAGGCCGGCAACGGGGTCAACCCTTCGCGCACCGCGGCCCTGAAGGGCGGCGTGCCCCTGCCCGTGTCCACCAACACGCTGAACATGGCCTGCCCCTCGGGCATGAAGTCCGTACACCTGGCCTCCCAGGCCCTGCGCCTGGGCGAAAGCGAGGTGGTCATCGCGGGCGGCATGGACTCCATGTCCACCATCCCCTACCTGCTCAAAGGTACACGCTGGGACGGCTTCAAGATGGGCCCCAAGACCATCGAGGACGGCTGGTCCGACTCGGTGGATCCCATCACAGGCCAGGGCATGGGCGACACGGCCGAGAACCTCGTGGAGAAGTACGATCTTTCGCGCGAAGAGCTCGACGCCTTCGCCGCGGGCAGTCACCACAAGGCCGCAGCCGCACAGCAGGCCGGGCTCTTCGACGCCGAGATCGCCCCCGTGGAGGTCCCGGCTCGCGGTCGCAAGAACCCGGGCTTCACGTTCTCGGCCGACGAGACCATCCGCCACACCATCTCGGTAGAGAAGATGGCCAAGCTGCCCGCGGTCTTCCGCAAGGGCGGCGCCTGCACCGCCGGCAACGCCTGCGGCATGTCCGATGGCGGCTGCGCCCTGGTGGTCACCACCCGCCAGAAGGCTGCCGAGCTGGGCGCCACCCCCCTGTTCTCCCTGGTGAGCTTCGCCCAGTGCGCAGCCCCCAACGAGACCATGGGCGAGGGCCCCGGCCTCTCCATCCCCATCGCCCTGAGCAACGCGGGCATGACCCTGGCCGACATGGACCTGTACGAGGTCAACGAGGCCTTCGCCGCCCAGGTGCTGGCCAACGAGCGCGTGCTGGAGTGGGACCGCAGCAAGCTGAACGTGCACGGCGGCGCCATCGCCCTGGGCCACCCCACCGGCATCAGCGGCGCGCGCATCATGCTCACCGGCTACCACGCCCTCAAGGCCCGCGGCGGTGAGCACCTGGTGGCCTCCATCTGCGGCGGCGGCGGCGTCACCACCGCCATGGTCATCCGCCGCGAGTACTAGGAGCCGGCATGGCCTTCCTGAAGTTCGACCTGACCGAGGGCGTGGCCCGCATCACGCTGGACCGCCCCAAGCACAACTGGCTCAACATCGACCTGATGAACGAGCTCAACGCGCTGTTGGACCGCCTGATCCTCGACGACACGCTCAAGTGCGTGGTGATCCTGGGTGAAGGCCGCAGCTGGTCGGCGGGCGTGGACGTGGGCGATCACACACCTGAAAAGGTGCACGAGATGATCGCCACCTTCAACGGCATCTTCGAGCGCCTGGAACGGCTCGAGGTGCCCATCATCGCCGCCGTGCACGGCCGCGCTCTTGGCGGCGGAATGGAGCTGGCCATCGCCGCCGACATCATCGTGGCGGCCAGGGGCGCCGTGTTCGGTCAGCCCGAGGTGAAGCTGGCCTTCTTCCCGCCCTACGCCGCCGTACGCCTGCCCCAGCTGGTGGGCCCGGCCAAGGCCATAGAGATCTGCTGCACCGGCGCGGTCTACACGGCCGAGGCCTGCCAGGCCATGGGCATGATCTCGCGCGTGGTGGACGACGATGCCTTCACCGCCGAGGTGGAGAAGGTCATCAAGGAGATCCGCCACGCCAGCCCGCTCATCCTGCGGCTCAACAAGCGCGCGGTCAAGGCCCAGCTGGGCCAGGACTTCCACACGGCGCTGGCCGGTGTGAGCGAGCTGTTCCTGGGCACCCTGATGAAGACCGAAGACACCCTCGAGGGCATCGCCAGCTTCGAAGAGCGGCGTCGGCCCGTCTGGAAGAACCGCTAGGAGTCGAACATGTCGCGTATCCGCAAGATCGGGGTCGTTGGCGCGGGCAACATGGGCGCTGGCATCGCCCAGAAGATCGCCCAGGAAGGCCTGCGCGTGGTGCTGGTGGACATCAAGCCCGAGTACGTGCAGCGCGGGCTGGACAGCATCCGGGCCCTGCTGGACGAGGGCGTACAGCGCCGCATCTTCAAGCCGGCCCAGGTGGAGCAGACCCTGGGGCGCATCCAGGGCACCACCGATGTGGCCGACCTGGCCGACGCCGACCTGGTGATCGAGGCCGTGTTCGAGGACTTCGACGTCAAGGCCGGCCTCTTCCAGCAGCTGGACGCCGCCTGCGGCCCGCGCACCATCCTGGCCACCAACACCTCCAGCTTCTACGTGCGCGACTTCGCGGCCCGCACCCAGCGCCCCGATCGCTTCATCGGGCTGCACTACTTCTTCCACCCCGCCAAGAACCGCCTGCTCGAGATCATCCCCCACGAGGGCACCAGCCCCGACACGGTGGAAGCCTGCCAGCTGGCCGCCCGCCTGCACGGCAAGACGGCCATCGTGGTCAAGGACGCCGCCGGCTTCGCGGTCAACCGCTTCTTCGTGCCCTTCCTGAACGAAGCGGCGCGCATGCTGGAAGAGGGCGTGGCCGACATCCCCACCATCGAAGAGGGCGCCAGGCGGGCCTTCCGCATCGGCATGGGTCCCTTCCTGCTCATGAACGTCACCGGCATCCCCATCGCGGTGCACTCCAGCGCCACCCTGGGCCGTGAGCTGGGGCCCTTCTACGCCACCGCGGCGATCCTCGAGCGGCAGATGGAGAAGCGCGAGGACTGGGATCTGTCGGGTGAGGTGGAGGAGGAAAAAGTGCAAGCGGTCCACGATCGCTTCCAGGGTGTCTGCCTGGGCGTCGCCGCGCAGCTGGTGTCCGAGGGCGTAGCCAGCATCGAAGACACCGACCGCGGGGCCAAGATCGGCCTGCGCTGGGTCATGGGACCCTTCGAGCTCATGAACCGCCTGGGCATCGAAGAGACCTGCGAGCTGGTCCAGGCCATCGCCCATCGCTACGAAGACTTCGCCATGCCCTCGCTGTTGCTGGAGCAGCGGCAAAAAGGCGAGCCCTTCGCCTTCCGGGTGGTGGACCTCGACGTGGCCGACGGCATCGCCACCCTCACCCTGAACCGACCTGAGGCCATGAACGCGCTGAACGAGGCCGTCGTGGGTCAGCTGGCGGCTGCCTTCGCCGCGGCCGAAGCCGACCCCGAGGTGCGCGCCATCGTGCTGCGCGGCGCGGGCAAGGCCTTCGTGGCGGGCGCCGACATCCGCTACTTCGTCAAGAAGATCAAGGCCGACGCCATCGACGACATCGTGACCTTCACCCGCGCCGGCCACGAGCTGCTGCTGGCCATCGAGAGCTCGCCCAAGCTCACCATCGCCGTGCTCGACGGGCTGTCCCTGGGGGGCGGCAGCGAGCTGGCCCTGGCCTGCCAGGCCATCGTGGCCACCCCGGCGGGCTCCCTGGGCTTCCCCGAGACGGGCATCGGGATCTTCCCGGGCCTGGGCGGCATGCCGCGCCTGGCTCGCCAGGTGGGCAGCGATCTGGCCGCCTACTACGTGCTCACCGGGCGCTCCATCAGCGCCACCGCGGCCCACGACCTGGGCCTGGTGGCTGCACTGGTGCCCGCGGGCGAGCTGGACGGCGCCATCCGCGCCCTCGTGGACGTGGGCGCTCCCGCCAAGAACCGCGCCCGAGTGATCCCCGAGAGCTTCCAGGCCCTGGCCGCCACCTGCGCCGGCGACAACCTGCCGCGCCTGCTGGCGGGCGACCCCATCCAGCACACCGACGCAGCCCTGGCCGCCAAGACCAGCAAGATCGTGGGCTTCAAGGCCCCCATCGCCTGCCGCGTCGCCTGCGAGCTGATCCACGCGGGTGGCGAGCTGTCCATGGAGCAGGCCGCCGAGCTGGAGCTGGGGCGCCTCACCGAGATCTTCTCCACCGCTGACGCGCTGGAGGGGCTCTCCGCGGTGGGTCGCCGCAGGCCGAGCTTCACGGGGACCTGAGGGGCTCCGCGGTACCTACAAGGGCTGCCGATCTGGCCGTATTGGTTACCATGACTTCTGGCGCGTTCTATGCAGGTGGCGCCCGATATGCGCTCATTTGTGGCAATGGGACAATGTTTATGCGACATTCCTTGTGCTGGGTTTGCGCTTGACAGCAGCGCGATTTCTGGTTCTAATGGTCACCAATAAAGGCGACCATGAACTCAGGCGTACACGACAAGATCCTCGGCATCCTCACGGCGGACCACGGCGGTCGCCAGGTGGAGGAGATCGCCGCGGAGCTGGGCATGACCCGGCACACCGTGGCCAAGTACCTGGAGGTCCTGCGGGCCGAAGGGCGGGTGCACTTCCACAAGGCCGGCCGCACCAAGATCTGGAAGGAGATGTCCACCGCCTGCACGGTGCGGATCCTCAGCCTGGCCGACCTGGACCCCATCCTGGGCATCCAGCGGCGCATCGAGCGCGAGCACGGGCTGGACGATCCCGATCGCCTGAAGTTCCTGCGCGACACCGCCCTGTACCACCTGGAGAAGGGCGAGCCCCTGCTCAACCTGGGCGCTGAGGTGGAGGGCGTGCTGCGCGGCTTCGTGCTGGCCGAGACCCGCCAGTGGGAATTCGGCCACGATCAGCGCACGGGCTGGATCAAGGTGCTGGGCCTCGACCCGGAGTTCCAGGGCCGGGGCATCGGCCGCAAGCTGGGCAACACCCTGATGACCCACTTCGAGCGGGTGGGTGTGCGCAAGGTCCGCACCCTGGTGGACTGGTACGAAGGCGGCTTGATCTCGTACTTCAAGTCGCTGGGCTTCGACATCCTCAACATGATTCCACTGGAGAAGGAGCTGGGAGCATGAGGTACGCTGAGACGGGCGTGAACCTCGAGGTCGACCTGACCCGAGGCAGCGTCGAGCGGGACAAGACCGACCCCACCTTGACCGAGCAGCACCTGGGGGGCCAGGGGACCGCCGCCAGGATCCTCTGGGATCGGGTGCCACCCGACGTGGATCCCTTCTCGCCCGACAACCTGCTCATCTTCAGCACGGGGCTGTTGCACGCCACCATGATGGTGGGCGCCAACCGCACCTCGGTGGACACCTTCTCGCCGCAGACCAACATGTACTCGCACTCGCTCTTCGGCGGCTTCTTCGGCCCCGAGATGAAGCACGCGGGCTACGACAAGTTCGTCATCCGCGGCAAGGCCGAAGACCTGGTGTACCTGTGGGTGCACAACGACGAGGTGGAGATCCGCGACGCCACGCACCTGCGCGGGCTGGGCGCGCTGGAGACCGCATCGCGGCTCAAGGAGGAGCTGGGTGAGCCCGACGCCCAGGTGGCGTCCATCGGCCTGGCGGGCGAGAACCGGGTGTTCATGTCCACCATCGAGCACGCCTGCTCCAGCGCGTCGCGGGGCGTGGGCGTGATCATGGGCGACAAGCGCCTCAAGGCCATCGTGGTGCGCGGCACCCAGGACGTAGAGGTGGCCCGTCCCCAGGAGCTGTTCGAGATCGCGCACCCCATGTACCAGGCCATCCATGACAACGAGGACTGTGGCGACACCATGGCCCACGAGGACGACGAAGAGTTCCACGTGGACAACTTCGCCTGGGGCAACGCCCGCACACGTGTGCGCGGCTTCTGGACCGAGGAGCGCGAGGAGCGGTGGACCGCGGTCACCAACAGCGTGCGTCTGCGCTGGACCGGCTGCTACAACTGCCCCAAGGACTGCCACCAGGCCATCAAGTACCCGGGCCGGCACACCTACTTCCAGAAATGCTATTCCAAGCTCACCTACGCCATGGCGGCCTTCGAGGAGATCGACTTCAACTACGACATCCTGGGCCTCACCCAGGAGTACGGGCTCGACGGCTTCACCACCCCGCAGCTGCTGGCCTTCGCCATCGAGCTGTACGAAGCAGGCATCCTCAGCGAAGAAGACGTCCCCGACTTCCCACCCGATGCCGCGGGGCGCTTCTTCTACCTGGTTGAAAAGCTGGTGCGCCGCGAAGGCGTGGGCGACAAGCTGGCCAACGGCGTGTACCACGCGGCGCGCCAGATCGGGAAGGGGGCCGAAGAGTACGACCACAACAGCATGAAGAAGTTCGAGCAGGTGCCGCTCAAGCTCAAGATGATCAACTACCCGTACTTCTTGATGTACGCGACCGGCGCCAAGATGAACATCACCCAGATCGAGGGTTCCTACCCCCAGATCCCCGAGCGCAACCTGGAAGAGCGCCAGCGCTTCGTGGACAGCTGGGACGCCGCGCCACAGCGCTTCAAGGACTGGTTCCTGGAGTGGGAGCCGCGCACCCACCCCTCCATCGAGGCCTCGGTGCACATCTGCGACTGGAACGAGATCATGCACTACGTGGACGACGCCATCGGCACCTGCGCCTTCCTGTCGTCCTTCCGGGGCCAATTCGGGGGCCGGCCGCCCTACCACATCTACAACCTGCCCGCGTTCATCTCCCGCGCCTCGGGCCTGGATATTGACGCCGACACGCTCTGGGAGATCGCCCTCCGCAACCGCACCCTGATCCGCGCCATCAACATCCGGCGCGGCCTGCGCCGCGTGGACGAGAAGCCCCCCGAGGACCACTGGAAGATCCGGGACGGAGACGTGGAGCAGCAGCTGCTGGACGCCTACTACCTGCACCGGGGCTGGAGCTCCGACGGCATCCCCACCCGGGCCACCTTGCACGCGCTCGGCCTCGATTACGTGGCCGAAGACCTGGTGGAGCGCGAGATCCTCACCGGCGAAGATGCCCAGCCCGGCCAGTCCACCCTGGCGAGCCGGCCGTGAGCGGGGGTGCATCGATGAACGCAACCAAGACAGTCAAGGTCATCAAGGTGGATCTCGACAAGTGCATCGGCTGCCGCGCCTGCGAGCTGGCCTGCTCGGCCTTCCACGCCAAGCCCCGCTACAGCTCCTCCAACCCCGCGCGATCGCGCATCCGCGTGATGGTGGACGACGTGAACGACCTGTATGTGCCCATCCGCGCTGGCGACTACACGCCGGCCGAGTGCACCGGCCGGCACAGCTACACCATCGGAGGCAAGGAGTACCAGGAGTGCAGCTTCTGCGGCGTCTCCTGCCCTGCGCGGGACTACTTCAAGGAGCCCGACTCGGGCCTGCCCCTCAAGTGCGACATGTGCGAGTGCGTACCGCCGCTGGAGGAGCCCATGTGCGTGCAGGTCTGCCGCGTGGACTCCCTGACCTACGTGGAAAACGAGGTGCCCATCGGAGCCGAAGAGCAGCCCCGCGAAGAGCTGGACATCAGCCTGGAGTCTCTGACCGACAAGTACGGCCTGCAAGCGGTCATCGACACGCTCACCCGCATGTCCAAGACGGGCTGAGCAGAGAGGTCTCGAACACCGTGGAAACTGTCGCTCCCTTCAAGGAGATCGTCGACGAGGTCAAGCGGGCCGGCGGAGATGCCTACCGGCTCTGTTACCAGTGCGGTCTCTGCGACGTGGTCTGCCCCTGGAACAGGGTGCGGGACTTCAGCATGCGCAGGCTCATCCGACAGGCCAACTTCGGCCTGATCGAGATCGAAGACGACGAGATGTGGCGCTGCACCACCTGCGGCACCTGTCCCCCGGCCTGCCCCCGGGGTGTGGACCAGATCGCGCTGGGCGTCTCGCTGCGCAGGATCGCCTCGGAGTACGACGTGTTCGCCGGGGCAGCCAGCTCGCTCACCTCAGTCCGAGCCAACATCGTGCAGGACGGTAACCCCCTGCAGGGCGAACGCAGCGAGCGGGCGGACTGGGCGCGCGAGCTGTCCGTGGAGCCCTTCACCGAAGAGACCGAGATCCTGTTCTTCACCTGCTGCTACCTTTGCTACGACCCGCGGCTCAAGAAGGTGGCCGCCGCCACCGCCGACCTGCTCGACAAGGCCGGTGTGAGCTACGGCATCCTGGGCGAAGCCGAGAGCTGCTGCGGGGAGAGCGTCCGCAAGACCGGCGGCGAGGACATCTTCAAGACCCTGGCCAGGGAGAACATCAAGCACTTCATCGACGCCGGTGTGAAGAGGATCCTGGTCTCCTCGCCCCACTGCTACCACACCATCAAGACCGAGTACCCCGAGTTCATGGTGCACTTCGACGTGCTGCACGTCGCCCCCTTCCTGCTGGAGCTGGTGCAGCAGGGGCGGCTGGAGATCTCCGGCGAGTACGCCCAGACCGTCGCCTACCACGACCCCTGCTACCTGGGGCGACACAACGACATCTACGAGCAGCCCCGGCAGGTGCTGGCCCAGGTGCCGGGGCTCTCCCTGGTAGAGATGACCGATACCCGCGAACAGAGCCTCTGCTGCGGCGGAGGAGGCGGCAGGATCTGGATGGACACCCACAAGGGCGAGCGCTTCGCCGACCTGCGCATGGAGCAGGTCCGCGCGGCAGGCGCCCAGGTGCTGGCCACCGCCTGCCCCTACTGCATCACCAACTTTGAGGAGGCCTGCTTGAGCCCCGAGAACGAAGGCCTGGTGGTCAAGGACATCGCCGAGATCCTCCAGGAGGTCAGCACGGAAGGTCAGCATGCCCAGTGATCCCGCCATGAGCAACGAGCGAGGTCCCAGCGTGGAGTACGGCGACGTGATGATCGTCGGCGGCGGCATCAGCGGCATCCAGGCCGCGCTGGACATGG
Source organism: uncultured Enterobacterales bacterium (assembly GCA_964512185.1). GTDB lineage: Bacteria > Myxococcota_A > UBA796 > UBA796 > JAFGLY01 > CAZEJJ01. Next base: position 21,294 of record CAZEJJ010000008.1, on the reverse strand, counting down.
CCACGGCCGGGTTCAGGGTCTACCTGGTCGAGCGCTCGCCCACCATCGGCGGCAAGATGGCGCAGCTCGACAAGACCTTCCCCACCAACGACTGCTCCATGTGCATCGAGTCGCCCAAGTTCATCGAGTGCGACCGGCACCCCAACATCGAGATCCTCACCTACACCGAGGTGGATCGGGTGGATGGCCAGGCCGGGGACTTCCGGGTCGAGCTCACCCGCAAGCCGCGGTACGTGCGCGAGGAGCGCTGCACCGGCTGCACCATCTGCGTCGAGTACTGCCCGGTGGAGGTCCCCGATCCCTTCAACCAGGACCTGTGCGGCAACAAAGCCGTGCACATCTACTTCTCGCAGGCGGTGCCGCTGGTCCCCTACATCGACGACCGTTGCCTGTACCTGAAGGACGGCACCTGCTCCATCTGCGTGGGTGTGTGCAAGACCAACGCCATCGACCTGCACCAGAAGCCCAGGCCCCTGGAGCTGCGGGTGGGCGCCATCCTGCTGTCTCCCGGCTACTCCACCTTCGACCCCACCGTGCGCGGCGACTACGGCTACGGCCGCTACGACAACGTGGTCACCAGCATGGACTTCGAGCGCCTGCTCTGCGCCACCGGCCCCCACGAGGGCGAGATCCTGCGCCCCTCGGACCATCGCCACCCCCACAAGATCGCCTGGATCCACTGCGTGGGCTCGCGCCAGGTCCGCGAAGGCGGCAACTCCTACTGCTCGTCGGTGTGCTGCTCCTACATCCAGAAGCAGGTGATCCTCACCAAGGACCACGACGGCGACGCCCAGGCCACCATCTTCCACAACGACATCCGCTCCTACGGCAAGGACTTCGAGCGCTTCTACCAGCGCGCGTCCAAGCTGTCGGGGGTGCAGTTCATCCGCAGCTACGTCTCCGTGGGCCGCGAGATCCCCGACAGCAAGAACGTCACCATCCGCTACTCCACACCTGACCAGGGCGTGAAAGAAGAGGAGTTCGACCTGGTGGTGCTGGGGGTCGGGCTGGCTCCGCCCCAGAACAACGAAGGTCTCGCCGTCCAGTTCGGCATCGAGCTCAACGAGCACGGCTTCTGCAAGACCAACCCGGTCAACCCCATGGAGACCAGCCGCCCGGGCGTCTTCATCAGCGGGGCCTTCTCGGGCCCGCTGGACATCCCCGAGTCGGTGGTCACCGCCAGCGGGGCCGGCTCGCTGATCGGGCAGCTGCTGGACCGACGCCGCGGCAAGCTGGCCCGAGACAGGATCTACCCGCCCGAGCGCGATGTCACAGACGAAGAGGCACGCGTGGGGGTCTTCGCCTGCCACTGTGGCGCCAACATCGGCCGAGTGGTGGATATCCCCGGCCTGGTGGAGTACTGCCAGGGCCTCGACAACGTTGTGCACGCCGAAGAGGGCCTGTTCATCTGCTCCACCGACGCGGCAGCGGGTATCGCCAAGACCATCGAAGAAAAAGGCCTGAACCGGGTGGTGGTGGCGGCTTGCACCCCCCGCACCCACGAGCCCCTGTTCCGCGACACACTGCGTGAAGGCGGCATCAACCAGTACTTCTTCGACATGGCCAACATCCGCGAGCACTGCTCCTGGGTGCACTCCAAGCAGAAAGAAGAGGCCACCGCCAAGGCCAAGGACATCGTGCGCATGTCCGTGGCGCGTACAAAACACCTCGAACCCCTGCAGGAGTTCGACCTGCCCGTGAACAAGGCGGCCCTGGTTGTGGGCGGCGGAGCGGCGGGCATGAACGCGGCCCTGTCCCTGGCTACCCAGGGCTTCGAGGTGCACCTGCTTGAAAGAGACCGCGACCTGGGCGGCATGGCCCGCCGAATGGACCACACCCTCGCTGGTCTGGATGTCAGGGCCTACCTCGAAGAGCTGATCAGCGCGGTGTATCGACAGCCCCTGATTCATGTATCACACCAGGCGATCATCACCGAGGCCACCGGCTACGTGGGCAACTTCGTCACCACGGTCAGGAGCGAAGGTCGCACCAAGGTCATCGAGCACGGCGCCACCATCATCGCCACGGGTGCTGACGAGCACCGCCCCAGCCAGCACCTGTACGGCGAAGACGACAGGGTGATGACCCAGCTCGATTTGCAGGCGCACATACAGGCCGGTGACGAGCGCCTGGAGCAGGCGGGCACCCTGGTGATGATCCAGTGTGTCGGCTGCCGAACCGAAGAGAACAACTACTGCGCCCGCGTCTGCTGCAGCCAGGCCATCAAGAACGCCCTGCGCCTGCGCGCCATCAACCCCCAGCTGGACATCCAGATCCTGTTCCGGGACATGCGAACCTACGGCTTCAGCGAAGATCACTACCGAGAAGCCGCGGACATGGGAGTCGGCTTCATTCGTTTCGAGCCTGAGGACGGCCCCGAGATAGCAGCCACCGAGGGCTACGAGGGCCCTGTGCTGCGCGTGAGTGTGCCGGATCCGATCCTGGTCAAGCGGCTCGAGATCGACGCCGACCTGGTGGTGCTCTCCGCCGCGGTGGTGCCCGCCGAAGGGGCCACCCAGGTGGCCAAGCTGTTCAAGGTGGCCAGCAGCCCTGACGGCTTCTTCCAGGAGGCCCACGTCAAGCTGCGCCCGGTGGACTTCGCCGCCGACGGTGTGTTCTTGTGCGGCACCGCCCACTACCCCAAGCACCTGACCGAGGCCATCAGCCAGGCCTACGGCGCGGCGGGCCGCGCGGCCAGCCTGCTGTCGCAAGACACGGTCACGGCATCGGGCTCGGTGTGCGAGGTGACCGAGGCTGACTGCGTCACCTGCAGCGCCTGTATCACCGCCTGCAGCTACGACGCCATCCAGCTGCGTGACACCCCGCTGGGAAAAAAGGCCTGGGTCAACCCCGTGCTCTGCAAGGGCGACGGGCTGTGCTGCGCCAAGTGCCCCACCAACGCCATCATCCTCAAGCACTACACCGACGACGAGGTCTTCAGCCAGATCGACGCCGCGTTCGAGACGGCCTGAGACACCACGAGGAGGAAGGACCATGGGTTCCGGACTGAAGCGGAAGATCAGGCTCATCGGCTTTCTATGCAACTGGTGAGCGTACTCGGCTGCTGACCTAGCTGGAGTTTCCAGACAGCAATACACGGCAGAGATCAAGATCATCCGGCTGATGTGCACGGGCAGGGTGGACCTGTCCTTTCCCATCCGGGCCTTCCTGAACGGTGCCGACGGTGTGTTCATCGGCGGCTGCTGGCCGGGCGAGTGCCACTACATCACCGAAGGCAACTACGACGCGCTGGGCAACGTGCACCTTTGTCACAAGTTGATGCAGCGGGTGGGCATCGACCCGGCGCGGCTGCGCATTGAGTGGATCGCAGCCTCCGAGGGCTCGCGCTACGCCGAGATCATGGACGACTTCGTGGCACAGCTGCAGGCCATGGGCCCGCTGGGCGAGGCCGAGGGGCTGCCAACCCCGGTGCTCGAGCGGCGCCTCCAGGCCATCGACAAGCTCGTCCCCTATGTCAAGCTGGTGGAGCGCGAGCGGCTTCGAGTGCCCGTCAGGTCTGAGCAGGCCTACCAGGACTTCTTCGCCAGCTCCGAGGTGGATCGGCTCTTCGACGAGCTCATCGCCGACAAGCTCGCCGTGGGCCAGATCGTGGCCCTGCTGGGTGAGCGGCCGCGCTCCACCGAGGAGCTCGCCGGGGATCTGGACCTCAGCCCGTCCGAGGTGTCGAGACACATCAAGACCTCCTCCCAGCAGGGCCTGGTTCGGTACGACACGCAGCAAGGATGCTACGCCCTCAGCTAGCGAGAAGCGGCCATGGACATCACGAGAGTCGACCAGATCATCGATCAGCACCGCGGAGAGGCCAGCGCGCTCATCCAGGTGCTGCTGGAGATCCAGGAAGAGCACCGCTGGCTGCCGCAGGCTGCCATGGAGCATGTCAGCGAGCGCCTGCAGGTGCCCCTGGCGCAGGTGCGACACATCGCCACCTTCTACAAGGCCTTCAGCCTGGTGCCCAAAGGGCGTCACGAGATCCACATCTGCATGGGCACGGCCTGCCATGTGCGCGGCGCCACCCGCGTGCTGGACACGGTGCAGGACCTGGTGGGCATCGAGCCCGGCGAGACCGACCTGGACATGCGCTTCAGCCTCGAGACCGTCAACTGCCTCGGCTGCTGCGCCCTGGGTCCGGTGATGGAAGTTGACAAGAAGATCCACGGCAATGTGTCGCCGGGCGACACAGCCGGCGTGTTGAAGAGCTACGAGTAGGGGTTGGCCATGGCGCGGTTGAGCACACCTGAAGAGCTGGAGGCCACGCGGAGGGAGATCCTCGCGAGGCGGGATCCCGGCGCACCCAGCATCTCCGTCTGCGCTGGCGCCGGCTGCCTGGCGTCGGGGGCAGCCGAGGTCATCGCCGCCTGCGAACGGGAGCTGTCGCGGCAGGGGCTGGCCGCCGTCGTGGCCACCCGCGGCACGGGCTGCCCGGGCTTCTGCGAGCGCGGCCCCGTGGTGGTCATGCATCCCGACCAGACCTGCTACCTGCAGGTCAAGCCCGACGACGTGCCCGAGATCGTGTCCAGCCTGGCGTCCCAGACCGTGGTGGAGCGGCTGTGCTACCTCGACGCCGACACGGGCGAGCGTGCCATCCGCGAGTCGGAGATCCCCTTCTACAAGCACCAGGAACGCACGCTGCTGTGCAGCAACATCGAGATCGACTCCAAGAGCTTCGAGGACTACCTGGCCATCGGGGGCTACTCGGCGCTGGCGCGGGCTGTCTTCGAGCTGGGAGCCGAGCAGGTGCTCCAGGAGGTCAAGGCCGCCCAGCTGCGCGGCCGCGGCGGCGGAGGCTTCCCCGCCGGGCGCAAGTGGCAGGGCTCGCGGGACGCCCCCGGCGACGACAAGTACGTCATCGTCAACGCCGACGAGGGCGATCCCGGGGCGTTCATGGACCGGGCCCTGCTCGAGGGCAACCCCCACTCAATCCTCGAGGGGCTGATCATCGGGGGCTACGCCATCGGGGCGCGACAGGGCTTTGTGTACGTGCGCCAGGAGTACCCGCTGGCGGTCCAGAACATCCGCCTGGCCATCGCCCAGGCCCGAGCCCATGGCCTCCTGGGCGAGGGCATCCTCGGCTCGAACTTCTCCTTCGACGTGGATGTGCACCAGGGCGCCGGGGCCTTCGTCTGTGGTGAGTCCACCGCCCTGATGACCGCCCTGGAGGGCCGCGTGGGCGAGCCTCGGCCCAAGTACATCCGCTCCAACGTCAAGGGGCTCTGGAACAGCCCCAGCGTGCTGAACAACGTGGAGACCTGGGCCAACGTGCCGCTCATCATCAACCAGGGCGCCGAGAATTTCACCCGCCTGGGCACCGAGACCAGCAAGGGCACCAAGATCTTCTCCCTGGTGGGCAAGATCACCAACACCGGCCTGGTAGAGGCCCCCATGGGCATGACCCTGCGGGACATCGTCTATCGGATCGGCGGCGGCATCCCCGGGGGCAGGCGCTTCAAGGCCATCCAGACCGGCGGCCCCTCCGGCGGCTGCATCCCCGAGGAGCTGCTGGATCTGCAGGTGGGCTTCGACGAGCTGGCCGCCGTCGGCTCCATGATGGGCTCGGGTGGCATGATCGTGATGGACGAGGACACCTGCATGGTGGACGTCGCCCGCTACTTCATCGACTTCTTGACCGACGAGTCCTGTGGCAAGTGCGTGCCCTGCCGCGAGGGCCTGCGCCAGATGTCCCGCATCCTCACCCGCATCACCCAGGGCCAGGGCCGCGAGGGTGACCTGGAGCTGCTGGAGATCCTGTCCGAGACCGCGGTGGAGGCTTCGCTCTGCGCCCTGGGCAAGAGCGCGCCCAACCCCTTCCTGAGCACCCTGCGGTATTTCCGACAGGAGTACGAGGCCCACATCCACGAGGGCCGCTGCCCGGCCCTGTACTGCAAGAGGCTCATCTCCTTCGTCATCGATCCCGACAAGTGCATGGCCTGCGGCATCTGCCGCAAGGAGTGCCCGGTGGACGCCATCGAGGGGGCCAAGAAGACCATCCACGTGGTGGATCAGGACAGGTGCACCCGCTGCGGGACCTGCATCGAGGTCTGCCCGGCCCGGTTCGGCGCGGTGCGCAAGCTGTCGGGCGAGGCGCTGCCCGCTGCCCTCCCGGCCGAAGAGCGAGCCCTCGCTGACAGGAGGAAGGGCCCATGAGCGATCTCCAGCTGCAGATCGACGGCAAGCAGGTGACCGCCAGCCAGGGCATGACCCTGCTCGATGCGGCCCACAGCGCGGGCATCACCATCCCCACCCTGTGCCACCATCCCCAGCTCGAGGCCTTCGGCGGCTGCCGGCTGTGCATCGTGGAGGTGGAGCAGCGCGGCTGGACACGCCTGGTGGTGGCCTGTGTCTTCCTGGCCGCCGACGGGCTGGTGGTGCGCACCCGGTCTGCCAAGGTGGACCGCATCCGCAGGACCATCCTGGAGCTGCTGCTGGCCCACGCCCCCGCCTCGCCGCAGCTGGAGGAGCTGGCCGCAGAGTACGGAGCCCAGGCCGACCGCTTCGACAAGCAGGCCAGCTTCTGCATCCACTGCGGGCTCTGCGTGCGCTACTGCGCCGAGATCAAGCGGGCCTGCGCGGTGGGCTTCGTGGACCGCGGGACGCGCAAGGAGATCGCGTTCGTGCCCCAGCTGGCGCGCGAGCTCTGCGAGGACTGCAAGGAGTGCTTCCCGCTGTGCCCCACCTCGTACCTGCAGGCGGTGTACGTGCTCACGGAGGCGCTGGCGGGGGGGGGTGATGCGTAACGAACGCGGAGGATGAGCGGTCATCCCTGGTGTTTGTTACGCCTCGCGTAACGTACTTCGAGGTTACCGCCTGATCTCTGTATTTTGTTACGCCAGAGGTAACAAACCATGGGGATAGGATAGCATCCCCGGAGTTTGTTACGCGAGGTGGTGGGTCAGGGGCTGTGAGTGGGACGACCGATTCCGGCGCCAGAGGTGGGCGCGTGGCCAGCTCAGGGCAGGGTCGTCACCCCCCGCTCCACCACGTCCACCCGCTTCGCGGGGCGCGCGCGCACCTGCTGGAGGGTCTCATCGCGCCAGGTCTCGTAGGCTGCCTGGTCTGCGAAGGGCTGCGGAGGCAGCAGGTGCTCGTGAGTGCTGGTGCCCTTGCAGCGCTCCGCCAGCCTGCCGGTCCAGTCCGGTCCCAGGGTCTCGAGGACCGCGGCGGGCAGCTGGTCGGGCCAACGCCTGCAGCTGTCGACGACCGGTGCGTGGTGCACCTCGACGCGGAGCTGACCGTTCTTGCAGCGGGCGGTCTCCACGACGACGGCCCCCCAGAGGAGCTGCCCGGAGGGCTGGACGCGATCCTTGTAGTAGGCGCACACCAGGCTGTCCGCCGCCTGCTGCTCGCCCAGGGACTGGATGACCATCCGGGCCTGCCCCACCGCTGCCTGTGACAGATCCGGCGCCAGCTCGACCAGGGCCGCGGTGGCTCGCGCCGCGGCCTCGGGTTCGGCATCACCTCCAGACCGCGCCGCTCCCAGAAAGGCGCGGACCAAGGCCACCTGGTTGGGCTCCGGGACCGCCAGCATGAGGACCTTCAGCCAGGGGACGGCGTCGACGCCGGCATACTCGGTGAGCAGGTCCAGGGCGCTGTCGAAGTGCGTGGGGTGGGTCTGTACAGCCGGGTCCTGTAGCTGCTGGGTCAGGAAGACCTTGACCGCGTTGTCTCGGCAGTGGGCCAGGGCTCGATGCCAGCGGTCGTCCCAGAAGCGGTCGCCGAGCGCCTCGTCGCTCTCGACCAGGAAGGCGACCACGGCGGGGTTGTGTGCGCAGCTGCAACCGAGGCCTCGGAGCACAGCGACGCGCTCATCGGCGAAGCGGGCCGAGATCCACTCGCGGACGATCTCTCCCCCTCCCAGCTCGATCGCCGCCTCGGCCGCGAGCGAGGCGTCGTCCGTCATCATCATCCTGGCGAAGGCCTGGGGCATGATGGTCCGCGCCGCTTCCTGGTCACAGCCCGCCAGCGTGACGAACAGCGCTGCGGTCTCGTGGGGCGAACCCTGCTCGATCTGCCGGGCAAGCGCGTCGGCCTCGCAGGCCTGCGCCCAGGAGGCGCCGGCGCCGAGCAGCAGGGTGGTCAAGAGGGAGAGCAAGGAGTACTCCTGGTTCTGCCTATTACATCGTAGCATCCGCATGCCATGGACGGGGGTCCGACTGCAGCGCCTCCTCGCCGCGGGTCGCCGGGCGAGCACGGAGCTTCGGCGAGCGGGCGGAGATTCTCACTTCAGCTCCGCCGAATATGGGCCGAATCGCCACGGAGGGTGGGTTCACGTTCTCGTGGGACTTTGGTGTCGGCTACGCCACGAGCCACGCCGAGGGCGAGTCGGCCTCCTCCAGCTACGACGGGATCGCCTTCCTCGGCGGCCTGCAGACGGGCTACTCGTTCTAGTGCACGCCGGCCGCGACCGCCACGACAGCCGCGGAGGTGGCGCGCCGAAGGCTCACCGCAGGCTGCGCCCCAGCCGCAGCCCCAGATCGCTGAAGCTGTAGTCGAACACGTTGCCCCCTCGGTTGGCCAGGCGGTGGTGCTTGGGCGTGTCCCAGTATGAGCTGCCCCGGTAGTTCGGGCCCTGGCCCGGGGACACGTAGGGGTCGGTGACATCGCCCGGGTAGTCGCCGTACTCGTCGTGACACCACTCCCAGACGTTGCCCTGCACGTCGTAGATGCCCCAGGCGTTGGGCTCGAGCTGCCCGACGGGCATGGGACCGCTGGCGTTGCCGCAGTACCAGGACACGTCGTCTAGCAGGGCGCCGTTGCTCAGCGCCAGATCGCCTCCGCAGTCGAACTCGCTGCCGGACGGCAGATCGCCGCCGTTGGTGAACGAGGCGCTGGCCCCGGCCCGGGCCATGTACTCCCACTCGGCCTCGGTGAGCAGGCGGTAGCCCTCGCAGGCGTATGGATCGTCGCCGGCGGTGCAGCTGACGGACGGCCCTGAGCCACTGCAGGCGTAGCAGGCCTCGAGCCCCTGGTCGGTGGAGACGGCGTTGGCGAAGGCGGCGGCCTCGTGCCAGCTGACCTGCTCGACCGGGCAGTCGCCCCCGCAGCTGCTGGCGGCGCTGGGATAGTAGCTCAGGTAGGCCGCGAACTCGTCCTGAGTGACCTCGTAGGCGCCCACACAGAGCGCCTGGGTGAAGTCCACGGTGTGCAGGTCCTCGTCGGTGTCGCGGGCGTACTCGCCCGCGGGCGAGCCCATGGAGAAGCTGCCGGCGGGCAGCTCGACCATATCGAGACCTGCCGAGCCGCAGCTGTCCGCGTCGGTGTCAGTGTCAGTGTCCGCGTCGGTGTCAGTGTCAGTGTCGGTGTCGGTGTCGGTGTCGGTGTCGGTGTCGGCCTCAGGGGCCTCGGAGGTGTCGTCGTGCTTGGGTGGGCAGCCCAGCAGGAGCGGCAGGGCGAGCAAGGGGAGGAGGCGAAGGAGAGCGAAGTGCATGGAGAGCTCCAGAGCAGACTACAGGCGCCGCGGCATAGCCCGTGGGGCCCACACGCGGCCGCTCGCCGGTAGTGATACCACGACCGGGATCAGATCCCTGCCCTGCCCTTCCGGATCCTCCAGCGCGTCACGCTGCTCACCCTCACCGAGCGGTTCGGCGGCCGGAGCCGCCAAGGGCCAGATCGGGCCCCGCCCACCCCGCGGAGGCAGGACAGCATCGACCAGAGCCCCGATTTCGGTTTCACGGGCATCGGCGGTGCCTGGCTCGCGACGAGCCGGCGCGTTCAGCTTGCGCCGGAGCTGACCGGACCTGGCCTCGCCAACCCGGCTGCCTCCCGCGCGGCGGCCAGCGCGCTCTCCACGCGACGCGCCAGCTCCTCGGGCGTGTAGGGCTTGGCCAGCAGGTCGGGCTCGCCCTGCATCTGCCCCTGGGCCAGCACCACGTCGCGGGTGTGGCCCGAGATGTAGAGCACAGGCAGCGGGCCCGCCTGTTCGATCACCAGCCGGGCCAGCTCGGGACCGCTCATCACGGGCATGACCACGTCCGTGAGCAACAGGTCGATACCACCCTCCACATTGCTCTTTGCCATGGACAGAGCCTCCTCGGGCCCCACCGCCTGCCACACCCGGTAACCGCAGGCCTCCAGGACCTGCGCGGTGGTGTGACGGACCTGGTGATCGTCGTCGCAGAGCAGGATCCTGGCTGTCCGCGGGTCGCCGAACGTGGCGCTGCCTGCCGCCGGTCCCTCCCCGGCTGCCTGCTGCTCACCGGCACTCCGGGGCAGGTGGATGCGGAAGGTGGAGCCCACGGCCGGGCGGCTCTGCACGGTGATGAAGCCAGATGCCTCCTGCACCGCGCCGTGCACTGTGGCCAGCCCCAGGCCCGTCCCCTTGCCCACCTCCTTGGTGGTGAAGAAGGGCTCGAAGACACGGGCTCGGGTGGCTTCGTCCATGCCGATCCCGGTGTCCGCCACTTCGATGACCACGTAGTCTCCGGCAGCCGCACCATGCTGGGATGCGAGCTCCTCGTCGATCCTCTCCCGGCGCACCCCGAGGGTGAGCTGGCCGCCCAGTGGCATGGCGTCCTGGGCGTTGAGCACCAGGTTGACCACCGCCTGCTCCAGCTGACCGGCATCCATGAGCACCGGCCCGCAGTGAGCGCTGCGTGGGCCCACCAGCTCGATGTCCTCCCGCAGCAGGTTCTGCAGCATGTCGATGACATGGGTCAGGAGCTGGGAGGGATCCACCGGCTCCGGGCGGTGAGGCTGGCGCCGGCTGAAGACCAGCAGCTTCTCGGTGAGCGCCTTGGCCCTGGACACGCTCCGCTGGATGTCCAGGGCTCGCTGCCGCGCGGGGTCACCCGGCTCCAGCTTGTTCTCCAGCAGCCAGGCCTGCCCCTTCATCACGGTGAGCACGTTGTTGAAGTCATGAGCGATCCCACCCGCCAGCAGCCCCAGGGCCTCCATCTTCTGGGCCTGCTGCAGCTGCTCCTCCAGCTCCCGCCTGCGCCTCTCGGACAGCCGCTCGCTGGTCAGGTCGACGGCGCTCAGGAGGGCATGGGGCGCGCCTCCCAGGTCGAAGGGCGCAGCCTGGAGACGCACCTCCAGCTGCGCCCCATCCGCAGCCAGCAGCAACAACTCGGTGGACCGTCCTCGCTCTCCGGCCACCGCGGCAGCCACCAGCGCGCTGTAGGCTGGCCGATGCTCCCCGGAGACGAATGCCAGCTCCTCGCCAGCCAGCAGCGCGTCTCGATCCAGACCCAGCAGCCCACAGGCCGCAGGATTGACCTCCACGAGGTGCCCCTCTCGATCATGAAGGAGCAGGCCATTGATTGCTCCCTCGAAGAGGGTGCGGTAGTGCGCCTCCCGCCGGCTGAGCTCGCCCTCCACCCGCCGGCGCTCGTCCACCTCCCGCTGCAGGGCCCGGTTCTGGACCCGCATCCTGCGCAGACGCAGAGCCACCATCCCCCAGACGCCCAGGAACAGCGCCAGCAGACAGAGCAACTGGAATCGCCGGGTCTCGTACAGGCGCGGCGCCAGCGTGAAGGCCAGCGAGGCGGGCTCACTCCAGATCCCGTGCGCGCTGCGTGCGGCGAGCTCGAAGCGGTAGTCCCCAGCCGGCAGGTTGGAGTACCGGGCCACGCGTCCCCGCCCCGCGTCCACCCAGCGCTCGTCGTGGCCCAGCAGCCGATGGCGGTGCTGGACCTGCTCTGGCGCCACGAAGCTCAGGCCGGCGAACTGGACCACCAGGTCGCCACGACCGGGAGGCAGCTCGTTGATCCTCTCCAGGTCGAGGGTGAGATCATCGACCAGGGCGGTCTCGATGACAGCCAGGGGTGGGGCAGTGTCGGACAGGGAATGCAGGGAGCCCACATCGATGGACACCACACCGTGGATGGTGGGAAACCACAGGCGGCCGTCGCTGCCTCGCCAGCCAGCGGGCTGCGAGCCGCCGTTGCCCTCACCGCTCTCGTACAGGGTGCAGGTGAGCTGGCTGTCTCGGCCTTGGACCTGGTCCAGCAGGTCCGCGCGGCTGACACGGAAGACGCCGCGGTTTCCGTTCATCCAGAGATCATCGCCCACCACCAGGATGCGCGACACGACGTCGTCGCAGAGGCCGCTGTCCCGGGTGATGCGGGTGGCCACCCCATCGAGCAGGTGAGTGAGCCCCCCGCCGTAGGTGCCGATCCAGGCGGCCCCGTCCGACTCCAGCTGGATGTCGCGCACCGCCCCGGGCGACAGCCCTCCGTCGCTGCCGAGCTGGTGGAGCTCACCATCCGCGAACCAGGCCACGCCGGCGCCCGTCCCGAACCAGAGGGCGCCCCCGGGGGCCTGGGCGATGCTGTAGATGGCGTCGTCTCCCAGCCCGTCCTGGGAGCGGTATCGGGCCGTCACCCGCCCGTGCTCCCAGCGCAGCACACCCTGTTGCTGCGTTCCGATCCACAGCGCGCCTTGCCGGTCGAAGAGCAGAGCGTGGATGCGGGACTCGGGGAGACCTTCGCCAGGCCCCCAGGTCTCGAGAGCTCCGTCACGGTAGTGCCGCAGCCGCTCCCCGTCGGCGAACCACAGCTCACCTTGTGCGTCGATCGCGAGCGCAGAGACACAGCCGATGTCCTCTCCCGGCGCCTGCAGATCGCGAAAGCGCCCTTCGTCGAGGTACTGCAGGCCGTCGCAGACCGGAGCCAGCCAGATCCGGCCGGAGCCGTCCTCGATCACCGCGGAGACCGAGGGGCCGCGCACCCCCTGCTGGGCGCCGTAGAGCTCGAGCTGGCGGTCTCGCACCTGCACCAGGCCGCCACCATCGGTCCCCACCCACAGGATCCCCTCGCGGTCCAGGTACAGCGCGCGTATGCCCCGGGGAGGCTGGTCCACACCGTGCGAGATCAACGCGGGCAGGCGCACCCAGGTGCTCACTCCCTGGGGATCCAACACGTAGAGCTGGCCTCGCCTGCTGAACCACACCCGCCCGGTGCCGGGATCCACCACAGCTCGTGGGGAGTGCTCGCCGGAGTTTTCCACCAGCAGCTCGCTCCCACCCTCGCCGTAGCGGAGCAGGCCCTGGTCGCTGGCGGCCCACAGGGTGCCATCGGGCCCGAGGGCGAGATCGTCGACCCGGTAGGGATCGCCCGCCGCGAGCGGGCCGAGGGGACGCTCACAGGCCCCGGAGACGCAGAGCACTCCCGTCGACATGCTCGCCCACACTGCGCCATGCTGGTCCACCAGCAGCGCATGGGCCGGCCCTGGGGGCAGGCCCTCGGCTGGGCCTGGCGTGCGCACCTGGCCGGCCGAGATGCTGACCAACCCCGCTCCGGTGGCCGCCCAGACGGTGCCCGCCGGATCCTCCACGATGTCCACCACGTTGGCGGTGCTGTAGGGCGCCGGCAGCGGGATGGTGTCGAAGGCGCCCTCGCGCAGGCGGACGAGGCCCCGCAGGTGGGTGCCGAGCCAGATGGTGCCTCGGGAGTCCTGGAAGATGGACAGGAACCGGTTGGCCTCCAGGCCCCCGCCGCTCGCGAGATCGAAGACCTCGAAGCGCACGCCATCGAAGCGGGCCAGCCCCCCAAAGGTGGACAGCCAGATGTAGCCATCCTGGTCCTGCATGATCCCGGTGACGGAATTCTGCGGCAGACCTTCCCGGGTGCTCCAGCGCGACGCCGAGAAGCGCGACGCGAGCTGATCGGCCTCCCCAGCGGGCCCAGCGCTGGCCGACGACGGGCCCACCAGGCAGGGAGCGACCCACGACAACAGCAGCGCCGCCACGAGCCGACGGATCAGGACGGCCGAGGATGCGAGGAGAGGAGCGGAGGGATCCGACGAGACGAACATACCCGTCTCGCTATCACCCCAACCCCGCGGCTGCGAGCGAGCCCAGGGCACGATTACCCTCCCGGAGGGCCCCTGATCGGCGAGCTCACTGTGAGAGAGGCCGGGAGCACCCGCCGACCTGCGGGCGCCGTCACACCCCCAGCGAAGCGAGCGGGTCGAGCGCAACCCAGCTCCTGACGGAGGCCGGGGCCGTGCCGGGACGGCCACGGACTACTGACTACGGGCTCAGGGAGGCCGTGGTGGAGGCGTCAGGTGGCATCGCAGCCGGGATCACGGCGGTGGCGCACTCGGCGATGATGTCGAGCGGGTGCCTGGGCGCGGCCGGTGGATGGTGGTCGTCGCATGCGTCGAGCTGCTCGCCACGTCGGTGGCCGTCGTCGCCGCGCGCCAGGATCGCCGCTGGCTGCTGGGAGGGGCTGGAGGGTGTTCGAGGTGACCAGGATCGTCCAAGGGTGGCTCCCCCGACCACGGGTGCGGCGGAGAGGATAGAGGCGCTGGTGCCGCTCCCAGAGACCACCCGCAAGAGGCCCGCGACCATGCTCCCCGAACATCCCGTCATCGCCGTCGTCGGCACCGGCGCCATCGGCGCCATGCTGGGCGCCCACCTGGCCGCGGCCGGCCACCAGGTCATCATGGTGGACGTGCTGCCCTCCCTGCTCGAGGCCATCGAGAAGGACGGCATCCAGGTAGAGGGTTGCGCCAAGGTGAAGGGCAGGCCCGCCCACACCTGCCTGGGCATCCCAGCACTGCAGGCCTTTGAACCCCAGCTGGTCTTCGTCTGCCTCAAGGCCCCGCTGCTGGCCACCGCGGTGCCTGAGCTGGCGGCAGCCTGCCCGCCCGACGCGGTAGCGGTGAGCTTCCAGAACGGCATGGACACGGAGCTGGAGCTGGCGGAGGGCTTCGGGCCCGAGCGCACCCTGCGGCTGGTGGTCAACTTCGCCGGTGGCTTGGAGACCTTCACCCGGGCCCGCATGACCTTCTTCAACAAGCCCAACCACATCGGCGCGGCACACGCCAGCGGCGAGGCCAGCTCGCGCCAGGTTGCGGCCCTGCTCACAGGCTGTGGGCTGGACACTGACCACACGGCCCATATCCGCCGCTACGTGTGGGAGAAGGTGGTGCTCAACGCCGCACTGAGCCCCCTGTGCGCGCTCACCAGCCAGTTCATGCGCGAGGCCATGACGCTCACCCCCACCCTGGCGCTGGTGGAGGACATCCTGCGCGAGGGCATCGCGGTGGCGGCCGCTGACGGCTGCGCGTTCCCGCCTGACTTCCTGGAATTCTGCCTGGGCTACCTGAACAATGCGGGCATGCACAAGCCCTCGATGCTGGTGGACGTGGAAGCCGGGCGCAAGACAGAGATCGGCTACATCAGCGCAAAGATCGTCGAATATGGCCAGCGTCATGGCATCCCCACCCCGGTGAACGCTACGATCACGCGGCTGGTACAGGGCACCGACTCGGTGCGCGACCGCACGCGCTGGGGAGCCGGCGCAGGAGGCTGAGCATGTCATCAACAGCAGAGCTCACCGACCTGGTCCGCGCCTGCGGGCTCATGGCCGACGCCTCGCGCATCGCTGCCTTCACGGGCGCGGGCATCTCCGCCGAGAGCGGAGTGCCCACCTTCCGCGACAGCGACGACGCCCTGTGGCGCAAGTACGATCCCATGGAGATCGCCCAGATCCACAGCTTCATGCGGGATCCCACCCTGTACTGGGAGTTCTTCAAGGAAGCCCGCTACCCGATCATGTCCCGGGCCCAGCCCAACGACGGGCACCGCGCGCTGGTGGCCATGGAGCGGGCAAAGCAGCTGCGCTGGCTCATCACCCAGAACATCGACGGGCTGCACCAGGCCGCGGGCTCGCGTGAAGTCATCGAGCTGCACGGCAACACCCGACGAATCCTGTGCCTGGAGTGCGGCGCCGAGCACAGCTGGGACGAGGTCTACCAGGCCCTGCGGAGCGTGGCGGTGCCCCCGTGCAGGCTCTGCGGCGGGCAGATCAAGCCCGACGTGGTCTTCTTCGGCGAGGGGCTGCCCCCCGACGCCATGAACCGAGCAGCCCAGGCCATCGGTCAGTGCGATGTGTTCCTGGCCGTAGGCAGCTCGCTGGTGGTGCACCCCGCCGCCATGATGCCCGCCCAGGCCAAGGCCATGGGCGCCGATCTCATCATCGTCAACATGACCCCCACGCCCTACGACAGCATGGCCGACGTGGTGCTGCGCCAGCCCGCGGGCCGCGTGTTGCCCGCCATGGCCGAGGTGATGGGCCTGCCCTGGTAGGCGTGGAAGCGCGCGGGGCGGGTGGGCCAGGGCCTGCTGTCCAGATCGTGGCGTTGGGGCCGGGGGCTGGACCTGGGCGCGGCTGTTGAAGCCGAACAAGCCCGCCTGGTGACCCGCGGCCTGCAGGCTGCTGTGGATGTGGCGCAGGGCGAGGTTCTCCTCGATCTCCGCACCGACGAGCGCGATGCGCATGCTGACCTCGGCGTGGAAGGGCTCGGATGGTCCGTTGGACCCAAGCTACCAGCCCGGCTCGCCGGGGCATTGTTCCCGCGCTCAGAGCACCAGGAGGATCTTGCCCGTGCGGCCGCCACGACGGGAGTGGGCCACCGCTTCGCGCACCTGCTCCATGGGGTAGCGCCGCTCCACCTGCGTGCTCAGGGCGCCGCTGGCGTACAGCGCCGCCAGGCCGCCGAGCATCGCTTCCACCGCGGCGGGCTCGGCCCGCCGGTACCAGGCGCTGACCCAGAAGCCGTGGAAGGACAGCTCCTTGAAGATCAGCGGCCCGTTGGCCAGCACCAGGGGCTCGCGGCCCATGGCGCCGTAGGTGACCATGGCGCCGCGCGGGCCCAGCAGGCGGGCCAGCCGCCCAGCGCTGTCGCCCCCCACGGCGTTGAGAGCCAGCTCGAGGGGCGCGCCGTCCAGCAACCCACGCGCCAGCGCACCCTCGTCCAGCACCACCTTGTCGGCACCCAGAGCCTCCAGCTCGGCCACGGCCCCGGGGCGGCGCACCAGGTTGAGGCTGCGCAGGCCGCGCTGGCGGCAGATCTGGATCACGGCTCTGCCCACCGCCGAGGTGGCGGCGTTCTGGGCCACCCAGTCGCCCGGCTCCAGGGACGCGAAGTCCTCCAGCAGCCGCCAGGCGGTGGCGGGGTTGACGCTGATGCTGGCAGCCTGCTCCACCTCCAGGCCCGCGGGCAGGGGCAACAGATCCCCGGCATCGGCCACCAGCTCCTGCCGCCAGCAGCCCACGCCGGGCATGGGCCGGACCAGCCGGCCCGGCTCCAGGCCCACGATCCCCTCGCCCAGCTCCCGCACCACCCCGACGCCCTCGTTGCCCACGAAGGAGGGCAGGCGGGTCTCCAACCCGTAGACCCCCTGCACGACGTTGACGTCAGCCGGATTGATGGAGGCGGCCAGCATGCGCACCCGCGCCTGCCCGGGGCCGAGCGGCTCCACCCCCACAGGCTCCACCACCAGCACCTCTTCGGGCTCGCCAAAGCCATGGAAACGCACGGCTCGCACGGTGTCGGCCATGGAACACCTCGCAGACCTGACCGGGATCCCCACTATCCCCGAAACCGCCTCTCCGAGCACCCGCGTCGCTGCCGCGAGATCAAGGGGGGGTTAGGTACACGGCCCATTTGCAGGAGGTTCCAATGAAGTTCGCCATCATCGGTACGGGAATCATGGGCCGCGGCTGGATCACCCAGTGCGCCATGACAGGCCACGAGGCCCACTGTTTCGACGCCAACGCCGACACCCTCGCCGGAGCGCCCGCCTTCTGCAAGAAGCTGGGCAGCAAGGTGGCCCGCAAGTTCAAGATCGAGGATCCGGAGTTCGACGCCAAGCTGGCCAGCCGCATCTTCACCTACGAGACCCAGGAAGCCTTCATCGCCGCCGCCCAGGGCTGCGATGTCTTCCTCGAGGTGATCTTCGAGGACATGGCCCTCAAGCGCCGCGTACTCGGCGAGCTGCTGCCCCAGCTACCCGAAGACGTGATCTTCTGGTCCAACACCAGCAGCCTGGACATCGACGTGATGAGCGAGACCAGCGGCCGTCCCGACCGCTCCATCGTCACCCACGGCATGAACCCCGTGCCGTTCATGCCCGGCGTCGAGGTGGTGCCCGGTCGCCACACCACGTCCGAGACGGTGGAGTTCACCCGCAAGCTGCTCATAGACATGAACAAGGCTCCCTTCCTGGCGCCCAACATCCCGGGCTTCTGGGTCAACCGTCTGCTGGTGCCCCAGATGATCGACGCCGTGCGCCTGCTGGAGCAGGGCAAGATCACCGTGGGCGACGGCGACCTGGGGCTCAACACCAGCCTGGGCCACCCCCAGGGCACCTTCAAGCTGCACGACTTCGTCACCGCCCCCACCATGCTGCGCGTGGCGCTGGAGATGTACCAGAACTCCAACGACCCCCGCTTCTACCCGCCCCTCACCCTGCTGCGCATGGTCAAGAACGGCGAGTACGGCGCCAGCTCGGGCCTGGGCTTCTACGACTGGAGCAACCCGCGCAAGCCCCAGCCCCGCGACCTGTCCCACTACGTGGTGAAGTCCGCCGAAGACATGCTGGAGTAGCTCGCCCCGCGAGGGCTCCGGGAAGATAGAGGGGTCGCAAAGCCCCTCTCCATGGAGTCATCTCCATGCCCGTGTGGCCATGGATCCTGCTCGCAGTGCTCGGCCTGGCCCTGGCCGCCCGGGCACTGCAGGACGTTCGCCGTAGGCGACGCTGGGAGGCCGTGGACGCTTCCGAGGACGGGCAGCCGGAGCTCCCGCCCGCCGAACCCCCGGCTGTGGGCGGCCGCTTCAACCTGTCCGCAGCCGTGGCCCAGGCCGTGCAGTGGGCCGATGAAAAAGAGGCGCGGGGCCAGGCTCGCTGGCTCGACGCGCAGGGCTGGTCCAGCGCCGCCGACTACCAGCGCCTGTTTGGCGTCCTGCGCACGCTGCTGCCCGACGACTTCGGCGAGGATCGCCTGAAGACGGGCGACGATCTGCAACCGGGGCTGGTGCTGGTGGCGGGGGAGCAGCGCTGGATCTTCCAGCCGAGTTTCCATGACAGCTGGATCGACGACGCGTTCTGGGGCTTCCTGAACCGGGTGCTCGACGCGCGCGAGTCCACGGTGCGCCTGGCCACGCCGCGCCTGGCCACCTGGCGCTTCCCGCTGGTGGTCAGCTCGGTGGCGGAGCTGCGCCAGCTGCGCGAGCAGGGCCTGTGGTTCCTCACCCCCACCCCGCCGCTGTACCTGCAGCGCTTCGGCAACGAGATCATCCTCTCGATCACCCCCCAGCCGGACCCGGTGGCGCTGCAGCGCGAGGTGGCGCGACGGCTCGGCACCTCGGTGGCGGTGCAGCAGGTGGTGCAGCGCGTGGGCCGAGCGTTGAGCCAACGCCTCCACCAGCAGGGCGTGCTGCTGATCTCCGGCTTCGGGCAGCTGCGGCGACCCCGCCAGGTTCCCGCCCACGACAGCGGCAAGCCCAGCTTCAAGGCGGCCGGGGATCTCAGGCAAGCGGTGGGTTCACCTCTAAGCGAACCCCACCCGTCCATGTCCACCAGGATCCCGGGAGCCGAGCCGGATGAGATCCGCGCCGTGTTGATCGCCGCGGTGCACGCCCTCACCCGCGGCTGCGGTGCGGCCCACGTGCCCGGTCTGGGTACCTTCCGGCGCGAGCGTCACCCCGCCACCATCCTGCGCCACCCCCAGAACCAGCAGCCCGTGCTGGTGCCCGCGCGCCGCGACGTGAGCTTCGAGCCCGAGTAGCCGCCGGCACGGCGGCCGCGGAGGCGGCCGTGGGGGGATGCGCCGGAGGCGCATATTTTGGGACGAAAGCTCCCCATGAAGAGCCAGGCTGGTGACCCAGAGCCGCGCAGCGGCCGGCGCGACGCGCCGCCTCAGGTCCGGGCAGGACCTGGAGCCCGCGGCACTAGCTCCAGTCGCCTCCTGGACCACCGTAGGCACCCATGTCGTTCAGCGACCCGTCAGCGTCGTTGTAGGCGCTGCTGGGGTTGCCCGCGTCGATGCAGGGGGAGCCCGAGCCGAGGTCCAGGTCGTCGTTGTAGGGATCGCCGTCGTCGGTGTAGGCGATGAACAGCGGGCTGGAGGAGATGTTGCCCGAGCTGCCGGTGGGATCGGTGACTCCCGAGTAGTTGCCGCCGCCGTTGTCGTAGACGTCGTTGTAGCTGCCCGTGAAGCTGGAGGTGGCGTCCACCAGCACGCCGTGACCCACCGTGGCCCCGTAGACGATGCTGTTCATCAGCTCGATGGTGGAGACACCGGCGGCGTAGAGCCCACCGCCGTTGGCGGCGTCATCTCCGGCGAAGGTGGCGTTGGTGGCGTCCACCTCGGCGTCGAGGGCCAGGACCCCACCGCCGTCGTCCAGGGCCTCGTTGAACAGAGAGGCCAGGTTGTTGATCACCGCCACGCCGCCGTCCACCTGGAAGCCCGCGCCGTCGGTGGCCTCGTTGGCCGCGAGCATGCCCTGCAGGTAGACCACCACGGAGCTCTCGTCGATGTAGACGCCGCCACCCTGGTCGGCGTAGTTGAGCTCCACGTCCACGTCTTCGAGCTGGGCGCTGGAGTCCAGGAAGCAGGCGCCGCCGCCGTAGGACGAGATGTAGTAGGTGTCGTAGCCGCTGGTGTAGGAGTATGCGGTGGTGAGCTCGTTTTCGGCGATCCGCATGTCCTGCAGCGTGGGATCGGAGCTGGACACGTACAGGCCGCCGCCGCAGTAGCTGTAGTAGTAGTTGGTGCAGGTGTACATGGAGGTGCAGGCCCAGGGCTCCTCCACGATCTCCACCTGGCCCTCACCACCCGTGAGGGTGAAGCCCTGGACCACGGTGGCCGAGGACTCGCCGCTGGAGATGCTCATGGCCGGAGCGGACAGGCCGCTGGCGTCGATGATGGTGACCTCGGCGCCCTCCACACCGGTGACCTCCAGATCGGTGCCGTTGAAGGCGACCGCTTCGTAGTAGCTGCCGCCGAAGACGATCACGCACTCGCCCGCAGCGTCGATGCCGTCCTGGACAGCGTCCAGCGGGCTGGCAAGCGTGCCCGTGCCCGAAGACGAGCCAGTGGCCGCGTCCACCACCACCGGCTCGTAGTAGTCGCTGTCGTCGCAGTCCCAGGTGTTGTCGGCGTAGCCGCTGGGCACGGAGCAGGCGACGATGGTGCTGCCCGCGTCACCGGTGCCGTCCCCGTCGGTATCGGCGTAGAAGGTGTCGCCGTCGAGCACCTCGCCGTCTTCGTCCACGCTGCCGTCGCAGTCGTCGTCCTCGCCGTTGCAGTACTCGTCGGCCCCGGGGTGCTGCGATGAGTCGGAGTCGTCGCAGTCGGTGTTGTCGCTGACGTAGCCCACAGGCTGATCGCAGTCCACGTCGGAGGAGGAGGCGTCGCCGTAGCTGTCGCTGTCGGCGTCGCGGTACCAGGTGCTGACATCGGCCGCGGAGTCTTCGTCCACGCTGCCGTCGCAGTCGTCGTCCTCGCCGTTGCAGTACTCGGTGGCTCCCGGGTGCTGCGACGAGTC
>CAZEJJ010000007.1:24448-80825 GCA_964512185.1 uncultured Enterobacterales bacterium | reverse complement strand
CGTAGCCGCTCCAGCGTCTCCTCGTCGTCGCGGTTCACCCCGTCGGGCAGGTCGAGGATCTCGCCCTCGTAGAAATCGTACTGGGGGAAGGAGAGCTGGGTGGTGGCCAGGTACTCTTGGCTGCCGCCACCGAGGCTGGCCAGGTGCTATCCGGGCTCAGCGTAGACGATGTCCTCGTCTGCGACGTCACCCTCGGGGGTGGAGTACTCCGGCTTGGTGTAGGTGTAGATGAACATCGAGTTGTAGTCGCCCGGCGGATCCTCGAGGTCGGTGACCCACTTGCCGCTCTGGCCCACCGCCAGCACGACGACCTGGCGGTCAACGCAGCGGATGGCGGTGTACTCGCCCTTCAGGTCGTTCTCCTCGTGATCGTCGGTGGCCTGGACCTGCCCGATCGTGGCAGCTCGCACCACCGGGCGTCGCTGACACCGGAGACCCAGGTGGGCTCGCGGCCTTCGCAGTCACCCTCTTCGTCGGTGAACCAGATCCGGGTGGGGTCGAAGGGGTGGCGCAGGGTGACGTCGCGTTCCCAGACGCCTTCGACCAGCTCGACCTCGTCGTCGCTCCCTGTGGGCAGCGCCGTTGACTACGCGGCGGTGATCCCGGTCTCCAGCGTCGGCGGATTCGCGAGAGGGCGGTGGAGTCCGGTCAGGCAGCAGGAGGCGGGGACGAGGTGCTGTGGGGCCCTACAAAGAGGTCTTCCACTAGGAACCGACGGGGCTCTTCGCTCGCGTCGTCGCCCTTGTTGACGGTTACCTCAGCCCCATCTATCGACCACATTTCTTGCTCGAGGCGTCGCCACTTGCGACCATCAGTTCTTTGATGAGGGGGGAGTTCCGCGTACAGGTCGAACTCTTCAAGGTTCTTGCGCTCGCGGAGCACGAACGAGTTCTCCGAGGATGCAGAGTACAGCTCGACGCGCCGGTAGCAGTCTTCCTTGGGATGCTTGTTGAGCCTCTTGTACCAACCTCTACCTGCCGCCGCGCGATCCCGCTGGATGTCGTTGGACAGCTCGAGCAGCTCTTCCAGATCCCTCTCGCTGTTGACTCGAACCGCCTTGGGGCCACCCGTGTCATCCCCCCATTGGAAGTTGAAGAAGTAGTACTTGTCCTTGACGTAGGCACCGTTCCGCTTCAGGTAGGCGGGATCGGGGAAGGAGGACTCCTCCTTGAGACCTGAGAAGATCTCGACCATCTGCCAAGAGTCACGCCTGCGAAAGATGATGAAGTTGGGGTGGGGCGCGTCGGTGCGCGGGTAGTATGCGGCCCAGAACCGCCTCGGCTTGCTGAAGACCACCTGTTCTTCGTCGCAGACCATGAGGCAGTCCCTGACCCTGCGGACACGCGTCGCATCTTCAGCGGCGAAGAGGTATTTGAACTCTTTCCCAGAACGGGCGAACTCGTTGTAGTTCTTCTCGAAGCGCGTGAAGACATTGTCTTCACTCTCTTTCTTCCTCCGCTTCTCCTCATCTTCCTCAGGTGTCTTCTTCTCTGTCTCTCCTCGGCTGATCGGGGCTGAGAGGGTCGAGTGGAAGATGGCGTCGGCGGTACCGAAGAGCTGGTTCATCTTGTTCACGCCCACGTCCGCTTCACCCAACAGGGTGACATCACTGCGCTCGATGAGCGCTGTCTTGAGCGCATCGAGCTCCACCTGCTGCCGCAGAAGGCTCTGCTCGACGGTGTCCATGGTGAGGCGTGCGGTGCGCTCTACCCGTGCGAGGCTCTTCGTGAGCGCCCCCACGGCCGTGTCGAGGGTCCCGTACTCGACGTTGCTCGGTCCCACCTCCAGTGGCTCCACCACCACCTTGCACATGCGGTGTTCGCCCTTTTCCTCGTAGTCGATGTAGACTCGCCGGCCGAATTCCTTGGACTTCTTCCTGAACTCGTGGGACAGGTTGCGAACGAGCTGTCGACCCTTGGTCGTCCTCTCATCCTCGTTCCTGTAGGAATTCCCGGTGGTGAAGCTCTTGATGAGCTCCGCCTCGGAAGCCAGGTCTTGCTCTTCCAGGATCTCTTTCAACTCCTCCGCCCGGGCGCGCATCTTGCCCGCCCCCATGCGCTTGATGATCCCGGCCAGGGCACCGGTCGGGGTGTCGAGTTCAGAGGGCTGCTCTTCTGGCATCATTTGCCTCATTCAGCTGTGGGTGAGTGGAGGCTCACCTCGGGTCGGGTACGTTTATATTGATTCGAAACATCGGCAATCGGGACCCGTGTCATCGCCGCTTCGGGATAGCCGCGAGAGGGGGACGGCGTGACCGTTTCGCACGCGCGCGGACCGGAGGGGAGCTTCTCGGAAGGCGGGGCCCCAGCAACATGCGGTGCCCCGGTGCGGGTACGCATGGCGGGAACAGGCTGCAGGCTGGTATCAACTATCCGGGGTCTTCCTCTCATTCACGGCGGCACGATGGCTTCTCATCGGGGGGTTCCACGCAGAGCGTCGTGGTACCGGGACCGGGGAGAGTGAGCACCAGGAGCCCATGCTGGCCCTCGATGAAGATGTGCTCGACCGAGGAGGTGATCAACACGCCTTTTTGTGGAGCGAGCGCGCTAACCATGGTGTCGCCGTCAGCGAACACGGCATGTAGTACGAGCCCTTTGGTGCCCAGCACCCTGCCAGGTGTGATGGCGGAGGTGCTCGTGGAAACCGACTTGAGGGCCGTGTCCTTCGAGCTGCTGTCCACCTTCGTCTCTGTGCTACTGCTGCGCTTCACGGTCGAGCCGGCGTCGCCATCCGCGGATGGGCTGGCCTCTTCCTTTCCGCCTGGGGGATCCGGCGGGGGCGCACCGGTCTGGCGGTGCCCTCCAAGGGCAGCAGAGCGGGTGCCGGTCGTAATCGGCCCTTCCTGTCCGGTGGTCTTGGCCACCTGGATACTCTCGCGACCGGCCTTCTGGGGCTTGGTCTTGCTCGTCCCCTGGTCTGCACTCCCCTGCCGGTGAGTCGCTTCGCTGAAAGGGGGCCTTGGTGACTCCGCGGGGTGGCTCGCGGGCGCCTCATCGGGGTGCTTGGAGCCTGCGCCTGCAGGGTTGGGCGGCGCCGGTGGTTCTCCCACGGCCACTTCGAGAGCGGCGGCCGGGGTGCCCAGCGCTCGGTCCGGATGGACAGGCGCCAGACTTGGGGAGTCGAGCGCGGCGCAGAGCAGGACCAGGAGAGCTCCGGGCAGGCCCATCGAAGCGGCGAGCAGTACCGCAGCGAGGACCGACAGCGCCTGCGACCAGTCCACCCGTGTCGGTCGCCGGCGAATCGAGGCGATCTCGTCCTCGCGCGCTTCGTTGTCCTTGCTGGCCAGGGCACCGTGCTGGGCCGAACGGGTGGCGTCCTCGAGCGGCAGATCGGATTCCCCAGCTGCGGGTACGGCGCGGCCGTCCAGGTCTTCCTGGGTCTCCTCCTCGTCGTCCAGTGCCGCGTGCCCGTCATCCTCACCGGTGTCCACCAACACGGCCTCCAGGGCTTCTTCTTCGTCACGGTCGTCCGCCTGGGAGCAGGCCTCCTCGTCCTCCCAATCGTGCCCTTCCTGGCTATGCTCCAGAGAAGTGTCAGGCAGCGCCAGGAGTGACCAGCAGGGCTTGATGGGCATGGCCGCTGGCACCACCCTGGCGGCGAGCTCCCGCAACCCCCCACCCCGTATCTGGCGCTGCAGCCGTGTCGCGCCCAGGCAGACCTCGCTGGCAGTGGGACGATCTTCGGGCGCAAAGGCCAGCATCGCGCTGAGCAAGGCTGTGAACTCCTCCCGGGCTTCGCAACCCGGAGGGAGCGTGGAGCGCATCGCCGCGATCCGGGCGGCCATCGTCTGGTCGTGCCTGACCCAGGTGAGCGGCCTGCCCCCCCACTCCCTGCCACAGATCATCTCGAAACTCATGATGCCCAGCTGGTAGACGTCTGCAGGCGGACCGATCCTGCCGTCGACGAGAGCTTCGGGGGGCACGTAGAGCAACGAGCAGGGGATGGCGCCGGATGCGGTTTTCGACCGCCGCTCGTAGTCTGTGCGGATGGTACCGAAGTCGGGAACTTTGACCTGACCGCAGGGTGTGAGCATCACGTTCTCAGACTTGAGGTCACGATGCTGTCCGCCCGGGAGGGCGTGGAGCTCGGCGAGCAGGTGCGCGGTGTCCGCTATTACAGCCATGGCTGCTTCGGGCGGGAACGGCCCAGCCAGCTCCCAGCACTGCTTGATGTTGGCGCCCAGCACGAGCGACCAGATCGCCAGCAGCCCGTTCTTCTCCCTCAGCACCTCCTGGGGTGTGACCGCAACGCTCGTGACCAGTGCGCCGGCGACCTGGACTCCATCGCTCTCACGACCGGTGTCGTCCAGGTATTCGTCCTCGTTGAGGGTGGCACGGGCGATGTACTTGGTGGCCGCTGGTGCCCGCTCGCCACCCGAGGACACACGCGTGGTGTAGTAGACGGGGCTGTTGCCCTGACCCAGCTTGGTACCGAGGTGGATGTTGTAGACCGCTTGGCTGGAGAGGCGATGGACGGGGGGGCTGGAAGGCTCTGACATGGTCACCTCCGCGCTCCCGCGAGGGAGCGCAAATCCGGCGACGACCGGATCCAAAGCGTGGGGTCGAAGACAGCGGTCAGGGTGAGGCCCGGCGTGAAGCCGGCTCGAAGCTCCTGGGGGCTTCCTTGAATGCCCAGCCGCAAGCCGAAGGGGGAGTGGTGGGTGCTGAGAGTCACCGCGAGCTCCGTCATCAGGTGGGGCTGCTGGCTGGGCGAGAAGCCTACGAGCAGCTCCGACGCGATCATCAGCGGTCCTGGCCAGAGCTCGGTGCGGACGTAGCTGTTGAGCTGGACCGCGGGCTCGTGGCGCATGATGCGAGCATCCGCTTCCTCGGACACGAGCCTGGTGGTGGTGCTGAGGGCCAGCTCAAGCCCTGCGCGCATCCGAGCGCTCCCGTACCAGGATCCGAGAGCGATCCGTGGACCCAGGGGGCTGGGAGGGTCCACGTCCGGTCCACCGTGCCAGGGGCCGACACCCGCCCCCACGCGAACTCCGAGACTGGCCGCGTTGCGGCAAGCCTGGGGTACGAGGGGGGCTTCGGCGTAGCTGATGTTGACGACCTCGGAGCAGGCGGCTCTACTGCCGGGGCTCCGGTACGACACGATGTAGGTCTCTGGCTGGACGCGGCTGTTGTCACCGTCCGGGCTCGCAGGTGCTACCAGCTCCGCCCAGAACCAGGATGTAAGGGTCGCGGGGGCCAGGGCGGGGTCTGGCCAGTCGGCCCTCTTCTTGAGTGCCTGTACCACCGCGTCGCGCTCGTTGGGCTCGATGCAGGGGCCGTCGAGGAGCTTCAGCAGGGTGGTGGGGTGCCGCAGGGTGAGTGCGGCGACGGTAAGGTCATTGAGGGGACAGCGGAGGTTCTGGCTCTCGCTCGGTCCGCCCTCGCTGTCGTGCTCAAGGTCCCAGTCGAAGGCCTCGACTGGCAGCTGGGTTCTCGTCTCGACTGGCGGGGCTGCCCTCGTAGGCGCGGCGCGGAACGCAATAAAGGCCACGATGGCCAGAAAGGTCACCGTGGCCGGGATGAAGACGCCCTTCATCGCGCCCTCACTGTCCGGACTGGTGCAGGACGTCCAGGATGACCCCGGTCTTGACCAGGCCGCCACTGAGGTCGCTGCCAGGGTCCACCGAGTCACCAGCGCTGAGGGTGGTCTGCTTCGCCGTCAGCGTGGCGAAATCGGAGCAGGTCGTGGCCTCGTCATTGGCCTCGTCGGAGCAGGGAAAGATGGCAGCGCTGTAGTCCCCGGCCACCACCTCCTCGGTGATGAACTGGTAGGTGATGTTGTACTGGAGCTCGGCGATGGTGATGGGGTCCTCACGCGTGAAGCCGAAGTAGGGGAAGAAGTCGGAGTCCGTGTCCTGCAGGGAGCCACCCAGGAACATTCGGCAGCCGCTGCCCGAAAAGGTGATGTCGATGACCACCAGATCGTGTTCCGGCAGGTCCACGGTGACGTAGAAGCTGTCCAGGTCGCCGTGGCTTCCGTCGTGCTCGAGGGGATGGGCCTCGCCCTCCAGGACGAGCTGGTCGTCGAGCCGGGACAGCTCGAACCAGGTCCCGGCGTCTTCGTTGTAGCGGGTGATCAGCAGGCCAGCGGAGTGAGCTTCGCTGACGTCCACGACCAGGCGGTAGTGCTGCTCGTTGCCAGACTGGGGGAGGAGCCAGCCGCCGTAGCAGATCCCACCCGGGCCCCGGGCGCGAAGCGCAGGCGTCTCGTCCACCGGGGCAGCCACGACGGACTGCTGTGCCACGTGGTCGGTGGCCCCAGAGGGCAGGGTGAGCTGGATCTCGACGTCCACCAGATCGCCGGGGGAGGCCTCCTCCAGCAGATCGGCCAGGCTCCAGTTGATGTGGGCGAGTTCCTCGCTCTCGATCGTCCAGCTCTTCGTGTCGGCGTCGTCACCGATGGTGACCTGCACCTCCACGGTGGTGACCACCTGGTCAGCGCTCACCTGGGCATCGCAGTCCACCTTCGCGTCCGCGGAGCCGATGGGGAGCTCGGCCGGCAGCGGGTCACACTCCAGCAGCGGCTTCGAGTCGACGGTGAAGTCGATGTCGGCGTGGAAGAAGTCGGGGGCGGTAGGCACGTCACAGACCATGTTCGCCTTGATCGGGTCGAGCGACTCGGGAACCATGATGTTGTTCTGCAGAGGGACCAACTCGGCCCCGTCGGAGCCCTGGTAGGTGCGGAAGAGGACGTCGTAGGTCACCTCCTGGCCATCCTCCTGGCAGATGCAGGCGCCATCGAGCTGCTCCTCCTCGCCGAGCCAGAGGAAGGGCCCCTCGGGGCTGGTGAGCTGCAGCTCACAGGTGCGCGACAAGCCGTACACGGTGGCGGGTCGCACCTTCGAGGAGCAATCCTCGTCAGGCTCGGGGTTCTCGGAGTGGATGACGCCCCTGACGAGCATGGTGCCGTCGCCGACGCGGCCCTGCCACAGGGGATCACAGTCGCCCTCGACCTGGGTCAGGGGCCACGGATCGGCCTGGCTGCCCTCATCCGCCTCGGTCCAGGCGCTCGGGGTGCCCGACTCACCCACCACCGTCACGAGCAGCAGGTCGCCCGTGAAGGCGGTCAGGCTCGAGGTAAAGCTGAGGTCGCAGTCATCCGAGGAGGTGTCCGTCTCCTCACCGCTGTCGTCCACAAGGCCGGTGTCGTCGCTGGAGAGCACGGTGGTGTGCAGCGTGACGTAGACCTCACCACCCTGGCACTCGTCCTCAGGCTGGACGTAGTTGTCGATGGTGGTGCAGGAGCCCAGAGCCGCTGCAGCCAGAAGGAACAGGAGCATGAGCATGAAGGTGCGGATGCCCTTGATGTGCTCCTGGCTCCGTTCAGGTCTGTTTACGATGGTGGTAGAGGGGTTCTTCATGACAGGCGATCTCCTGATAGTTGTTCTTTTTGTTGCGCTACGACGAGGCGTTAGTCCGGCGGCGCACGGCAACGCGCAGGTAGCGCAAGAAGAGTAGCCCGCCCCTGTTTGAAAGTCATCAACTTATTTGAATGTGCTCAAAGCGCCGGAGCCGTCAAGGCTTGGGGCGTCCGCCCCGACCCGTCTTGGGACTCGAAGCGGACTGGTGTTCGAATCGACCAAACAAGCGCACCCTATTGGGGCGCGCTTGTGAGATGGGCGCGGACGAACGTAGACGTCGTGAGCGCTGTGGGCTCCGTCTCTACGCGGCTTCGTCGCTGGGCTTGACAGTTCCTTGCGCACCCTGTGGTGACGGCGGGCTGCTCGTCTGCCGGTTCATCGTGGCCAGGAAGACGAGAGCGATCATGAGGATACCTGCGCCGACGAGGGTCGGGTTCTTCGGCACGGCACCGTCGAAGAACAGAAAGAGGAGGGTGGTCGCTACCACCTGGGCGAGCATGCCGGATGCTCGATTGAGGGGGACACAGAAGGCGAAGGCACGCTTGTCGATGAAGATCAGCGTGGCGAACAGGCCTGTGAAGACGCCTAGTACACCGGTGAGGAGCGCCGGGGCGACCCCCGGGCCGAGGGTGAAGAACAGCTTGAAGCCGGCCCGGACGCCTTCTCCCGCGTCGCCGGGCCCGAACAGGGCGATGAGGATCGTCAGGAGAAGGAACGCGGGCGCGGCGACCATCTGCTCCTCGATGAAGAAGGCGCGCTTGGTGTTCCAGCCGCCTTGCTTGATCTGAGAGCCCAGAACGTTGAAGCGCACCAGGTATGCGAAGAGGTAAAGCGACAGCGTCACCATCGCAGTTTGAGGGATGTCGAGGTTGAAGCCCTTTGTAGCTACGAAGACGGCCGCCAGTGCCAGGAACCAGGCGATCCACCAGTAGCGCTTGGGCGACTGGCGGGTCATGAGGTCCACGA
This sequence comes from uncultured Enterobacterales bacterium, assembly GCA_964512185.1. Taxonomy (GTDB): domain Bacteria; phylum Myxococcota_A; class UBA796; order UBA796; family JAFGLY01; genus CAZEJJ01. The sequence goes on along the minus strand of CAZEJJ010000007.1, from coordinate 72,499 downwards.
CGGGGGCGAGGAGCAGCACACCGCCGCGGGAGAGCAGCCCCATCATCGCGATGCTCCGCTCGGGGACCGTGTAGAGCAGCGGCGTAGCCAGCATGATCCCGGCCACAGCCACACCTGCGAGGATGGCCCACCTTCCCGGGAACGGTACCTTGATACCCATGACCTCCCGCTGCTGCGCGTGTCTCCACCAGCGCATGACGGAGAAGAGAATGATCGTGGTGATGACCGCTGCGAAGGCGGCGCTCGGCAGCAAGTTCCAGCCGCTGACCTTCTGCTGCAGCTCGTGGGGGGTGAAGAAGAGCTTCGGTAGGCCAGCGTAGCCCACGTAGAACAGGAAGTAGCCGAGGGCGGCCAGCCACACGCGCGTGGTGCCCAATGTGGCCAGCCAGGCCATCACGCCCTTCGGGGGCTTGCCGGAGTCGTGGGTGAGGGTGTTGCCCATGGTGCCCTCCCGAGCGCGGTCTGGTGAGGAGGAGTCGTTCGAAACCTGAGTGGCCCCGCGGGGCTGTGGGGAAATCTGTTCGGGCGATTTATAAATACTCCGAAATGCGGCTCAGGACAAGCGCAGAGTCATTGCCTCTGCTTGAAGAACGCCCCCTTCACCCAGCCCACGATGTTCTCGATCGAGCCCTTCTGCCTGGGCGCCCGCGGCCAGCAGACCTCGGCGCCGAAGCCGATCTCCAACGCGGCGTAGGCGAAGGTGGGGTTCCACTCGGTGACCTCGCCGTTGCGCTTCCACTTCAGGGCCACGGTCTTGGGCCGGTCGAAGACCGCACACAGCGGCACACCGCCGAAGGCCACGAAGTGGACGAGCAGGGTGCGGATCAAGGTCTCGGCCTCCGAGTTCTCGACCAGCGTGACCTCGGCCCAGCGCGACCGCTTCAGCCGCGAGGCGAAGAACTTCACCCTCTTTCGGCTGCCGTCGATGAACTTGACCCAGACGGTGCCGAGGTCGTGCTGCGAGAACTCACCTGGCAGGCCCTCGAAGCGCATGGCGAAGCGCGCCCGCTCCTCGCGTAGGGAGGCGATCAGCTTGTACATAACGGACTTTTCGCCCTTGTAGCCCTGCAGCTTGGCCCGCCGTAGGATCTCGAGCGACATCAGGTCCGGCTCGCCCTTCAGCAGCTGCCGTACGAAGGGCTCGAAGGCCGCGGTCTTGGACGGCCTGCCGATGCGACGGCGCTTGTGCTCGGCCGCATCGTCGATGTCCTCGACCGGCTCCTCCTTCGAGACGCGCCACACCGTGCGCACCGAGACCTTGCAGTGCTCGGCGACCGCGGTCTGGGCGAGGCCGGCGTCGATCAGGACCTGAATGGCGTGGCGGGTGAACAGACTGTGCATGGCATCCTCGGCCCGCGCCTGCTGGTCGGCGCGGACCCGATCGCCTACTCCGCTACCGCAGCCTCACTGGCCCATGGAACCTGACGGCGATGTGGAAGCCATGGACGGGCTCTCGAGGTGAGACGACGTCGCCGACTCGCCAGGCCCGCCCACCGCTCCCACAACGCCTTGGACAACCCGGCTGGGCATCTCGGTGACGAGCCCGTCCTAGGTGGCAGCCGGGTTGCCCACAGGCCCCACAGGCCCTGCTGCTGCTTGATGATCGATCAGGAGCAAGACAGGGGGTTGGGTCATCCATCGTTCCGTTCCGGAGAGCGGCCAGATTTTCCGGAACGGGAGCGGTCAGATTTTCTGGAACTCGCAGGGTTCATCGGCGAGCCCTTCTACCTCAAGTCGACGAGGCTCCACTACGTCGGTGTCAACAGACGATGAGCTGGCACCGCCCAGATGCGGTGAACGGGATCGATCATCTCGAGCGAACCTCCTCGGGTAACCACCAGCCCACCACGCCAGCGCTCACCGAGGTGCTCCGCCAGGGCTCTGAGGCCCCGGGTGTCCCGTCTGTGGCCTCGCGCCCTGGACTTGATCTCGATGCCCATGAGGCCTCCTGGAGCTTCGAGCAACAGGTCCACCTCGAGCCCGGATCGGGTGCGGTAGAAGTACATCGGCACGTCGCAGGCTGCGGTGGAGAACCACTTGTGTAGCTCAATGACCACCAATGTCTCGAACAGATCACCGGTGATCGGACCCCACTGACCCGAACCATGGCGCAACAATCCAATATCCGTCCAATACAGCTTGGGGCTCTTGACCACGGTGGAGGTGAGGTTCCGAGAGTAGGGCGCCAGCAGGACCACCTGGTAGCTGATGGCCAGATACTCGAGGTAGCGGCGGGCTGTGCTGGCGGACATCGCAGCGTCTCGGGCCAGCTCGGCGTAGCTCAACAGCTGGCCGCTGCGAAGCATCGCCAGCCGCTGCAGGCTTCGGAATGGCAGCAGATCGCGCAGTGACGCGAGATCGGCCAGGTCACGCTCCAGGAAGGTCACCTGGTAGGAGCGGAGCCACTCGCGGCGCTCGTCGTCATCCAGCCGAAGCAGCTCGGGCATCCCGCCCCACGCCTCGAGATGCTCCAGCGCCTCCATCCGCCGGTCGCGCTCGGCTCCCAGCAGGATCCTGGGCTGCCCGTCGAGCAGCGATGACAGCGGCTCCTGGGACCCCACCATCGCATCCACCAGAGGGGGCGCCGGGTCGGCGTCCGGCGCGCTCATCAGCTCGAGCGCCATCAGCGGCCACAGCTCGTAGACGAAGGCTCGACCAGCCAAGGACTCACGGACTCGCTCCAAGAGCTGGAGGCGCGACGACCCGAGCAGGACACTGAAGTCGATGTCACCTGCGTCGTAGGCCAGCTTCACCTTGTCGAAGACCCCAGGCTCCTTCTGGGCCTCGTCCAGCACTGCGGGACCGACGCTACGACCCCAGGCCGCACTGCGCATGGCACGAAGGGCCTCGCGATCCTCGATGGAGTCCATGCTCAGGTAGCGGACCCGAGGCCAGCAATGCCTCGCCAAGGTAGTCTTTCCCACCTGGCGAGCACCCGTGAGCACGACCAGTCTGCGCCCGTCCGCTGGAGGAAGGCGCCGGAGCAGCCACCGATACCGCTGTATATTCGTTTTCATGGAGGCCGATTCTACAGCAAAACGACTCACACAACAAGCTCATATCCTCCATCAGGTGGACTCGAAGCGGTTCCCCCTTGCCCGAGGACACCTGAACCAACGGAGCCCCACACGGTCTGTAGGACCACCACCTCGTGTCGCCCCCATGACCCCAACAGCGGGGCGTACGGTTCCTGGGTCCCCTCAGGTCACAGGCCTCGCCTTGCCGAGGGCCCCCCCGCTGGTACGAGCGGAGCCCCGGCTCGGCCTGCGGGGCGGTCACCTCGGATCTCCCCATGACCGAGAGGCCGCGACCTCCGATGTCTGGCAGGCCCTCTCCGCGGGTGTAGAATCCGGCTCGTGCGACGGCACCTCCCCCTGCTGCTTGCCCTGCTGCTCACCCCGTTGCTGGTGGCCTGGCCGCTGCCTCGGGTCTGGTCGAAGGCGCTGCTGACGGTGCCCGGGCGCGAGGCGGCCGCCCACGTCTGGGGCCTGTGGGCGGCGCTGCAGGAGGGCTCGCCGCTGCACATCCACTCGGACCTGCTGGGCTACCCCGAGGGTGTCTCGCTGGTCCTGATCGACCCGGGGAACCTCCCCTTCTTCGCCCTGGGCTCCTGGGCAGGCCCCGCCGCGGGCTACAACACCGTGCTCTGGGGCGGGCTGCTGCTGGCGGGGGTGGCCGGCGCGCTGCTCGCCCGTCGCCTCGGGGGACCAGCCTGGCTGGGAGCCGTGCTCGCCATGGCGGCGCCTCCGCTGCTGGCCGCCAGCTCGGAGGGAGCCACCGAGGCCTTCGGCGCAGGCTGGGTCCTGCTGCAGCTGGCCCTGCTGCTGCGCTTCCTCGACGCCGGCCGCGCCCGCGACGGCCTGCTGGCTGCGCTGGCGCTGACCATGGCCTGGCACTGCGGGCCCTACAACGGGATCTGGGCCGCCGGGATGGATCTGGCCATCGCGCTCTGGATCGTCGCTCGGGGCTGGTCGGCGGAGCCCTCTGCCGCCGGCCGCCGTCGACCGGCCCTGAGCCGCGCTGCGCTCGTGGGGGGAGGCGCGCTGCTGCTCTGCCTGCCCCTGGCCTGGACCATGCTCGGGGTGCAGGACCCGAACCTGCCCGGTAGCATCAGCAGGGCGAGTCTTCCGCCTGCGATCTCGGCCCCGCTTGCCTTCCGTGGGGGGCTGCAGCACGGCGCGGACCTGCTCGACCCATGGCTCCCGCTCCCCCTCACCGGCGGGGAGGCGCCGGTGTCCCACACCGCCTACCTGGGGCTGGTCGCGCTGGTGGTGGCCGTGATCGCCGTTGCGAGACACCGGAGGCGCTGGCCGTGGCTGGCCGGAGCCCTCGCCTTCTCCCTGCTGTCCCTCGGCCCCGAACTCTTCCTCCATGGGCAGCCGCTCACCGTAGGCGAGCAGGCCCTGCCGGGCCCCGTGGGCCTGCTCATCGGGGCCTGCCCGCCCCTCGGCCGGCTGGCACACTGGTACCGGGCCGGTGCGGTCGCGGCGCTGCTGCTCGTGCCGCTGGTGGCGAGCCAGGGTCGGGGCTGGCGGGGACCGGTGCTGGCCACCCTGGTGCTGTTGGACTCTCTGCTGGCCGCCCCGCGGGCCTGGCCCCTGCCCCAGGCTGTGCCACCCAGCTCCGCCGCGCTCCGGGCGCTGGAACCTGGCGCCCTGGTGGAGTTTCCGCGGGCGGCGGGGCGCCCCCTGGCGCCCTCGGACTGGAGGTATCGGAACGCCCTCGCCCAGGTGGACCATGGCCTGCCCACCACCGGTGGCATCATGGAGCTCCCCCTTGGGGATCAGGCGCATCGAGCCTACGTGGCGGTGCACCACGTGGCCGCGGGCAACCCCCTGCCCGCTCGGCGCCGTGGGCGGCTCCTGGAGCAGGGCTTCCGCTGGGTCGCGCTCTACCCCGAGCTGCTGGAGCACGGCGAACAGGCCGCCTCGGCGCTCCAGCGCTGCTTCGGTGCACCAGTGGTGGCGGAGCCGATGGTGCGCGTCTTCGACCTGGGCCAGCGAGGTCCGGGCTGCACGGAGCCCTGGCCGCCCCAGTGAGGGCTGTGCCAGGCCTGACCAGGCGGCTCCCCAAGGCAGCACGCGAACCCCGGGCCAGTCTACCAGCAGGCGACAAAACCCCGAATCTACTGCGGAACACCAGATCGCTACTACAGTGCGCCTGGTGTCCCCTGCTACGATTCGGTCGGCCGCCTCACGGCAGCCTGGTCTGTCGCCTGCTGTACGCGGAGGTGGATCGGTGGGCGTTCCGGGGAACGCGTCGGGGGCCGTGGCGCGTGGTGGCTACCCTCCCAGCGCCAGCGCGAACGCCTCGTAGATCTCGTCGCGGGTCCGCGCCGCGCGCAGGTCGGCCAACAGGTCCTCGGTGGTCAGCCGCTGCAGGCGCTCGAAGGTGGAGAGCTGGCGGCGACGCTCGATCATGGGGGCGGCGACCACCAGCACCACGTCCACGCTCATGCCCCGCATCAGCCGCAGGCCCACGGGGCTGGCCAGGGTGAAGATGCCCACAACGACCCCCTCGGCGCCGCGCACCACCGGAGCCATCAGGGCCACGCCGTCGTCGGTCTCGGTAGGCTGCTGGCGCTGCCGGGCCCACAGGGCGGTGGTCACGGCCTCGCGCGACACGCCCAGGGTAGGGGCGAGCTTGTCGCCCATGTGGTGGAACAGGGCGTGGGCGTGCCGCGGTCGCAGGCGCATGCCCACCACCGCTTCGCGCAGGTCCCGGGGCACGGCCACGGACGTGGCGGTGCGCTCCGGCCCGAAGTCGAAGGCCAGGCGGTGGTGCTGCATGTGGCCGGGCACCTTGACCCGCAGCACTGAGCAGTGGGCCTGCTCGGCGATCTGCGCGGCGTCGGAGACCTGGAACAGGTGCCGCATGGAGGCCTCCTCGGAGGCGCCCTCCACGAGCAGGTCGTACTCGGCGCTCGCGCGCACTACGGCCGCCACTGGATCGTCGTCCACGATGATGCGGCTGGTCCAGCGCGTGCCCACCATGCAGCCCAGCTGGCTGTGGTAGGCCCGAAAGCGGGGCTCGTCGGCCGGGTCCTGGATCACGGCCAGCAGCGTGAGCTCACCCAGATCGAAGGCCCGCGCCAGGCGCATGGCCACGAAGACCTCGGCGGTGTCGTAGGGCCCCGGGTGGGCCACCACCAGCACCGCGAGGGTGTCGCTGGATCCCAGCGCCTCGCCGCGCTCCATGAGCACCGCCAGGTCACAAGGTGGGTGGTGCATCCACCAGGCGAGGGGGTGCCGCACAACCGCGCGCACGGTGCGGCGCCTGGGCCAGGCGCTCACGATCCACTCGGCGTGGTGGCTCAAGGCGTGGCTGGCCACGGCCTCCTTGAAGTTGGGCGTCTCGAGATCGAGCACGCGCAGCTCGGCCTCGGTCTGGGCGCCCAGACGGCACTGCTCGTCCTCGGCCTGCAGCCGGCTGCGAGCGGAGCGAAGGTAGTGGCCCAGCGCGCCGGTGTCGGGCACCTCCTCGACCCGCAGCACGTCGATGCGCCCGCGCTCGAGCAGGGCGTCGGCCAGGCGCACGAGCGACATGGCCACGGGCTTGGCCATCGAGGCGGGGATGACCACGGTGGGCACGGCCTCGGTGGGATCCTCCACCGCGCCGCGGGGATCGCTGCGCAGGTGGCTCAGGATGCCGCCGGTGCGCAGCTCCTTGCGCACGAAGAACAGGTACCAGGCGCTGCCGAGCACGAAGGCCCCGACGATGCCGAGCACAGGGAGCCAGCCCAGGCCCACCAGCAGGCCCAGGCCTCCTACGATGCCCACGATGGGCATCCAGGGGTACAGCGGCGTCTGGAAGCTGGGCCGGTACCAGCGTGCGCCGCTCTCGCGCAGGAAGATGATGGCCAGGTTCTCGACGCAGAAGACGAAGATCTGGAAGCCCGAAGCCAGCTTGGCCAGCTTGACCACGGGCAGCGCCACCACCAGCAGGGCCAGCACGGCCCCGGTCAACCCGATGGAGAACATGGGTGTGCCGAAGCGCGGGTGCACCCGCTCGAGCACCCGGGGCACCAGCCCATCGCGGGCCATGGCGAAGGGGAACCGCGACGAGGAGAGGATGCCGGCGTTGCAGACCGAGATCATGCCCAGGCAGCCCACCACCGCCATGATCTTGGCCGCCCAGGGTGTGCCGAAGATCACGCCCGCCGCGGTGGCCATGGCGGTGGTGCCCGCTTCGCCCTGCATCTGCTCGGCGGGCACGTTCGCGGTGACCACGGTGCTCACCACGGTGTAGAGCACCATGACCAGGGCCAGCGAGCCCAGCATGCCCAGGGGGATGTTGCGCGTGGGATGCTTGATCTCCTCGGCTACCGAACAGACCTTGGTCACCCCGGCGTAGACCACGAACACCAGGCCCGCGCCCACCACGATCCCGTGGAAGCCCTGCGGGAAGAGCGGCTGGAGCAGCTCGAGCCGGGCCGTCGACGCGCCCACGCCCGACATGCCGATCAGCGCCACCAGCGCGGTGATCACGATACCCAGCTGCAACACGTAGGCCTTGGCCGCCCCCACAGAGTTGAGCCCCAGCAGCAGCAGCAGCACGGCCAGGGAGATGGGCAGCGCCGGCACGTCGGCGAACAGCACCATGTAGGTGCCCAGGCCCACCACGGCGAAGGCGGTCTTGGCGATCAGCGCCAGCCAGGTGCCCAGCCCCGAGACGGTGCCCATCCAGGCGCCCATGCTGCGCGCGATGTAGACGTAGGTGCCGCCGGCCACGGGCATGGCGGTGGCCAGCTCGGCCTTGGCCAGCACCGCGGGCCCCACCAGCGCTCCGGCCAGCAGGTAGGCGAGCGCCACCGAGGGCCCGGTCTCGCCCGCGGCCACGCCCACCAGCACGAAGATGCCGGGGCCGATCATGGCTCCGACCGCGAAGGTCATCACGGCCAGCAGGCCCAGGCCACGCTCCAGGTTTGCACCCTGCTCGGCTGCGCTCATGCCGCTGGCCTCCTCGCTGGTCCGGTCCGTGGCCCTGCACAGCCTACCAGCACCGGCAGTGGAGCCTGGTTCTGGCGTCGAGCTTGCGCAGCAGCTCTACGCACCGCGCTACCCCCCTTCCCTCGCGAAGCGGTCCTCAAGGCCCAAGAGCCCTCCGGGGACAACACGATCCGCCAGAGAGCCTCTGCGAGCGCGTCATCGCCTCGAGGTCTTCTTCTATGATGGAGCGCAGCCAGCGCCCGACGCGAAGGAGGACCCCTGCCGACGCCCATCGTCCAGCGCGCGGAGATCGCCCTGTGGGTGACCATCGCCCTCGGAGCCATGCTCGCCGGCTGCCACCGCACGGGGGTGGTCCCGACTGTGCCGGACGACGACAGCGACACGGGCGGCGGGATCGAGACCGTCCCGGCGGCGACCGGCCCCTGGCTGCGCCAGGAGACCACCGCGCCGGGGACCGTCACCTTCACCGAGATCCTCTACCACCCGCCAACCGACGAGGACCTCGAGTGGATCGAGCTGTACAACCCCATGGCGCTCGACATGGACCTGTCGGGCTGGTCGCTCGACGGGGGTGTGACCTACAGCTTCGGCGAGGGCACCGTCGTGCCTGGGGGCGGGTTCCTGGTGCTGGCTGCGGATCCGGCCCTCCTGGAGGAGCAGGCCGGGTTCACCGATGCCCTCGGACCCTACGACGGCAGGCTCTCCAACGGGGGCGAGCGGATCGACCTGTACAACAACTACGGTCGGCGGATCGACACCATCGAGTACGGCGACGATGATCCCTGGCCGGTGCAGGCCGACGGCTCGGGACTTTCGCTGGCCAAGCTCGATCTGGACGCGGCCAGCGACCGCGCTGAGAACTGGACGGTCAGCGTCGAGCTTGGCGGCACGCCCGGCGAGCCCAACCTGCTCGATCCCCTGCTGCCGCCCACGACCCAGCAGCTCGTCCAGGAAGAGGCCACCTGGAGCTACGACCTCTCGGGGGGCTACCCCGCCGACGACTGGGCCGAGCCCGAGTACGACGACAGCGGCTGGGACAGCGGCCAGGCCACCTTCTACGCCGGCGAGGTCCAGGAGGACGCGCTGGCGACCGTCTGGGCCACAGCCGACAACTACTACGCGCTCTACCTGGGCCAGGCCGACGGCAGCGATCTCCGCTGGGTGGGCGAGGACTCCGACGGCAGCTGGACCACGGTGGAGGACTTCGAGCTGGAGCTGACCCCCCAGGACCACCTGTACCTGGCCGCCTGGGAGCTGCCCGGGGACTCCACCAGCCCCCAGATGGCCATCGCCGAGGTGGACCTGCCCGACGAGGTGCTGGGCACGGACAGCTCGACCTTCGAGTGGATCCTGGGGCCCGCCGATGCCAACCCCGGCGCCCTGCCTCCGGGCCCGCCACCCACCGAGGAGGCGCTCGGCTTCCTGGTGGAGGACGCCAACGCCGACGGGGCCTGGGAGGTCCCGTCGGTGGAGGCCGACCGCGGCTCGTCTCCCTGGGGCGGATCCGTCAGCGGCTGGTTCAGCGAGGCCGCGAAGTTCATCTGGGGCGACACCTTCGACAACGACTCGCTGACCAACTCCGAGAACAGCTACGCGCTCTTCCGCTCCGTCGAGTCGCTGATCGCGCCGCGCGGGAACCTGGAGCTGTCGGAGATCCCTACCACCAGCACCTTCCGCACCAGCTTCTCCTTCGACGGCGATCCGGCCGCCACCGAGCTCACGGCGGAGTGCACGCTGGACGACGGCGCCATCTTCTACCTCAACGGCGTAGAGGTGCTCCGGGAGAACATGCCGGAGGGCGAGGTGGACGCCGAGACCCTGGCCGCGGCCCCGGTCGAGGATCCTCTCGATCTCTACGCCGACATCTCCGCCGAGGCGCTGGTGCAGGGGCTCAACCTGCTGGCGGTGGAGGTCCACCAGGCCGAGCACGACGACCCGGACATGGCCTTCGGCTGCGCGCTCTCCGCCGAGACCTGGCCGCAGACCATCGAGCCCACGGTGATCCTGAACGAGGTGGCGCCCGCGGCGGACTCGCCTTTCTGGGTGGAGCTGCTCGCTGTCGGCCAGGACACCAGCGGCGTGGTGCTGACCTCGTCTGCAGGGGGTGAGTACCTGCTCCCAGCCGGGGAGATCGAGGCCGGCGAGCTCCTGGTGCTGGACGATCTCGGCTTCTCCATGGAAGAGGACGAGCTGCTGTTGCTCTACAACGCCGACGGCAGCGCCCTGCTCGACGCGGTGAGGGTGCGAGAGGGGCTCCGGGGTCGCGCCGACGACGGCGGCTCGTGGCGCGTACCCAGCGAGGCCACGCCGGGCGAGCCGAACATCATCGAGCTGACCGAGGACGTGGTGATCAACGAGATCCAGTACCACCGCGCGCCCCTGTCGCTGGAAGGCGAGCCCGTGGCGGCGCGCAGCGAGGAGTGGATCGAGCTCTACAATCGGGGCGAGACGGAGGTGGACCTGGGCGGCTGGCAGCTGGTCGACGCGGTGGCCTACGAGATCCTGGCGGGCACGACCCTCGCGCCGGACGCCTACCTCGTGATCGCGAGCGATGCAGAGTCCCTGCTCGCCGAGCACCCGGACATAGCCGTGGTGGGCGATCTCTCGGGCCGCCTGGACAACGGCAGCGACCGCATCCTGCTGCTCGACGCGCGGGGCAATCCCGCGGACGAGCTGCGCTACTTCGACGGGGGACGCTGGCCCGCGGCGGCCGATGGCGGGGGGGCGAGCCTGGAGCTGCGCGACCCCTGGGCCGACAACGCCGCGGCCGAGGCCTGGGCGGCGAGCGACGAGAGCCTCCGCTCGCGCTGGGTGGAGTACAGCTACCAGGGCGTGGCCGAGTCGAGCGCCGTGGGCCCCGACGGCGTCTGGGATGAGCTGGTGCTGGGCCTGCTGGACAGCGGGGAGGTGCTGATCGACGACCTGAACGTGATCCAGGATCCGGACACCGATCCCGAGGACCTGCTCTGGAACGGGGGCTTCGACGCCGACAGCGACCACTGGCGCCTGCTGGGTAACCACCGCCACAGCGAGATCGTGGCCGACCCCGACGATCCCTCCAACCGGGTGCTGTGCCTGGTGGCCACAGGGCCCACCGAGCACATGCACAACCACGCCGAGACCACCCTGCTGGAGCCCATCGGCACCCGGGAGTACCAGATCTCGTTCAGGGCCAGGTGGATCTGGGGCAGCGACCAGCTCAACACCAGGCTCTACTTCAACCGCCTGCCGCTCACCACGCTGCTGGAGCAGCCCGAGCTGTCGGGCACGCCGGGCGAGCCCAACTCGACGGGGGAGGACAACATCGGCCCAACCTTCGCCGACCTGGGCCAGGACGTGGCCGTGCCGGCGCCCTACGAGCCTGTGCACATCTCCATCTCCGTGGACGATCCCGACGACGTGCACGCTGTGACGCTGTGGTCCTCGGTGGACGGGGCGTCCTTCTCGGATCTCTCCATGGCAGAGGAGGCGCCGGGGCGCTGGGGGGTCGAGCTCGAGGGCCAGGCGGCGGGTACCATCGTGCAGCTCTACGTGGAGGCCGAGGACGGCCTCGGCGCCAGCTCCACCTTCCCCGCGGCCGGACCCGACTCCCGGGCCCTGCTCGCGGTGGATGACGGCCAGGCGGCCACCAAGGGCCTGCACAGCTTCAGGATCCTGATGACCCCGGCCGACTCGGACTGGCTGCACGAGGACGTGAACCTGATGAGCAACGACCCGGTCGGGGCGACGGTGGTCTACGAAGAGGCGGAGGTGTTCTACGACCTGGGTGTGCGGATCAAGGGCAGCCAGCGGGGCCGGCCCACCCAGCCCCGCCTGGGCTACGGTGTGAAGTTCCACGACGAGCAGCCCTTCCGGGGCAGCCACACCAGCGTGCTCATCGACCGGTCCGAGGGCGTGGGCTTCGGCCAGCGCGAGCTGCTGCTGAACCTGGTGATGACCCGCGCGGGCTCGGTCTCCGGCGAGTACAACGACCTGATCCAGCTGCTGGCCCCCCGCTCGGACTTCACAGGGTCGGCGGAGCTGCAGCTGGACCGTTTCAGCGACCTGATGCTCGCCTCGCAGTTCGCCGACGGCGACAGCGGGACCCGCTTCGAGTACGAGCTCATCTACTACCCGTACACCACCGACGACGGGACAGCCGAGGGTGCGAAGCTGCCTCAACCCGACAGCGTGATCGGCACCTCGCTCACCGACCTGGGCGACGACAAAGAAGCCTATCGCTGGAATTTCTTGATCAAGAACAACGCTCGCGAGGACGACTACGGCGCCCTCATTCAGCTCTGCCAGACCTTCGGGCTCTCGGAAACTGAGTTCCTGGACGAGGTGGACGGGGTGATCGACGTAGAGCAGTGGCTGCGCGCCTTCGCCTTCGCGACGCTCTCGGGCGCGACGGACCAGTACGGCGGCACCGGCAGCCAGCACAACGCGCAGTTCTACCTGCGGCCCGAAGATGGGCGCTTCCTGTTCTTCCCCCACGACCTGGACTACTTCGGGAGCTCATCCATGGCGGTGGTGGGCAACAGCGACCTGTCACGGCTCATGGAGGACCCCGTCAACCACAGGTCCTACTACGGGCACCTGCTGGACATCATCCAGCGGGCCTACAGCGGAGACTACCTGGCGCCCTGGTGCGACCAGCTCGGCGAGCTGCTGCCGGGGCAGGACTTCGAGGGCAACTGCGCGTTCATCGACGATCGGGCGGACTGGGTGCTCTATGAATCGTCCGACGCGGTGATGGCGTGCTATCCCTCGCTGGACTTCGCCATCACCACCGGAGGGGGGGGCGACTTCACGGTGGGGTCGAGGGAGGTCTCCCTGGAGGGAGAGGCATGGATCGACGTGCGCGAGATCGCGCTGGACGGCGCGCCGGAGCCTCTGGAGATCACCTGGATCGACGGGACCAGCTGGCAGCTGAGCGTGCCCCTCGAGGAAGGCCCGAACGAGCTGATCCTGCTGGCCACCGACCTCCGCGGCGAGCTGGTGGGCACAGACTCCATCGTGGTGACGTCCACGACCCGCTGAGCCCAGGGCCCTGAGCCCCCATTATTCACCATCTCGCTACTGCGACCGCCGACGTCCAGCGTTCGCGGCCCGCGCTTGGCCTCCTTCCCCGACGGGTTGCGACACGCCTTCGGTCAGTCGGCGCTGCGCGCAAGCCCCGACCACGCGCACCTCGTCGGCCTCGCCACGCGATCTGATGAATAATGGGGCTGAGGGGACACGATCCCCCACTCAAAATGTTGAACCGCGGATCGCGTCCGCAATTCCGGTCATGATCGCCAACTCAACCGGTTGAACCCCGGATCACGTCCGGAATCCCGGACATGATCGCACACTCAAAATGTTGAACCGCGGATCGTGTCCGCGCGCCCGCTCACTCCTCCCCAGGCTCCACCAGCGCCAGCATCTCGTCGGGGATGGAGACGACCTTACGCTGCTTGAGGTCGATGGCGACGAAGGTGAAGCGGCCCTCGGAGGCGAGGGCGCCGTCTTCGCGCAGCATGCGCTGGTGCATCACGCCCCGGCGCCGATTGCACGACTCCATGCGGGTGATGATCCGCACCCGCTCGTGGAAGCGGACCTCGCTGCGGAAGCGCACGTCGGCGTGCACGATCACCGGGCCGATGTCGCGCTCGTTCATCATGGCGAGAAACGGCCGGTTCCCGGTCTCGGCCCACTCCCAGCGAGCCCACTCGAACAGCTCCAGGTAGGAGGCGTTGTTCAGGTGGCGCAGCAGGTCCACCTGGGTGGCGCGCACTCGAAAGCTGCTCTCATGCATCTGGCGGGCTCCAACGACACGGGGTCGGCCCCCACTGATATCCCCGCGACGGCCCATGAGCAGCACGGCCCGGTATCTGCCCGCACCGGTGCTGAGCTTGTTGGGTACGGGAGGTGCCGCGGTGGTTAGCAATGATGGACACCCCCAACCTGAGGTCGCCGTGTCCGGACCCCACTTCTCCCCTGCGCTGTACTCCTTCCTCGATGAGCTGGCCGAGAACAACAACCGCGATTGGTTCCAGGCAAACAAGAGACGCTACGAGCAGCAACTCAAGGAACCCGCCCTGGCCTTCATCCGCGACTTCGAAGAGCCCCTCCGGGCGGTGAGCCCCCACTTCCAGGCGATCCCCAAGGCCAGCGGTGGCTCCCTGTTCCGCATCTACCGCGACACGCGCTTCTCGAAGGACAAGACCCCCTACAAGACCCACACCGGCATCCACTTCCGCCACGAGCTGGCCAAGGACGCCCACGCCCCCGGCTTCTACCTGCACCTGGCCCCCGGCGACGTCATGGGCGGCTTCGGCATCTGGATGCCGCCCAGCCCGGTGCTCAACAAGATCCGCGACGCCATCGTGGCCCAGCCCGAGCGCTTCACCGAGATCCGTGCGCAGCTCGAGCTGGCCTCCATGCCCTGCCACGAGGGCGAGAGCCTCAAGCGGGTGCCCCGCGGCTACCCCAAGGACCACCCGCTGGCCGAGGACCTCAAGCGCAAGAGCCACGCCGTGTCCTACGCCTTCGACGAAGAGCAGAGCGTGCAGGCCGACTTCATGGATCGGTTCGCCGCCGCCTGCCAGCGAGCCGCGCCCTTCGTGAGCTTCGTCTGCGAAGCCGTGGGTGTGCCGTTCTGATCCATCGCCGCCGAGCCGCCCCAGGAGACCCCATGAGCCAGGACGAGCCGCGCCAGACCGTCACCGTGATCAACAACGCCACCGGCGAGAGCGCGGAGTTCCCCCTGATGGAGGGCACCCACGGCACCCCAGTGGTGGACACCCGCCGCATGGGCAAGGAGCTGGGCCTGTACACCTACGACCCGGGCTTCCGCTCCACCGCCAGCTGCCAGAGCAACATCACCTTCATCGACGGCGACAAGGGGCAGCTGCTCTACCGAGGGTACCCCCTGGAACAGCTGGCCCAGAAGAGCTGCTACCTGGAGGTCTGCTACCTGCTGCTCAACGGCCAGCTGCCCACGGCCCAGGAATTCGACGAGTTCCGCGACACGATCACCATGCACACCATGGTGAACGAGGGGCTCAAGGACTTCGTGCGCGGCTTCCGCTACGACGCTCACCCAATGGCCATCATGGTGGGTGTGGTGGGGGCGCTGTCCAGCTTCTACCACGACTCGCTGGACATCCACGATCCGCGACACCACGAGATCTCGGCCCATCGTCTCATCGCCAAGATGCCCACCATCGCCGCGGCGGCGTTCCGCTCCTCAAGGGGCGAG
This sequence comes from uncultured Enterobacterales bacterium, assembly GCA_964512185.1. Taxonomy (GTDB): domain Bacteria; phylum Myxococcota_A; class UBA796; order UBA796; family JAFGLY01; genus CAZEJJ01. The sequence continues at coordinate 57,325 of CAZEJJ010000007.1, read as the reverse complement.
CCCATCGTCTACCCGCGCAACGTCAACTGCTACGCCGAGAACTTCCTGCACATGATGTTCAGCTTCCCCACCGCCGAGTACGAGGTGGACCCGCTGCACGCCCGGGTGCTGGACAAGCTCTTCATCCTGCACGCCGACCACGAACAGAACGCCTCCACCAGCACGGTGAGGCTGGCGGGTTCTTCGTTGGCCAACCCCTTCGCCGCCATCTCCGCGGGCATCGGCGCGCTGTGGGGACCCGCCCACGGGGGCGCCAACGAAGCGGTCATCAAGATGCTGGAAGAGATCGGGCACCCCCGGGAGATCCCCCGCTTCCTGGAGCGCGCCAAGGACAGGGACGATCCTTTCCGCCTGATGGGCTTCGGCCACCGGGTGTACAAGAACTACGATCCGCGCGCCCGCATCATCCGCGACGAGGCCCACGCGGTGCTGGCCCAGTCCGCCCAGCTGGGCGCCCTGCTCGACACGGCCCTGCAGCTCGAGGAGCTGGCGCTCAACGACGAGTACTTCGTCAGCCGCAAGCTCTACCCCAACGTGGACTTCTACTCGGGCCTCATCTACCGGGCCCTGGGCATCCCCACGAGCATGTTCACGGTGCTCTTCGCCGTGGCGCGCACCATCGGCTGGATGGTCCAGTGGAAGGAGATGATCGAGGATCCGGAGCGCGTCATCGGCCGGCCCAGGCAGCTCTACGTGGGGCCAGCGCAGCGCGAGCACAGCTGTCGCGTGGAGCGCGGTCACATCCCCGGCGTCACCGGCTGCTCCCACCGCAAGGTGCGCTGCGCCCACGGCCGGCACTGATCCAGCGCCAGCCCCACTCCAGCGGCGCAGGGGGCAAGGGGCTGCTGCTCGTGGGCCTGAGCGGCACCATGCGATCCCGGCGCCAGTCCTCGAGCCAGCCCTGGACCACCTCGCAGCTGCGGGTGTCCAGGCCAGCGAAGGGCTCGTCCAGATGAACGCCCCCCGCTGGCGCGACGGTGGTCGATTCTCGGCTCTCTGCGCGCGGAGACGCGACCATTGCCGGACATCCCCGCCACCCCCGATCGTCGAGTTGCGGGAAGGTCCAACCCGCCGCGGGATCCGTCGCCCGATCAGGACCGCCGTCTCCTGCGCAACCACACCGCAGGCAGGGCGAACATCGCCAGGACACCGCCGGCCGTGCCCACTCCCGAACAGCCACAGCTGTCCGAGTCCTCTCCGCCTGGACCAGTGTCGGCGACACCCGGCTCACCGTAGGCGATCAGCCAACCCTCGGCGTGCGCGATGGCCAGCTCAGGTCCGCCGTCCCCGTTCAGGTCCCCCAGGGCACGCAGTTCGCTGCCCAGCTCGCAGCCCTCTTCAGAACCCAGGATGCGCCTCTCGACCTGTTGTCCCTGCTCGCCGACCTCTCCAATGGTGACGACACCTGCCCTCACCTGGCCCCCGGCAGCGAGGCCTGCCGTCCCGAGGGCCAGACGATGAACGGTGCTGCCGTCCAGGTCGCCCAGCGAGGCCAACGCGACCCCCTCGCCGCCCAGAGCGGGCGTCAGGGGCGTCACCAATTCGAGATCGGCATTGCCCAGGTAGAGCAACACGCCACTGCCGTGCGTAGCCAGGAAGTCGTCGCAGCCGTCGCCGTTCACGTCGCCAGCCGGCGCCAGCTCGCGCCCGAACCGGTCGATGCCGTAGGGGGCCGCAAGATGGACGAGATCCGCACCGATGGTGGTACCGCCCGCGTACACGACCACGCTGTTGCCGTTGTGCCCCCCGGACGCCACGAGGTCCGGGTATCCGTCGCAGTTGACATCGCCGGCAGCGGTCATGGCCTCGCCCAGGCTGTAGCAACCCGGGTTGGTCAGCAACAAGGTCTCGGTCACCCCGGTGGCTCCGCCACGGAACACGTAGACCCCTTGGTCGTAGGACTCTGTCTCGGTGCCCACCACTACATCGTCGAAGCCATCCTGGTCCAGGTCGCCGGGCATGGCCGCGGACCAGCCAAATTCCGAGGAATGCTCCGGCAGCAGGGTGTAGCTGGCCGTCGCGGCCGGCCCGCCCGGGCCGCCGCCAAACAGCCAGGCGCCTTCTCCCCAGGTGGCAAGGATGTCGTCGTAGCCGTCGCCGTCGAAGTCACCCAGGATCCCACCCGCCTGGCCCAGGTACTTACCAGAACCGGGACCGTAGACGGTCATCACCGGGACGGTGCCGAAACCGGAAGGACCACCCAGGTACACATCGACCCGACCTTCGTTGTAGCCTCCCGAGATGCCATCGTCCTCGGGGGCCAAGATGACTAGATCATCGTAGCCGTCGGCGTTGACGTCACCCTCGCCGGAGGGCGCGGCGCGGCCGGTCAGAGAGAGAGGAACGCTGGCGGGCGATGTCGGGCAGGTCCAGGCAGCCGAAACGAGCGTCGCGATGGTGAGAACGAACATGACGGCCTCCACCCTCGACAACCACGATAGCAGATCATCCAAAGGCCCGCGGACGGTAGTGGGTCACGCTGATTCGCGCCTCGGGGAACACTGCCAGCGCTACTTCTCGAGCCCCTTGTAGTCGAAGCCCACCTCCAGAGGCTCGTCGAGCACCAGCAGCTTCTCGAAGAAGATGGCGTAGCCGTCGATGGGCAGGGTGACCTTGACCGGCTGTACGCCGGCCGCCATGGCGTCGCCCGAGAAGGTCTGGGTGGCCTGGGCTTGCACCTGGTTGTTGGCGGTGAGCATGTCCACCGAGTAGCCCTGGGTGCTGATGGAGGTGAAGTAGTCCACCTTGCGCAGCGTGGTCTCGATGGACTTGTCCTTGATCCTGGCGTCGTAGGGCAGGTAGACGGTGAAGGCCACCTGGGTGGAGGGCACGTCGGCGATGGGCAGGCTGGCGGCGAAGTGGCCTTGGCCGCGATCGTCGGGCTCGGCGCCGTCTTCCACGTAGACCAGCTCCACGGCGAAGGAGGCCAGGGTGCCGCCGCTGGACTGGCTGCGGGCCAGGGGCACCAGCAGGCGACCGTCGTCGGCCTTGGCGGGCTTGACGGCCTTGCCGCCCACGAAGGTGCTCCACACCTCGACGTCTTCGGGCATCTTCAAGCGCAGGAACTGGGCCCGGTTGTTGCGCATGGAGTAGACCAGCTGGGTCATGCGGCGGCCGTCGCGGGTCATCACGGTGGTGGCCGACAGGCTGTCCACGATGGTGACCAGCATGTCCACGCCGTCGTGCTGGCGGATCTCCAGGGGGATGGAGAAGTCCTGCTTGCGGTACTTGAAGCCCAGCAGCACCGGCCAGTTGGTCTGGCCCAGGATGGCGGTGGGCAGCTCGCGCACATCCACGGTGGTGGCGTTGACCGCCTTCCCCGCCGCGATCTCCAGGCTGCTGCGGGCGTCGATGCCCACGAAGCCCTTGACCCGCTCCACGTCCCGCACCTGCAGATCGGGCACCAGCAGCGAGGTGGAGCCGTCGGGCAGGGCGCGCTCGTAGTTGAGGTACAGGCTGTAGCTGCCCTTGGCTTCGTAGTTCAGCTCGGCCAGCACGACGCTGCGCTCGCCTTCCTGCTCCACGCTCCAGTCGCGCAAGCCGTTGCCCTTGACGTCCAGCACGGTGACATCGGCGGGCAGGTCCACCGAGAACCGCTCAACACCGGCGTGCAGGATGGAGTAGTGCACCGCCGAGGTGCACTGCAGCAGGCCCTCGCCCACGCCCACCAGGGCCTGGTGCTCGGCATAGACCCGGGCCGGCTCCTCGGCCGCCTCGGGGTCGCCCTCGGCCACCTCGTCGGCGGCCCGCTGCCAGGTGACGCTCAGGTTGCCCGTGGCGGGCAGCAGGGCCTTGAGCACCTGCCGGCCGCCGCGGGTCTCGCGCTCGGTCTGCTGGGCGTTGGCCACCTGGAACTCCAGGGTGTTCTCCGCGGGCACGCTCACGTTCACCTGGGTGCCGCCCGAAGGCGCCATGGCGAAGGAGAACCCGTTCTGGCCGCCGCTCTCCCAGGTGCTGACCGCGAACTCCAGATCCAGGTCCAGCACACCCCGGCGATCGGTCACCAGCCGATACCAGCCGTCCTGCAGGTACACAGGGGCGTCGCGCCCCCCGAGGGTGGCGGATCTCAGGGCTACAGTGGTGGGCAGCAGGGGCACGGTGATCCAGCCCTCGGCCTTGAGCACGTCCACCCTGATGTCCAGCTCGAACAGGGTGGACTCTTCTTGCACCGCGCCGGTGTAGACAGCGCGGCTGATGGCGTAGTCCCGCGGGGCGGGCTCGGGGGGGTCTTCCGGAGCCAGGCCCTTTTCGTACAGGGTCTTGAAGTCGCTCCAGGGCAGCACCACCTTGGCCGAGGGGATGTCGTTCTGAGCGAGCGCCGACAGGGCCAGGGCCCAGCACGCCAGCAGCGAGAGGAGGAGGAGGAAGCGACGGGTCATTTGCGACTCCTGGTGCGGTAGCGGATATCGACTGTTAGAGGTTCGTTTTCGGCGATGAGCAGCTGCTCGAAGGCCAGCCGCTCGCCGGCCTTGGGCAGGTTGATGACGAGGTGGGCCGCGCTGACCGAGATGGGCGGCGGCCCGAGAGATGTGGTCCCGCCCGGAGGCGGAGGGGCGGGCGCGGCGGTGAGCTCGTAGCTTGGGGGCACCGGGGGCGGGGGAGGTGGAGCATCCGCCGCGGGCTTGGGGGCCGGACGCCCGGCCCCGTAGCCGGAGGCGCCGCTGCCCTGGCCTTGCGTACCCAGCCCGCCCAGGCCCTCGGCGGTGCCGCCGCCCCCCAGGCCGGAGCCCCGCGAGCCGAGGCCACCAGCCCCGATCTGCGTGCCCTTGGCGCCCATGAGCCCCCCGATGCCGCCGCTAAGCTCGGCGTCCAGATCGCCAATACCGAAGGTGTGGTAGACCTCGTGGGTCTCCAGAGGCCCGCTGACGAGGCCGACGGCCTCGGCCACCAGCTGCTGCGCCTTGGCGGCGGCCAAGATCACCTTGCGCTGCTCGTGCTCGGCGCGCTCGCTGGAGCCCTGCTGGCTGTACATGTGGTACTCGGCGGCGGCGCGTCCCGAGATCTCCACCAGGGCGCCCAGCTGCGCCAGCCGTCGGCCCAGCGCCTGGCTCACCTGCGCGTCGCCGCCCAGGCTGTTCGCCAGCTGGGCCACCACGTCGTAGGCCTCGAACACCCCGTCCACCGCCGCGTCCACCGGGGTGCCCGGCAGGCGGTCGGGCGCGGCCTGAGGACGCCGTTCGGGTCCCTGCGCGCCGAAGCCGTGCACCAGGGGCTCCGAAGGCTCCTCGCCCCAGCCCGCGGAGGCGTCGTCCAGCCCCGCGAAACCGCCGGCCAGCTCGCTGATGCTGCTGGCCAGCTCACCGTCGAAGTCGGCGCGCGGCTGGATGAGCGGTTCCATCTCGGACTGCCGGCGATCGTAGAGCAGGTCCTCCTGGGGGCGCACCAGCTCACCCATGATCTCCGTCTCCTCGAAATGGAAGCTGTGTCGCCCGCTGTCCACCGCGGCGGCCGGCGGCGTGGTCACCGCCTGCACAGGGGGCTCGGACACAGGCCCCGACGCCGGCTGCGCGGATCGCGCTCGACGCCCGCTCCGGCGGAGTCCACCGCTGCGCGTGCGCGCCACGCGGTAGCTCTCCTCCTGGGTGGAGTAGTCCAGCTCTTCGCCGGGGAACAGGTCCCCCTCGGGCTCATCGCTGGCGGCGATCTCCATGACCTCCAGCATGCTGGCGCCCCCGCTCACGACGCTCATGTCGCGCCCGGCGGCCTCGGTCCCCAGCGCGTCCAGGTAGCCCTGGGCCTCGGGCGGCAGCTCGGCCGCCGCGCCCTGGACCACGATCTCCTGCAGCAGCTCCAGCTGGGCCTTGCTGCGCAAGACCTGCTCCTGGATCCGCCGGCGCTCCTCCTCGGCCAGGTCCACGCGGCCCATGCCGCCGCCCTCGTCGTAGCCGAACATGGGCGCTGGATCGGCGGGCGCTGCCTGGGGTCGTGCCAGCTCGGGCCAGGGCTCCTCAGCCTCAGAGGGCTCGGGGATGATCAGCTCCACGAAGCGATCCGGGATCTTCTCGGGCTCGTCCTCCCAGTACATCTCGCCACCGGCGTCCCGGGCGGCCCGCTCCATGGAGCGGCGGTCGTAGGAGCCCGTGACCTCGGCCTGGGCCTCGCCCGAGCCGTAGCTGCCCCCCTGCTGGCTCGGGCCAGCAGAGCTGGAGGCCCCGCTCTTCCTGGCCAGCTTGGAGCGGGTCTCGGAGAGCTGGCGCTCGGTCTCCTCCAGCAGCAGCTCCTGCTCCACGCTCTCGGACTGCTCCAGCCGCGACAGGCTGCGCGTCATCTCTTCGAGCTGGGCCAGCTCACGCTCGGCGTCCTCCAGGTTGCCCGAGCGCAGCGCTTCTTCGGCCTTCTTCTGCACCTCCTTCTGCTTGAGCTGCGTGTCCACGGTGCGGGCCTGGGCCAGCTCTCGCACGCGACGCACCTGGGCGTCGTCGGCAGGGGGCGCGTCTTGGCCGCTCGCGCCGCCCATCACCACGCCCACGTTGGACATCAGCGCCTGGGCGGAGCTGTTGGCCGGGTCCAGCTGCAGCGAGCGCTCCAGCAGCCGCTCGGCCTGGTCGAAGTCGTTGCGGTTGTAGGCCTGGTAGGCCTGGTTGAAGAATTCCAGCGCCAGGTCCTCTTCGTGCTCTTCGTCCACAGCGGCGCTGCCGCTGGCCGGTCGGGACTGGAGATCGAGCTGCCCGAGGGAGCGCTCGTCGGTCCGCTTTCCCCGCCCTCCCCCGGAGCGGGTGCCGCGCGAGCGCGGAGCAGGGACGCTGGTGGCGAAGTCGATCTGCTTGTCATCGTCCCCGTCCCAGGCTTCGTCCTCCAGCTCGGGATCCTTCACGGCGCGCCCGTACTCCAGGCTGTTCTCGCTGGAGGTCCAGTCCTGCACGTGGCGGGGCACACCGGACAGCTCCCGCCACTCCACGTCCTGGGGCAGCCACAGCTCCCAGCGAGCGTAGGCGACCGGGGCGTCCACGGCGGGGGTGCTGATGGTCCGATCGCCGCGGCGATCCCAGCGCGCTCCCTTGCCCAGCAGGTAGACGTCTACGGGAAAGCTCACCAGGCCGTCCAGGCTCTCAACCGATTTCTCGAGCGGGATGAACAGCGTGCCGTCGGCCTCGGCCACCGGCTCGCGCACCTGGCCCGCCACCCGCAGCCCCAGCACCTCGAAGCCTGCAGGGGGCTTCAAGCGCAGGTACTGGTTGCGGTCGTTGCGCACCTGGTAGCGGGCCTTGAGCAGGGTTCGCCCGTGCTCGGTGGTGGCCAGCTGGAAGCGCGCCTCGTCCACGACCGTGGGGGGAGCCTCCACCGGGTCGTAGCGCAGCAGCTGGTAGTCCAGATCGGGCTTCTTGCCGCTGAGCCGGTAGTGCACCACCGGCGTGCCCGGCACCAGCCCCGTGGCCCACCCGGGCAGCTCCCGCGAGGGAACGGCCTGCAGGCCGGCGCCCGGCTGCGGCACCAGCATAGCGGTGTCGCTGCGCGCCAGGCTCACCCAGCCGCGGTGCTCGTGCACCTGCTCCGGGAACAGCAGGGGCGCCTGGCAGGGCTCGTCTCCGGCAGGCGGCGGCGCCCGGAAGCTCAGCTGCAGCTTGAAGCTGCCCTCCACCGGCTGGGCCAGGCGCACGGTGACGCGATCGCCCTGCACCTGGTGGTCGAGCACGCCGGCCCCCTCCACCTGCAGGCTGTCGGGCGCTCCCAGCAGGCGAAAGCTCACCTGGTCCACGCTGCCGTGGGCCACCCGGTACTCGAGCGCGACGCGGCCCTCGAGCCCCGACTCGTCGATGCTGACCGCGGTGGCGCTCTCCAGCGTGATCACCCGCGGCTTGGGGGCCGGAGGCGCCTCGGGGCGCCAGGACAGGTCAAGCTGCCGGCTCTCGGCCAGCAGCACGCTGCCATCGTCCAGGGGGATCCCACCCTGGACCAGCAGGTCCCAGCCCGGCTCCACCGCGCGCACCCGGGTCCGGGCGGCTCCCGGCAGGGCCAGTCGCAGGGCCGCCGAGGGCGAGGCCACGCTGCCCACCACCCGCAGCAGGTGCTCTCCATCCAGCCGCGCGGTCAGGTAGCGCCGGCCGTCACCGCGGGCGGGCAGCGCCACGGGCGCGCCGTCCAGCAGCGCCGATTCCACAGCCAGCACACCCCCGGTGACCCCCAGATCCACCCAGCCAGGCTCCAGGGCACGCAGCCGCAGCTGCAGCTGCACCCGCGCCTCGTCGCCAGGCAGCACGTCCAGCAGGGCGGCGTCCACCATGCTGGACACCGGTGCGGGCTCGGGTTCGTCGTCCTTGACCTGCGGGATGGCGCTGAGGGGCACCACGGCCACCGATGCGGGGGTGGCGATACCGGGCGCGGTCAGCGCGAGCAGCAGCGGCCAGGGATGCGGCAAGGGGATCTCCGGTGGAGGGCACGGCGCAACAACGAGGCCACAGACATCTTCCTTACAGCTCCGGTTCAATGAAGCCAACAAACCGGGGGATGAGGGCGGAGATGGAACCCGACACCCGGTAGTGCACGCGGCTTCCCCAGAGGATCCATCTGCTGGGAGGCGTATGATGCCAGCCATGATCCCAGGCGCGAGAGAGCTCACCGCCGAGATGGTGGAGGTGGTGGTGCACGGGATGGCCGCGCGCCACCCCCACGTGCACCTGCACCTGGTGCTGGACCTGTCCAGACGCCTGCAGCGCGCGGAGCTGGAGCATGCCGTCGAGGGCCTGGTCCAGGCCTTTCCTGTGCTGGGCTGCCGCTACCAGCCCCACTGGTGGCGGGATCGCTGGCTGCCCTGGCGAGGCTCCGCGGCCGACCTGGTGCAGGTGCGGCCGGTGCGAGATCCCGATGAAGCGCTGCGGGAGCACACCCGGCGGGGCTTCGACCACCTGCGGGAGCCGCCGCTGCGCCTGGCCTTCTTCCAGCACGGAGAGGGCGGGCGCCTGGTGCTGAGCCTGCACCACATGGTGGCCGACGGCGGCGGCACCAAGGCCGCGGGCGCTGTGCTGGTCAGCCTGCTCTGCGGCCAGAACCCCGAGCCCCCTCCCAGCTCCGAGCGGCGCCTGATGAGCGTGGCGCGCGCCCTGCGCCTGCGCGATCTACCCGAGCTCCTCCGGCAGCTGCTGCGCGAGAGCCTGCTGCCCCTGTCCAGCCTGCGCGTGGGACGCCTGGTCCACAGCCAGCCTCGGCTCGACGGCCCCCCCGATCCCCAGTGGGCCAGCGTCCGCGTCACAGGCGCCGCGGCCCGAGCCTTCGTGGCCCGCAGCAAGCGGCTGGGGGCCACCATCAACGACGCGCTGGTGGCCACCATGGCGCGCCTGGCCGCCAGGCGCAGCCGCGCTGGCTCGGTCATGGTGGCCTACACGGTGGACCTCCGCCGCTTCCTGCCCCGCGAGCGCGCCATGGTCACCAACCTGGCGGGCGTGTCCATGGTGGTGCTGGACAGATCGCAGACCGACTCCACGGAAGGCGCGGTGCAGGCCGTGGCCTCCGCCATCGGCGAGCAGAAGCGCCGCCTGCCCGGCCTGGGCTACGCCCTGCTGCCCGGGTTCACGGTGGGCTGGTGGCCCCACAGCCTGCTGCGGCGCGCAGGCCAGCTGATCATCGGCACCGTTCTTGCGCGCTTCGACCGCGCCCTGGTGGTCACCAACATCGGCCCCCTCGACGAGCTGGCTGCCCCCTTCGGCGACGAGATCCACGACGCCTCCATCGTGGGTCCCTTCGTCCACCGGGCCCCGGTCCCCATCGCCACGGCCACCGGCTTCCGCGGCGCGCTGACCCTCCAGCTGGGCTCCACGGGCACGCTGGACGCCGAGACCATCCGCGAATACGCCGACGAGCTGCACGCTGCGCTGCATGAGCTGGCCGAATAGACTCTGTCCCTCCTCGAACCTGCGGGACGACCGGAGGCCGACCATGACCCTGCGAACCCTGCTGCTCCTGCCCGTCCTGCTGCTGCTGGGCGCCGACGGCGAGGGCTGCCGCTACGAGCCCAAGGACTCTGGCAGCCCCGACGCCGACGGTGACGGGTACACCGTCGCCGAAGGCGACTGCGATGACGAGGCGGCCAAGGTCAACCCGGGCGCCGACGAGTACTGCGACGAGATCGACAACGACTGCGACGGCTGGATCGACGAGAGCGACGCCCTGGACGCGCCCGCCTGGTACCGCGACGCCGACGAGGACGGCTTCGGGGCCACGGGCTCCGAGCCGGTCTACGCCTGCGGCCAGCACGTGGAGCACGTGAGCGACGACAGCGACTGCGACGACGAGGACGGCACCGTCAACCCAGAGGCCAGCGAGATCTGCGACGAGATCGACAACGACTGCGACGGCCTGCTCGACGTGGAAGACCCCGACGTCACCGACGCCGACACCTGGTACATCGACCACGACGGTGACGGCTACGGCGACCCGGCCACCGAGGAGCAGCGTTGCTTCCCCGACGAGAACCAGGTCCGCAACGGCCAGGACTGCAACGACCTGCGCGAGCAGATCAGCCCTGAAGCCAGCGAGATCTGCGACGGCATCGACAACAACTGCGACGAGCTGCTGGACGACGACGATCCCGCCGTCACCGGCCAGCCCACCTGGTACGCCGACAGCGACGGCGACGGCTTCGGCGATCCCGACTCCTCCTCCCAGGCCTGCAGCCAGCCCTCAGGCAGCACCAGCGACACGCGCGACTGCGACGACAGCGACGAGGCCATCAACCCCGACGCCACCGAAGTCTGCGACGAGATCGACAACGACTGCGACGAACAGGTGGACGAGGACGACGCCAGCGACGCCTCCACCTGGTACGCCGACAGCGACAGCGACGGCTACGGCGACGCCGGCAGCACCTCCGCGGCCTGCAGCCAGCCCAGCGGCTACACCAGCGACGACCAGGACTGCGACGACGGCGACGCCGACGTCAATCCCGGCGCCCTGGAGAGCTGCGACGAGGTGGACAACGACTGCGACGGAGACACCGACGAGGACGACGCCGAGGACGCCGGCACCTGGTACTCCGACAGCGACGGCGACGGCTACGGCGCCACCGGCACCGGGGTCACCGCCTGCGAAGGTCCTTCGGGCACGGTGGCCGACGACGGCGACTGCCACGATCGGAACGCCGGCATCCATCCCGGCGCCGACGAGTACTGCGACGGCGTGGACAGCGACTGCGACGGAGACGCCGACGAGGACGACTCGCTGGACGCCCCCAGCTGGTACAGCGACGCCGACGGCGACGGCTGGGCCGATCCCGCCAGCGGCGCCACCGCCTGCGCTGCCCCCAGCGACGCCCTCTCAGCGACCTGGGCCAGCGACTGCGACGACACCGACAGCGACGTACACCCGGAGGCCTCGGAGATCTGCGACGGCATCGACAACGACTGCGACGCCCTGGTGGACAGCGCCGACGACGAGGTCTGCGACGACGGCGTGGACAACGACTGCGACGCCCTGGTGGACTGCGAGGACGGCGGCTGCGCCCTGGACAGCTCCTGCGACGAGGCCATGAGCTGCGACGACGGCTCCGACAACGACGGAGACGGGCTCACCGACTGCGACGACGAGGACTGCTGGACCTCCACCTGCCACCCCGAGGGCGTGCGCAGCCGCGTGCACGGCGGCACCATGCTGCAGGCCACGCGCCACGCCTGGAACGATGGCGGCGTGGAGTACTCCTACGGCGGCCCGCGCATCGACATCTTCAACTGGGACTCTCACCAGCGCAGCGGCGTCGCCCTGCTGTCCGATGTGTGGGGCACCCTGCAGGTGCTGCCCTCGGGCGCCTCCTGGGCCACCACCTCGGCCCGCAGCACCTGCTCATGGTCCCTGTCCCAGGCCACCGCCTCGTTCCACTTCACCACCTCCGAAGGCTGGCTCACGCGGAGCATGGAGGTCTACGACGTGGCTCGTGCGGGTGTCACGGTGGAGCCTGGCTGCCGAGTGGCCGGCTCGTGGTTCCTGCCCGACCAGGTGCGTCCCTGGAACGAGAAGGGCTACGCCTACATCGACTTCCGCTCCTCCATGCTGAGCTGGATCGACAAGGACTGGTACCAGGGCTCGCTGCGTGCCAGCTCCGCCTGGGCCACCTCCACGGTGGGCAGCACCATCCTTGGCACCACCTCCAGCAGGGTGCGCTGGAGCACCTTCGACCAGGGCAGCAGCTGGCGCAGCCTGGACATCGAGCTCGGCTCCAGCGGCCAGACCTGGTGGCAGGGCGACAACTGCCGCAGCTCCACCTACTGCGCCTGGCGCTACGAGTAGCCGCGGCTCACCGCCCGGCCGCGGGCTCCAGCGCCTCGATCATGCGCTCCGCCACCCAGCGATGGCCCCTGTGGTTGAGGTGGATGTCGTCGTCGGGGGCGCGCCGGATTCTCTCGGGATCGGCGGGCAGCCCCAGCCTGGGCAGCTCCACGCCCGATCGACCCTGGATGGCGGCCAGGTCCACCACCGGCTCCCCGTCGCGCTGCAGCGGTGGCAGGTAGAAGAGGCGGGCCCCGAGCTCCGCCAGCTCGGCCAGCGAGTCCTCGGGGGGGGTGCAGTCACCGATCCACTCCACCTGCTCGCGGGCCTGGTGGCGCTCGGCCAGGCGCCACTGGGTGTAGCGGTAAGCCTCGGAGTGCTCGAACAGCCAGCGGTTCCAGTGTCCGCGCCACACCGTGAAGCGCAGCGGCGGCGTGCGCAGCACCCAGTGCCCGCCCTCGTCGGCCAGGTGGCGCGGTTTCTGGCAGGAGAAGTCGTTGCTGCAGAGCATGGCCACGGTGAGATCCGGCCGCACCTCGGGCACCAGGGCCCGCGCCAGCGCTGCCAGGTCCGAGGGGTGGAAGCCCACCTCGGCCAGCACGCAGGCCCGCCACCCGGGGCCGAGATCTTCGGCCACCAGCCCAGGCCAGGTGTCCACGAAGTCCACCTGCATGCCCCGCGGCGTGCGGGTCATCACCGTGGTGCTGTCGCCCAGCGCGAGCAAAGTCTTGCCGGGATGTCCGGCCTCGCAGCTGCCGTACTCCGTGATGAACCCCCCCTCGGTGGACCGGAACCCCCGTGGCAGGATGTCCACCTTGGCCAGCGCCCTGGGGGCGTCCCGCAGCGCCTCGGTTGGATCCACGAAGATCCCGGTGGCGTCACCCTGGAAGCCGTCCAGGTGCTGGTAGCGCGCGATGCCTTCGACGCCCGCCACCACGCCCAGCAGGGTGAGCCCCGAGGCCAGGCCGAGCCGCGACAGGAGCTTGGTGAGGCGACGCATGCGCCGATGATAGCCCGCCGCGCGGCCACTACCCATCGGGCTGGGCTGGCTCTTCGCGCTGCTGGCCCTGGTAGCGCCAGATGCGGCAGGGGGTGTGGAAGGCCGTGATGAAGTCCTCGCTGTGCCAGCCGGCGGCGGCGATGGAGCGGGCACTCGGCGCTTCGAAGATCTGGTTGGAGCCGGCCAGCAGCCAGGCGGTGCCAGCGACCCGGGGAGGGCTCGTCACGTATTCCTCGCACAGCGGCTCGGACATGCCGTAGGTGTTGGGCAGCCCGTCGTTGAGCCGCCGCGGGTAGAACACGGTCTCCAGGGCCACCGCGCAGCACTCGAGCATGGCGTCGTCTTCGCCCACGTTGGCCTGGGCCCAGCGCACCAGCTTGTGGAAGCCCTGGTCGTACCAGTTGTCCACCAGCATGCCCTCGCTGCGCGGCCAGTGCTGCAGCGCCATGAACAGCACGAGGCCGCTGGCCACCGCGCTGCCGATCCACGGCAGCCAGCGCGGACGGGCCGGCAGCAGGCCGAAGGCCCGGTGCAGGGCCACGGGCACGAACACCGCGATGGGTACGGCGAATTGCAGCGCGTAGCGGGGCGCGAAGTGCACCCACAGCGCGAAGATCACGAAGGCTCCGAGGGGAGCGCCCAGCACCAGCAGGGCCGCGGCGCTGCTGCGCTTGCCCCAGCGCGCCGGCAGCAGCACCAGGGGCAGCAGCCAGAGCATCCAGTGGGGGGGCACGCTGCCCAGCGACTGCATGCTCCAGACGTTCTTGCTCAAGATGAAACGGGAGCAGGGGCTGTTCAGGGTGGCCAGGCTGGGCACGTGGGGCTGGTTGGACCGACGCTCGGCGCCGCAGGCCCACTCGAAGGCCCCACCCTCGGTGTGGGCGTACATGTCCAGGGTGACCCGTCGCTGGGTGTCCGTCTGCAGCTCGGGCGGGTGGTAGGGCAGGTGGGACAGGGGCTGCCCAGGGATGGCACCCAGGCCCAGCCCCGCCACGAAAGCCAGCACCAGGAAGGCCCCGTTCTTGAGCCTGCGATCCAGCACCAGGGCCAGCACCAGGGCCGCCAGCGCCACCGGCGCCACGAACGCCCCCCGCAGATCGGTGGCCCAGGTGAGCGAGACGGTCAGGCCCAGCACCAGCGCCCAGGGCCAGCGGGGCCAGCGACACAACGACGACGCCGAGCAGAGCGCGAGCCCGGTGAAGACCCCCAGCAGCATGTACAGGTTGGTCCACTTGGCTCCCAGCAGCACCGCCGGGATGCCCGCCACCATGAACGCCGCCAGCCCGCCCGCCCAGGGGTTGGCCAGCGCCCGGGCACACCAGCCGGCCGCCAGGATCAGCGACACCCCGCAGGCCACCCCCAGGATGATGGAGGACTCGGCCCAGCTCCACTCCCCGCGCAGCAAGCCCAGCAGGTAGGGGTAGAGCGGCTTGCGCCAGTCCGGGTAGCCGATGCCCGAGTCGGGGTGGTGGATGGCGTAGGCGGCGGCGATGTACTGGTGCCAGTCCGAGCCGGTGGGCACACCCGTGGTGCGGATGTGGGCCGAGCGGGACAGGAACATGAAGATGCCGGCCACCCAGCCGGCCACCAGGGGCAGCTCGGCCAGCAGGCGCATCCAGAGCGGGCTGGCGGATTCCGAGGCGACCGGCCCGGGCGAGCCGCCGCGGCTGGCGGCATCGCTCCCTTGGGGCATGTTCTGCACCTCGATCCGAGTGGTCATCGCTGCCAGGCTGAGCAGTATACTCGCGGCCTCTGCGCCGAGCCAGAGCACCCCACGGCGCATCGGAGGCGCGGTGTCAGGGTGCGGGCGGTCCCCGGGGCACGGGTGCCAGCGACCCGCTCCCCTGCCGCTTCCAGGCCGCCAGGCGGGGCAGCCAGCCGGCCCGGGAGGGCACGCTCTGCCAGCCGGACGCTGCAGGGTCCAGCGGGAATGAGCTGTCGGTGGGGGTGACCAACCAGGTGAGCCCCGCGGGCGGGGTGCGGATCAGCTGCAGGCACAGGTCCTGGTTGGGGATGACCGGCGGCGGGTGCACCTGGCTGGGCAGCCACAGGGTCTCGAGCCCGTGGTGGGAGCAGTCGTAGAAGAGATCCTCGGGGCCCATGGCCTGCTTGAACCAGTCCACCATGTTGCCCAGCTGATCGTCCGGGGTGACCGGCAGACCCCTGGGCTTGCCGTGGCCCTTGCCCCGAAGAGCTGGCCCCTCGCCCGGAGGGCGGCCCGCGAGGAGCGGCCCCAGCCGCACCGGGGAGCTTCGCAGAGCCAGGGCCACCACCACGGCCAGCGCCACCAGCGCCACCACCGTGCTCCAGCGCTGCAGCCGCGGCCAGCGGCCCTCCAGGAAACCGGCGGCCCGCAGCAGGGCCACCGGGACCAGGCAGGCCAGCGGGACGGCGAACTGCAGCAGGTAGCGATCCTGGTAGACCACCCAGGCGGCTCCCACCAGGAAGGCGCCCGCGGGCACCAGGAACACACCCAGCGCCGAGAAGAGCTCCTCCCGGCGCCGCGACAGGGCCGCCGCCGCCAGGACCAGCAGGCCCAGCAGGGGCACGGGAGCGGGCAGCTGCCCCTGCGCGGACATGCGCCGCAGGTTCTCCCGCAGCAGGGCCCGCGCGCAGGCGCCCGAGAGCACACCCGCCCCCTGCTCAGGGTCGGCGCAGGCCGCCTTGAGGGGCTCGGAGAAGCCCTGGTCGCGGATCTCGCGCAGGATGGTCTCGCGCTGCACCTCCACCTGCTCGGAGAAGGGCTTCCGCTCCACCACCGACAGGCCCTTGGACAGCACAGGCCCCACGGCGATGCCTGCGCCCAGCAGGAGCAGCAGCCCCAGGGACCAGCGCCAGCGTTTCAGGCGCGTCACCCCTACCGCCACCACCAACACCGCGGCCACCGCGGCGACGCCGCGCGCGTCCGTCGCCCAGGCCAGCCCTGCCGCCAGGCCGCAGAAGGGCGCCAGCACCAGCAGGCGCCAGCGCGCGGTGGCCGCGGCCAGGGCCAGGGCCAGCCCCGTGAACGCTGCCAGCAAGGCGTAGTGGTTGATCCAGTTGGAGCCCCCGATGACCGCCGGCAGGGTGAGCACCAGCAGCGCCGCCGCCCCCCCGGCCCAGGCCCCGGCCAGGGCGCGCCCGGCCAGGGCCGCACCCAGGATCAGCAGCAGCACCGAGCAGGTGCCCAGGATCCTGCCCGCTTCGAGGTAGCTGCCGCCGTCGGCCACCAGGCCCAGCAGCCAGGGATAGAGGGGCTCGCGCCAGTCTGGATACGAGTGCAGGTGCTCGGGATGCTGGAGCACGAAGGCGCCCAGGATGTACTGGGGCCAGTCAGAGCCCGAGGGGTGCTGCGCCACGCCCAGCACGGGTCGCGGAGCACACCAGCTGGCCAGCAGCACCCCCAGGAGCAGGGGCAGCTCGCGCGACAGACGGAGAAGCAGCCCCCAGCTCGGGCGAGCCTCCGGCGGGGTGGCTCCGTCAGGGGTGAGGGCGCTGTCGCCTCGCCGGCTGGGGTCGTTCATGGGCTGTCGACTCGCTGGGTGGAAAGGCGATCGACCGGATTCCCACCGGGACCTCTCCCATACTCCCAGGCCGCGCGGCGCGCACCCCGCGCCGCCGCGAGCGGCCCCGCTTGGCCCTCCTTCCGCTTTGAGCTACAGGATCACCATGAACCGATCAACGCTGGCTTTGCTCGCCTGCCTGCTGGCCACCGCCTGCCCGGGCGAGCTCGACACCCCCGCTCCACCCCGACCGGTCCCGCAGGCCCAGGTCACCACCTGGCCCGAGCTGCCACAGCTGCGCCAGGTCGAAGAGATCCTCGAGGAGGCCAACCGCCAGGCCGATCGCGTGGACATGGCCCAGTTCGACAAGGCCGAGGTCATGCTGCACGAGGTCCTGGAGGAGCACCCCTGCCATCCCTTCCTGCTCACCCGCCTGGGTGGGTTCGAGCTCACCCGCTTCGCCATGAGCTCGCGGGTGGGGCACCAGCTGGAGCGCCCCAAGCAGGCCCTCAGCTGGTACGAAAAGGCGCTGGAATGCGCCCCCGGCCACCTGGGGGCCCTCACCGGAATCGCCGACTACTACCAGCAATTCGGCGAACACCAGCGCGCCATCGAGATCTACGGAGAGCTGGCTGCCGAGAACCCTGACGATCCCATCTGGCTGTACAAGATCGCCTCCGTCCAGGAGGAGCACCAGGAGTACCCGAAGGCCATCGAGAACGGCCAGCAGGCCCTGGCCATGATGGACCGCACCGGCATCCAGGGCGAGCGCATGAACCTGCTCTTCGTGCTGGGCCAGGCCTACACCGCCGAGCGTCGCTACGACGAAGCCGAGGCCGCCTTCGTGGAGTCCCGCGCGCTGCTGGAAGAGTCCACCAAGCGCGATCCCGGCGGCTTCACCTCCTGCCCCTACACCGGGCTGGGCGAGCTGTACCAGATGCGTGGGCAGCACGCCGCCGCCGCCGAGATGTACGGGCTCATCGCAGATCACGAGTCCTACCGCACCGACGGCTTCTTCCAGTTCAAGGCCGCCGAGAGCGCCCACAACGCCGGTTACTCGGTGCTGGCCCAGCACTACATCCAGCGAGCCATCACCCTGGCCGACCGCCCCGAGTACGGCCAGCTGGCCGCCCGGCTCGAAGGGGACCTCCACCAGCAGCACGGGGTGGAGCGGGGCCAGAAGC
The DNA here is from genome assembly GCA_964512185.1 of uncultured Enterobacterales bacterium. Lineage (GTDB taxonomy): Bacteria > Myxococcota_A > UBA796 > UBA796 > JAFGLY01 > CAZEJJ01. The sequence goes on along the minus strand of CAZEJJ010000007.1, from coordinate 39,467 downwards.
CCGGCGACCCGGTGATCCTGGCCGAGGCCATCACAGCCTTCCAGGGCTACTCCTTCCGCCAGGCCACCGTGCTGCTCGACGAGGTCCACTCCGCTGAGCTCAGCGAGCGGGGCCGGGTGCTGCAGGCCTTCTTGCTGGTGCTGGCCGCCGACTACCAAGGCGCCGAGGCCCAGCTGGCCGCCCTGTCCGCCGGCAGCCCCGAGGCCGACGCGGCGCGCGTGGCCCGCGCACACCTGGCGGTCACCCAGCACGACACCGACAGCGCCCTGGCCCAGCTGGGGCCGGCCCTGGCGCGGCTGGAGTCCAGCGTCCCGGGCAGCTCCTCCGGCGCCACAGATCGCGCCTGGCACGCGCTGCAGCTGCGCATGGCCCGCCTGGGCCAGGCCTGGAGCCACTCCAACCAGGGCGACCACGAGCGGGCGGTCCTGGCCTACGACCAGGTGCTCGGCGGCGAGCCGCGGGACACCTTCGCCCTGCTGGGCAAGGGCAACTCCCTCACCGCCCTGGGTGAGCTCGACCAGGCACAGGCGCTCTTCGAGCAGATCCTCGAGAGCGACCCCGACAACCAGTACGCCCTGGCTGGCCTGGCCCTCACCGCCCTGAACAAGGGCGACGACGCCGCCGCAGAGGCGGCCTTCAGCCGGGCCCTGCAGATCGCTCCCGAGGGCTACACCTGCCCCCACGAGGGGCTGGGCATGGTCTACCTGCGCCAGGGCCGCGAGGCCGAAGCCCGCAGCCACTTCGAGCGCGCCATCGAGATCAACCCCAACATCGAGTACAAGAAGTACAACGAGCTGGCCCGCATGCAGATGGACGACGGGCTGTTCGACGACGCCGAGGCCCTGCTGCGCAAGTCCATCGAGAACTACCCCCACGACGGCGAGGCACAGCGGCTGCTCGAGGAGCTGCAGCAGCGCCGCTCAGCGGCCACACCGCCGGCGCAGTAGCCCCATGCCCTCCCCCCTGCCCGCCGGGACCACCCTGGCCCCCCTGCTGCTGCTGGCCATCCCCCTGGTCGCGGGGCTGATCCCGCTGGGCCGCCGCCGCGGAGCCGCCGCACCCGACCGGGCCGACATCCCCATCGCCCTCGGCGCAGCGCTGGCGGTGTGCCTGCTGCTGGCCTTCCACCTGCTGGCCGTCGCCTCCCAGGACCGCTTCCCCATGTGGGTCTCCGACTTCGACGCCTACTGCGACGTGACGGCCCAGGTGGTGGAAAATGGCATGACCCCCTTCCCCCACTCCCGCTCCATCCTGGCGGCCTGGCTGCCGGCCTGGGGGTTCTCGACCCTGGGGGTCTACGACTCCTTCGCCGTGTACGCCATGCTGTCCATGGTGCTGCTGGGCATGGGCGCCTACCTCTGGGGCCTGGCGGTGCACGGCCGGGTGGCGGCGCTGGCCTCGCTGCTGCTGGTCACCATGCTGGATCCGCTGGCGGCCCTGGCTCGCAACGCCACCTTCTACCCGGTGAACGTGGCCTGCAGCGTCCTGCTGGCGGGGAGCGTGGCGGCCTTGATCCGCTTCCGCGGCTGGGCTCCGGCGCTGCTGGCAGGCAGCGCCGCGGGGGCCGCCCTGGTCTTCGACGCCCGCGGCATCGTCATCGCCGGGCCCCTGGTGGGGCTGGGCCTGCTGGCCGCGGCGCTGCGGGGGCGCGCCGTCAAGGGAGCGGCGCTGCGCGTGGGCCTGCTGCTGCTGCCGCTGGTGGTCTCCTGGTGGCTGGCCCACGTCTACATCTCCCAGGGCTCCCCCGGCATCGTGGGCCAGTCCTACGCCTACGCCGCCTCCATCGTGGTGGACGCCGGCTTGTTCCACGCCTGGCCCCACGACGTCCAGGCCCTCATGTCCCACGACTTCCTGTGGGGTCACAGCCCGCTGCGCATGCTGCCCGGCACCCTGGCGGCCCTGGGGGAGATCTCCTCGGCCATCCCCGAGAGCATCGTCAGCTACCCCGAGTCGGTCTTTCGCCGCGCCCGCTGGGTGTGGCCCTGGGTCACACCCACCCTCGCCTGCCTGGCGCTGGCGGCGGCGCTGCTCTGGCGCTCTCCCACCAGGCTGCTGGCGCTGGTGCTCCCCGCCCTGCCCTTCGCCGCCCTGCTCTACCAGTCCAGCACCATCCTGCCCCAGGCCCGGCAGATGGCCAGCTACCTGGTGTTCGTCCCGGTGTTCATGGGGGTGGGCTTCGCGCTGCTGGTGGACCACCCCTGGCCCTTGAAGCCCCCGCCCAGGGACGATGAGCAGCTGGCCTGGTGGCGCCGCGCCCGCTGGCGCTCCTGGCTGGCCCTGGCCGCCCTGGCCGTCGCGGCCGCCGGACTGATCCCCGGCCCCCTGGCGCCCGGGGTGGACTTCCGACAGCCCGAGCTCATGTTCTCGCCCAACACCGCCGACGCCCTGGGTCGAGCGCTCGAGAGCCGCTTCGACACCCGCGAGCCCTGCGACCGCGCCCTGTGGCGCGACAGGCAGCGCGGCATCTCGCGCATCTCGCGCATCTACCGGCTGCCCGCGTCGCGCTAGTCCCCCATCGCTCACGAGGGTTCGTCGCGAGGGCTACGAGGCGCCAGTGGCCGGGGCCCGCTTGCATCCGTAACGGGTACGAGACGAGCGAAGGTGTCCGCAACGGGTATTGAGATACACCTAGTGAGTCGAGGCAAAACGGGCTGCGGACGCGGCGGATCGTAGCCCGCAGCAGAATCGTGGGGGACGATGGAGGCATTAGATCAGAACCTCGCCTTGCCGGTGATCTCCTCCAGGTCGATGCGGACGACCACGATCCGGCCCACCACGCGCTCGGGAAAGGTCCAGGCCTGGTCGGAGTACTGGCGCATGATCCACCCCAGCCCCTCCCTCTTCTGCTGCTCGGTCTCGAGGATCTCGGCGGTGCCTGTACCGATGACGCTCTCGTAGCTCATGCTCCAGCCACAGGCCTTGGCGGCGGGCAGCAGATCCCCCGGGATGTCGAGCTCGACGCACACCCTCGGGTTCTCCCGGAGCAGCTCGATCTTCTTCCCCTCAGCCGCCGCGTGGAAGTACAGCGCGCGGCCGTCGTAGCCGAAGCACAGGGGCACGACGTAGGGCTGGCCAGCGCGGCACAGCCCCAGGCGGAGCACGCGACAGCGCGCGATGATCCCGTCGATGACCGCCCGGTCGTCGATCTTCCTGTCGCCCCGTCGCATGCCCTACTCCCCTTCCTGGCGCAGCTCGCCCAGCATGTGCTCCGCCACCCAGCGGTGCCCCTCGGCGTTCATGTGGCCCTCGTCGTTGGGCTGCCGGCGCAGGGGGAGCGGATCGGCTGGCCAGCGGATGATGGAGATATCCAGCCCGGACTGGCGGGACAGCCGCCACACCCGCTGCGAGACGCTGGAGCCGGCCACCAGCGGGGCGATGGCGAACACGCGGGGCATGAAGCGCTTGAGCTCGATCAGGGCGTCGCCCGCCTCGCGCCCCACGCCGGGCCGCTCGATCATCTCGGACTCGCTGGTGCGCATGGCCATGCGCCAGGAGAGGTAGCGCCAGGCATGGGAGTGCTCGAACAGCCACTCGTTCTGGTAGCGCTCCCAGGCCAGGAAGTACTGAGGCTCGTAGCGCAGCAGCCACCTGCCCCCGGAGCGATCCAGGTGCCGCGGCATCTCGGTCCAGATGTCGTTCTCGCACATGAGCAGGATGGTGAGATCGGGCTCGATGACCTGGCTGAAGGCCTGCACGAGCGGGGGAAAGTCCGAGGGGTGGTAGCCGCACTCGGCGATCACGCAGACCTGCCAGTCGGCGCCCAGGCCCTCGCCAACGATGAAGGGCCAGGTGCCCACGAAGGCGCGGTCCTCGGTCTCGGGAGCGCTGGTCTCCACCGTCGTCGAGTCGCCCAGGGCCAGCAAGGTGGGCCCGGGGTGATCGGCGCTGCAGCTGCCAAAGGCGGTCTCGAGCCCCTCCTCGTGCAGCCTGAACAGCCGCGGGAGATAGTCCACGTCGCGTAAGGCCTCGGGCACGTCGCGGGGGTCTCCCCGCGGGTCGGTGTAGGCAGCGATGGCCTCGCCCTGGTGCGCGTCCAGGATCATCCAGCGAGCCAGCAGCTCCACCCCCACCACCATGGCCACCATGGTCAAGCTGGACACCAGCACCAGCCGCAGCAGGGTCTTCCACAGGGGAGCCCGCGCCATCAGTGCTGATCCACCAGGCAGTAGGGCACCCGCCACCAGGGCGACTCACCCAGGTGATGGCGGGTCATGGCCCGGTAGCCCTCGGCCATCTTGCACAGCGTGGACCCCTGGGCCTGGACGTCGCGGCAGCCCGCGTCCCGCAGCACCACCACGCCACCGCCCTCCCACAGCTGGCTGGCAGCCGCGAACTCCGCCGCCAGGGTCGGGGCGGTGACCAGGTAGCAGTCGGGCTGGTGATCGTCCGCCGGCCAGCCCAGGCGCACCAGCTCGTTGACCGCCGCGATCACGTCGATGTCCAGCCTGCCCAGCTCGTCCTCGACCAGGCCGATGACCACCGGCTGGCGCTGGCGTTCGAGGGCGTCTTCGCGGATGGGCTCGGCCAGGGAGAGCAGATCCCGGTGGCTCTCCCAGCTGGCCTCGCAGAGGATGTCGCCCGGCCAGCGGTCGTAGGGAAAGGCGGGCCTGGCCAGCCAGACGAAGAACCCCAGGGTAGCGGCGAGGTACTGCAGGGTCCGCCAGCGCCCGGGAGCCACCCCCCGCAGCAGGCCCGCCAGCGCCACGCAGACCACGGGCACCAGGGCCACGAAGTGGTGGGCCTCGACGTGCCCTTTCTCCAGGCCGAGCTTGAGGTAGGGCCAGGCCCCGGCCATGGCCAGCAGCAGGGCCTGCACCCCTGTCCAGGCGGCCTGGCGCTGCTCGTGGTCGGCGCTCAGGGCGGCCAGACCTGTGTCGCGCCGGCGGGCCCACCAGCCCAGCACCGCGCGCAACAGCGCCACCGCCACGGCCACCAGCGCCAGCACCAGCAGCAGCAGGAAGGCGTCTTCGCGCATGTCCAGGCCCAGCAGCAGCTGCCACAGGACGCGCTCGGGGCTGGCATCTGGAGGTGGACGGAACATGAGCGCCCCGTGCAGCACGATCTGCGCCTGGTGGTACAGGCGGGCATAGTCGAAGTGCACCACCACGCCGGCGAAGGCACCCCCCGCCAGCGCGGCGCTGAAGGCCGCCGCCAGGGCCCGCTTCCAGGGCAGCCGGGACAGGTGCACCAGTCCAAAGACCAGGCCCAGGGCGCTCATCAGCCACAGGCCCAGGTGCAGCACGTTGGCGCCGGCCAGCCCGAACACCAGCAGCGGCACGCCCCAGACCCGCCGCGCCGTGGCCGCGCCCAGCCCCAGCACCGCCAGCGCGGTGAAGAGCGAGATGAAGTAGGGCGGCCGCACCCCGATGGAGGTGAAGATCTGCATCGGGCCCACCATGACCACCGCCGCGGCCAGGCAGGCGGCCACCGGCCCGCCCACCCGGCGGCAGGCCAGGAAGGTGACGGGCACCGCCGCGGCCGCCAGCACCGCCCAGGCCATGAAGACCCGCCGCGGATCCGAGAACAGCTCGATGGCGCCGGCGAAGAACAGGTAGGGCCAGGTGGTGTACAGGGGGGGCGGGCTCCCGGAGGCAGGCAGGCCCAGCGCCAGCTGGTTGCTGCTGCGCAGGAAGTGCACCCAGTCGCCGTGCACGGAGGCGCCGGGCAGCAGCTCGAGGCGCACCTGGCTGGCGGCCAGGAACAGCAGCAGGGCCATCAGGATCTGCACCAGCAGCCACAAGGGCCCCGCCTTGAGGGCCAGGGCCCTGCGGGCGCGCCGCCGCAGGGACTTGGGCGAGCTGGATGGGCCCTGATCCGCCATGGACAACCTCGGGGGGGCGAAGTCCCTATACCGTGCCCTGCTGGATTTCCCCCGCTCCCAGGAAGGCATCCAGCTCCGCCAGCAGCTCCGCCCTGTGCAGGTGCAGGTTGCTGGGGCAAGCGAAGCCCCGGCCCCCAGGCAGGGCCTGCAGCAGGCGCCGCACGTCATCTTCGGCGTGCAGGGTGTCCGAGCTGGCGTAGGCCACCCCCACCGGGAGCTGCAGCTGATCCAGGATGGGCCACAGCTCGAAGCCCTTGAAGGCCCGCGCGCTCAGCTTGAGCCGGGTCGGCTCCGCTGCGTTCATGGTGCGCTCGTAGCGGGCCATCTGCTCGGGTTCGCGCTGGGCGTCCACCTTGAACCTGCGCAGGTACCAGAGCACGAAGTCGCGCACAGGTGGGTAGAGCCACGACGGCATGTAGGTGATGGGCCCGACCCACCAGGGGTAGTGGAAGTCGGCGTTGGGGCTGATGAGGAGCGCGGCCCGGGCGGTCAGCCCGTGCTGGGTGAGCGCGGGCACCAGGATGGTGGCCCCCAGAGACGCCGCCAGCCACACCCGCTGCTCCGGATCGCCGGGCAGGGCGCGGCTGATCGCCACCAGGTCGGCGGCACAGCGCTCGATGCTGAAGTCCGAGCTGACCATGGAGCGCTGGAACCGCGCCGAGGCCTTCTCGCGCGTCTCCAGGTAGAACACGGGCTGCCGCGCCGCCAGCCCCTGGAGCAGGTGGGTCCAGCCCTGGGGCAGGGAGATCCAGCCGGGCACGAAGACCACGGGCCAGTCCAGCCGGGGATCCTCGGGCTCCCAGCTGCGCAGCAGCAGCTCCACCCCCGCCCCCACCCGCAGGTAGCGCTCCTGGTAGCGCGCCGCCTGCAGCTGGATGGGGTCGCTCACCGACACACCCCTTGGCTAGTCGTGTGAACCCTTCTTGGGCACGATGGGCGTGCCCTCGGTCAGGTGCTCGTTCCAGCTGACGGGTGGGAAGCTGTTGTCCACCTCGGTCATGGTGATGCAGTCGATGACCGGGCACACATGGGCGCAGAGGTTGCAGCCCACGCACTCGTCCTCGTCCACCACGGGGACCCGGCTGTCTGCCTTCACCGCGATGCAGTCGTGCCCACCGTCGCGGCAGGCCACGTGGCACAGCTGGCAGCCGATGCACCTGTCGGCGTCGATCCTGGCCACCACCTCGTAGTTGATGTCCAGATCGCCCCACTCGCTGTAGGCGCCCACGGCCTTGCCGATGAAATCATCCAGCCGCTTGAAGTCGTGGGAGCGCATCCAGCTCTCGAGCCCGGAGGTCATGTCCTCGACGATGCGGAAGCCGTAGAGCATGGCCGCGGTGGCCACCTGGATGGAGCTGGACCCCAGCAGCATGAACTCCACCGCGTGGCGCCAGTCGGAGATGCCGCCGATGCCGCTGATGGGCAGCTTGAACTCCTCGGAGCGGGCCAGGCTGGCCACCATGTGCAGGGCGATGGGGCGCACCGCCGCGCCGCAGTAGCCGCCGTTGGTGCCCTGGTCGCCCACTCGGGGCAGGGGCACGAAGCGATCCAGGTCTACACCGATGATGGACTTGACCGTGTTGATCAGGGCCACGCCGTCGGCGCCGCCGCGCTGCGAGGCCAGACCGTGGGGCAGGATGTCGCCCACGTTGGGGGTGAGCTTGATGAGCACGGGAATGGAGGCCACCTCGGACACCCAGGAGGTGATCTCCTCGTTGACCTTGGGCTCCTGGCCCACCGCCGAGCCCATGCCGCGCTCACACATGCCGTGGGGGCAGCCGAAGTTGAGCTCCAGGCCGTCGGCGCCCGCGTCTTCGCAGCGCTTGACCGCGTCGATCCACTCGTCCTTGCCGCCGAACATGAGCGAGGCCACCACGGCGTGCTCGGGGAAGCGGCTCTTGACCTCGGTGATCTCGCGCAGGTTGGCGGCCAGCGGGCGGTCGGTGATCAGCTCGATGTTGTTGAAGCCGATGGCCCGGGCGCCGTTGTGGTTGATGGCCCCGAAGCGGCTGGAGACGTTCTGGACTGGGTCGCCCAGGGTCTTCCACACGGCGCCACCCCAGCCCAGGTCGAAGGCCCGCGACACCTGGTCGCCGGTGTTGCTGGGCGGGGCCGAGGCCAGCCAGAAGGGGTTGGGGGCGGTGATCCCGGCGCAGTTGGTGGAGATGTCAGGCATGCTCGGATCCTCCGCACAGGTAGCTGTGGATGGCCTGGGCCGCGGCCTTGCCTTCGGCCGCAGCGTTGACCACCTCGCGACCTCCGTTGACGCAGTCACCGCCGGCATACCAGCCCGCACGGCCGGTGGAGCCCTGCTCGTCCACCTGCACCAGCCCGCTGGGGGCTCGGATGTCGGAGACCTTCTCGAGCAGATCGCCCAGCCGGGACTGGCCGATGGCCACGAACACCCGGTCGGCGGGCACCACGAAGTCGCTGCCGTCGATGGGCACGAGATCTTCGGACAGGCGCACGCAGCGCACGCCCTGCACGCCGGCGCGGCCCTCGAAGGCCACCGGCGTGGTGCGCCAGTGAGCCTTGGCGCCCGCCTTGAGCGCCTGCTCCCACTCGTGCTGGTAGCCCTTCATGGAGCCCTGGTCGCGGCGGTAGATCATGGTGACCACCGGCACGCCCAGCGCCATGAGCTCCCGGGTGAGGTCCACGGCGGTGTTGCCGCCGCCCACCACCACCGCGCGCTCCAGGCCGCTGAGATCCAACTCGCGGGTCTTGAGCTGGCCGATGAACTCCACCGCGCCCTCGATGCCCGTCAGGCCCGCGCCGGGCAGGCGGGACATGAGGCGATCGGGGCCCAGGCCCACGCCCACGAACACCGCGTCGAACTCGCGCTCCAGGTTCTCCCAGGCCACGTGGCGGCCCACCTCGACGCCGAAGCGCACCTCGGCGCCGCTGTGCTGCACCAGGTACTCGGCTTCCTGGATGGCCCGGTCGGCCTTCATCTTGTAGGGCGCGATGGCCGTGGTGTTGAGTCCGCCCAGCAGGCGATCCTTCTCGAAGATCACCGGCTGGTGCCCGGCCATGCCCAGGTACCAGGCGCAGGCCAGCGACGACGGGCCGGCGCCCACCAGGGCCACCTTCTTGCCGCTGCTGGGCGCGGGCTCGGTGAACACCCAGCCCTGGTCCAAGGCCATGTCGGTGACGAAGCGCTGCAGCCGACCGATCTGGATGGCGGGCAGGCCCATCTCGGGCAGCACGCAGGAGCCGCCGCAGAGCACCTCCACCGGGCAGACACGGGCGCAGCTCATGCCCAGCGGGTTGTCCGCCAGCACGAGCTGTGCGGACCCCTCGAAGTTCTCGGTGCAGATGCGCCGGATGAACTCCGGCACGTTCACCGCGGCCGGACACTCACCGATGCAAGGCGCATCGTGGCAGTAGAGACAGCGATGGGCTTCGGCCATGGCCTGGTCGAGCCCCAGGGCGCTCTTGAAGTCCGAGAACACGGTCTCGGTACGACGCTCGGGTAGTCGCAGCATGAATCCTCCCGCGAGGAGAAAGCAGGGAGCATAGCACAGGGCGTGGTGGTCCGAGCTGCTGGCGTTTCCAGCCCCTCAGGCCCGCGGCACCTGGCCCTTGTGGTCGGTGATGCCCTCGGCGAAGCGGCCGGGATCCTGGATCAGCTCCACCTGGCCCGCCAGGGAGATGGCACAGGCCAGGCCGTCCTCGACGCGCTCGTCGAAGCTGTACTTGATCTCCACCTGGGGCCGCACCTCCACCTGGCCGTCCACCGCCATGGGCTGATCGGCGATGGCCCCGATGGTGGCGAAGAAGGGGCAGTTTCCGTATTCGTACAGGTGGTGGTAGGCGGGGTCGAGGCCCACGGAGCCCAGGTTGGCCACCACCATGGAGGTGTACATCGGGTCGGGATCGGCGAAGAAGCCGGGCAGCAGGTGCCAGCGATCCGCCCACATCACGATCTTCACCAGGCGGCCCAGGATGAACGCCGGGATCTTCAAGAAGAACGCGGTCTCTTTTTCGTCGTGGGTCTGGCCGCTGCGGCCCTTGCTGACCATGGCGGTGACCTTGTCGAACACGCCTTCGGGGGTGTCGGTGGCGGTGAGCGGGATCTTGAGCATCACGATCTTGGCGCCGTCCTCCAGGGACTTCTTGACCGAGATGGTGATGGTGACCCCGTCGCGCTGGTAGATGCGCCAGCCGGTGACGTAGCGGTTGAGCTTGGGCCTCATCGCCAGCATGCGCCCGGTGGCCGCCAGGAACACGTGCAGGAAGGTGATCTTCTTGCCGGTGCGCTCGCGCTCAGCGGCGAGCCAGCGCAGGGTCTCGCGGAGGTCCAGGGCCTGCCGGAAGTAGATGGCGGCGTGGTCCCGATCGGGGGTGATGTGGGCCAGGATCTTCCGGTAGTTGGGGATCTCCTTGGTGATGTTGCGGTCCTTGCGGTAGGCCATGCGCTACTCCTCGGCCGCGCCAGCGGCAGCGGCGGCCACCGGGGCCTCCTGCGGCGCCGCGGCGTCGTCGGCCTGGGCCGGGACGGGGGGCTCCACGGCTGTGGGCGCGGCCTCGGGCGTGGGCTCTTCCACGGGGGTGTCTCCGGGGGGACGCACGTGGCGCTCCCGGCCGCGCCGCCTCCGCCGCACAGGCCGCGACTCCGGCACCGGAGCGGCGGGGATCTGCTTGGCGAGCTCCGCGGCCGCCAGGTCGGCCTGCTTCTCGAGCTCGATGGCCTGGCCGCTCTCGATGAGGGCCCGCAGCTGCTCCATGGCGATCTCGTAGGCGTGGCGCTCCGGGGCCTCGCGGGGGGCGTCCTGCTGCGCGCGCTGGTACTCGGCGTGGGCCCTGAAGATGCGGCTCTTGGCGCAGAGCACCTCGGCCAGGGCAGCTCGGGCCAGGTGGTTCCCGGGATCGCGCTGCACCAGGCGATCCAGAACTGCCTCGGCCTCTTCGACCCGGCCGCGACGGGCAGCCAGCCGCGCCTCGAGCACCTTGTGGCGGGGTGATCCCTTGCGCTGGCCGGCCTGCTTGAGCAGCCAGGCCACCCGGTCCACGTCGGCCAGGCCGGGGGTGTCCAGCAGCAGCGTGGCCAGCTCGAGGATGGCCGGATCTTGCTTACGCTGGGCCTTGATCGCGCGCTCGAGGTACTCGGCAGCGGAGGTCCACAGGGCTTCCTGCTGCATGCGATCCATCAACCCGCGCAGGCGCTGCAGCCGACCCATGCGCGCCAGGTGCACCGGATCGTCGGGGGAGAGCCTGATGGCCTCTTCGAGGTGCTGCGAGGCTTCTTCCCAGTGGGCCGAGCCCTGGCTGGTGAGCACCTGCCCCAGCAGGCCGTAGGTGTCGGGCATCATGGGCTCGAGATCCAGCGCCTCGCGCAGGACCACCAGGGCCTCTTCGGAGCGACGCTGATCCACCAGCAGGCCCGCCAGCCTGCGCCGGATGCGCCCGTTCTGGGGGAAGGTGGTGGCGCCGCGCTGGAGGGCTTCGATGGCCGCGGCGGTGTCACCGCGCTTGCCGCGCCGCTGGTGCCAGTTGGCCTCGAGGTGGAACATCTCGGGCGTGGCGGCCGCCGCGGCCGCCTGCTCGAAGACCTGCTGGAGCTGCTCCACCGGCGCCTTGGCCGCGTCGAGCATCTCGGCGCGCAGCATCCAGGCCTCGCTGTTGCCAGGATCGGCCTTCAGGATGCCGTCGATGCGCTGCTTGGCCAGGTCGAGCCTGGCGTTCTGGGCCCGGATCATGCCGCGCACCGCTTCGAGGTGAGCGTCGTGGTCCGGGTAGCCCACGCGCAGGGTGCTGCGCACGCGGCGGGCCCGCACCAGGCAGCGGTTGGCCTCGAGCCCGAAGGCCAGCTTCTCGCTGCCCTGGGAGTGCTTGTGGGCGTCCAGGTAGGAGTTGCCCAGGGTCTCGAGGATGGGGAACTCGCTGGTCTCGCGCCTTGACAGGTGCGCCAGCACCAGCGGGTGCACGTAGTAGCGGCGTTCTCCCTCGTCGGGGGTGAAGTCCAGCAGGCCGCGGGCCATCAGCCCCAGCCGCTCGGCGCGGGCGATGCCCAGGCGCTGCAGCACCGCCGCGGGAGCGGGGTGCTTGGAGTGGGCCAGCGTGGCCAGCGCCTTGCGCTCGGCTTCGGGCAGGCGCTCCACCTGGCGCCGGATGCGCCGCACCAGGGGTTCCACCTCCTCGACGGAGTTCATGCGCAGCAGCTTGCGGTCGGCGAGCACCTTCTCGCGGTTCTGGGCGTCGCGGGCGATGATGGCGTAGGTGCGCACCGCCAGGGGGTGGCCGTGGAGCTGCCGGTGCACCTCACCCAGCTTGTCGCGCGGGACCTCCGAGTAGCGGTAGGCGTCGAAGATCTCGTAGAGGTCACCACCCTTGAGCCCGCCGAGCTTGAGCACGCGCAGCCCTGCGGTGCCGCCCTCGCGGTAGGACACGGGCGCGTGGCGCAGGGTGAAGACCAACCGGGGGGCGAAGGCGCCGGTGAGCAGAGCCTCCAGCAACAGCTCGAGCCGACCGCGGCGATGCATGCTGCCGTCTTCGCGCACCAGTCGCGCGGGCACGTGGATGACCATGACCGCGTCCGACAGGGCTTCTGCGCCCAGACACTCCACCGCCAGGGCGGCCAGCTCGGTGGGCGCGGGACGGGTCTCGGGGGTGCGCACGGCCTTGGCCAGGCGCTTGTCGCCAGCGTCGGCACAGATCTGCGCCAGGCGCGCGTAGAGGTGATCCGCGGCCGCGTTCCAGCCCAGCGCCACGTCCGGAAAGCGCCGCAGGGGGGACTCAGCCAGGCAGCGCTCCACCAGCCAGCGCCGGCCGACACCCAGCGGGCCCACCACGGCGATGGGGCCGCCGCTTCCGAGCAGCGACGACAGGCTGAGCAGCTCGTCTTCTCGGCCAGCGAAGCCCACCCGCGGAGCGCGCTCGGAGCCCGCGGTCTTCTTCTTCTTCTTCTTCTTCTTCCTGGGAGCGGACGCTGGAGCCGCGGCAGCCACAGCGGCCGACCGGGGGGCGCCGGCAGCCACGGCGGGGGCCGCGATGATGGCAGGGATCGGGAGGGTGGAGAGGAAGTCGCGCGCGCGCTTTCGCTCCTGTTCGAGCTTGAGGAGCCGCAACGCCATGGGCATCAGGAAGGGGTTGAAGGCGCGCGCCGCCACCACCATGCGGGGCTTGTTGCGCGCCTTCTGCAGCAGCTTGGAGATGGCGTTCAGGCCCGCTCCGTCGCGGGCCGCGTCGGGCTCCACCAGGACCAGCACGCCGCCGGGCTTGTCCAAGCAGTGGGCGAGGCTCTCCTCGGAGATGGACAGGGCAGGTTCTACGGCCTCACCTCCCAGGACCACCATGGGCAGTCCCGGTCGGCGGCGGATCTCCGCCAGGACATCGGCGTCGGCCAGCGCCTTCGTCCCGATGGCCAAAACGCAACGACTCTGGTTGATTGCGGCTTCCACGCGGCTCATGCGAACGCTCCAAGAAAGAAACGGGCCGGTCGAGCGCCGGCCCGTAGAGGAAGGGCGCATGGTAACGACCGCTCAAGCCCCCATCAAGGCAGCTTGCAGGCGGAAATGAGCGTCTCGTGCGCAGGGAGAGGTCGCCAGCCGCGCGGTGGGCGACGCCGTGTGGCAGCCGGGCCCACAGGGTGTGGTCCCGGAGTGCACGGGCCAATACGTGGCTGCAGCACCCAGATCCTCCCCTCGCGAGGGCCGCAGCGTGTCCAGCCCAGCCGGCATCAACCGCTTCTCAACCGAGCTACCAGGATTCGGCCCGGGCGAGTTCTGGGAGGTTCCCGAGGAGCTGCAGGCACGCGCCGCCCACCTGCCGGTCTTCCCGCCCTTCGCCCGCATCGTCCAGCACAACGCCCACCGGCGTCGAGGCATCTTCCTGGAAGGCAAGCTCGAGCTCCGGCTGTCCCGGCTCCGGCAGCCCATGCCCATCGCCGCGGCCCTGGCCCTGGCCTACGAGCTGTCCGATGTCTTCGCCGTACTCCACGACGAAGGCGCCGGCCACGGCGGCTTCTCCCCGGCCTCCGTGGGCTGGACCGTCGAGGGCCACTTCCTGGTGCAGCCCGACCCGGAGCTGCTGGCTGGCGGCGCCGCCTGGTTCGCGGCCGACAGCGCCCAGGTGCGCGACTGCCAGGCCATCGGCGCGGCCCTGTGGTGCGCCCTGGGGGGCGACTGGCCGCTGCCCGCCCCCGAAGAGGAGACAGCCCGGCTGCTGTCGCCCGGGATCCCCAAGCACGTGGCCAGCGAGCTGCCCGGACTGTGCGGCAACGACGATCGCCTGGAGCTGCTGCTGCGTGGCCTGCTGCGCTGGGGCGGCCTGTACCGGCTGGCCCCCGGTCGCGCCGTGCGCCAGGCCATCTCCGCGCTGCGCTTCCGCCACGGCGCGTCTCCCGAAGCCCTGTCCAGCTACCTGGCTGAACAGGGCATCAGACTGGAACCAACGCCACGGCGGCCCGATCCCGACCGCCGGCCCTCCCTGTTCAGCCCTCCGCCAGCCCGGAGCTTCCCGGCCCCCGCCCCGGAGCCAGCACCACCCATCACCGCGCCTGCCCCCGAGCCCGCTCCGCCGGCGATCCCTCCCACCACCGCTCCCGAGCTGCGCGTGCGGGTACCCAGGCCACCGGCCCCCTCCCCTCGCCGCAAGGTCACCCTCGAGATCCCGGTGGTGGAGGACTTCCCGCTGATGGACAACCAGGGGCGCTTCCTCGTCCCGCCGTCTCTGCTGGACGAAGACCAGAATTCCAGCGCGCCGGCCAAGGTGGCCAGCTTCCAGATCTCGCCCACCACCCCCGAATACTCCCACGCCCCACGCCAGTACCACGAGCACGAGCCCCAGCAATACCCGGAGCACGAGCACGAGCGCCCACCGCCCCCACTGCTTCACCACCAGGACCAGGGGCGCGAAGTAGCCCCGACCACCCACGATCCCCCACAGCCGCCGGACCTGATCTCCGAACCTGAACCAGAGCCTGTCCCGGAGCCTGTCCCAGGGCCTGAACCAGACGCTGTGTCAGAGCAAGAACCAGATCCGGAGCCTCCTGCTCCAGAGCCGGAGCCAAAGCGCCCACCAACCCCACAGCTTCACCACCAGGACCAGGGGCGCGAAGTAGCCCCAGCCACCGACGACACCCGGCAGCCACCGGACCTAGACTCCGAACCTGAACCAGAGCCTGTCCCGGAGCCTGTCCCAGGGCCTGAACCAGACGCTGTGTCAGAGCAAGAACCAGATCCGGAGCCTCCTGCTCCA
>CAZEJJ010000007.1:0-24348 GCA_964512185.1 uncultured Enterobacterales bacterium | reverse complement strand
GACGCTGTGTCAGAGCAAGAACCAGATCCGGAGCCTCCTGCTCCAGAGCCGGAGCTCAAGCGCCCAGCAACCCCACAGCTTCACCACCAGGACCAGGGGCGCGAAGCAACCCCGACCACCGACGACACCCGACAGCCACCGGGCCTGATCTCCGAACCTGTCCCAGAACCCGTTCAAGAGCCTGAACCAGACGCTGTGTCAGAGCAAGAACCAGATCCGGAGCCTCCTGCTCCAGAGCCGGAGCCCAAGCGCCCACCAACCACGCAACTTCACCACCAGGACCAGGGGCGCGAAGCAACCCCGACACCACAACTTCACCACCAGGTCCAGGGGCGCGAAGCAGCCCCGACCACCGACGCCCTCCGACAGCCACCGGGCCTGATCTCCGAACCTGAACCAGAGCCTGTTCCAGAACCATCGCCTGAGCCTGAGCCTGAACCAGGACCCAGATCTCGCAGCCTGATCTCCGAACCTGAACCAGAGCCAGTCCCAGAGCCTGTTCCAGAACCATCGCCTGAGCCAGAACCAGAACCAGAACCAGAACCAGAACCAGAACCCAGACCTCACGACCTGCTCTCCCGCCTCGCAACCGCCTTCGGCATCGCAACGGCAGCCAAGCGCCCACCGACCCCACAACTTCACCACCAGGACCAGGGGCGCGAGGCAACCACAACCACCGACGCCCCCCGACAGCCCGCGGGCCTGATCTCCGAACCTGAACCAGAGCTGGTTCCAGAACCTCCGCCAGAGCCAGAGCCTGAACCCGAACCTGAGCTGGTTCCAGAACCAGAGCCTGAACCAGAGCCAGAGCCTGAACCCGAACCTGAGCTGGTTCCAGAACCAGAGCCAGAGCCAGAGCTGGTTCCAGAACCAGAGCCAGAGCCTGAACCCGAGCCAACCCCTCGCCCTCGCCCCCGACTCAGCTTCCGCCGCCGCGAGCGCGAGCCCAGGCCCGCCGACGTGCACGATTCTGGCTGGGCAGCGCTGCTGGCGGGTCCCGCCAAGGACGACGACCTGCGCGCCCGTGAGATCGAGCGACTGCTGCAGGAACAAGAGACCAAGGCTCAGTCCGAACCACCTCCCAGCCCCTCCCCCGAGCCTCCGCCTCCAGCCACCGACTCCGCAGCGCCAGCCCCCACCCCCCTCCTGTCCCGCCGCGCCTCCATCAAGGACGAATGGCTCGCCGGCGTGGGCATCACCGACCGCTCCGAGCGCGACCAGGAGCTGGGTGCAGGCAAGTGGACCGAGCCCGCCCGCACCCTCGAGGAGGTGCAGGCCAGCATGTCCAGCGAGCCCATCCGGGAGATGGAGGTCACCAACACGGGGCTGCCCTGGCGGCGCATCGCCCTGGTGATCCTCCTGGCCGCCTTCCTGGCCTGGCTGCTGCAGGGACGCGACAGCGGCGACAGCGCCGGTCCGCAGCCCACCCCGGGGGAGGCCGCCGGCACCAGCAGCGAGCCCACGCCTGCGGACGGCGAGCTCAGCTCTGTCTCCGCCGCCGCCGCCGACGCCCCCGAGGTCACCGTGTGGACCGACCTCGAGGGGGCCCGCGTGGAGCTGGATGGCCGCGACCAGGGGCTCGCTCCCGCGCGCGTACCCGTCCCCCTCGACGGCAGGGTGCACCAGCTCTGCCTGCGCCTGGCCACCCTGAGCAAGTGCCGCGAGCTCACCGGCGAAGAGCTGGCGCTGCAGGATCCCTACGCCTTCATCCTGGGTGACGGCTCCTCGCCCTGAGCCGAGCCCGCCATGGCCGACGAGCTCGCTGGACGCATCAGCCGACTGCCCACCTCCCCGGGCGTCTACCTGTTCCTGAACGCCACCAGCAAGGTGCTCTACGTGGGCAAGGCCGTGAACCTGCGCGCCCGCGCCCGCCAGTACCTCAGCGGCCACGACACCCGGGCCATGGTGCCGCACCTGGTGCGCGAAGCGGTGGACGTGGAGGTGGTGCTCACCTCCACCGAGAAAGAGGCCCTGATCCTCGAAAACACACTGATCAAGAAGCACCAGCCGCGCTACAACGCCAAGCTGCGGGACGACAAGAACTTCCTGCACCTGCGCCTGGACCCGCGCGAGGCCTGGCCGCGGCTCACGCTGCAGCGCCGCATCCACAGCGATGGCGCGCGCTACTTCGGGCCCTACCACTCGGCCGCCCGCGCGAGGCAGACCCTGGACGCCGTACAGCGGCACTTTCCCCTCCGCCGCTGCAACGACCGCACCCTGCGCAGCCGCGCCCGGCCCTGCCTGCTCCACCAGCTCAAGCGCTGCTCCGCCCCCTGCGTGGGCCTGGTGCAGGCCGACACCTACCAGGAGATCGTCGAGGAGGCCGCGCTCTTCCTGTCCGGCCGAAGCCGCGAGCTGCTGGACAGGCTGCAGGAGCGAATGCTCGGACATGCCGAGCACGAACGCTTCGAGGACGCAGCCCGCACGCGCGACCTGCTGCGCGCCATCGAGGCCACCGTCGAGCGGCAGCGGGTGGTGGACCGGACTCTGGCGGACCGCGACATCTGGGGCCTGTTCCGGGAGGGCGAGCGCGGCACGGCGGCCATCCAGCCCGTGCGCGGCGGCTTCCTGCTGGATCCTGTGGTGCGCTGGATCGACGGCGCCCTGGGCGACGACGCCGACCTGCTCACCACCCTGGTGGCCCAGCACTACGACCCCGCCTCCGGCGAGGACCCCCGCGAGCGCATCCCCCCCGAGCTCCTGCTTCCGAGCGCTCCCGCCGACGAGCAGACCCTGGTGGAGCTGCTCTCGGACCGCAGGGGCAGCCGCGTCCGGTTGCGCACACCCCAGCGAGGCGACAAGCGTGCCCTGGTGGAGCTGGCATCGCACAACGCCCGCGAGCGCTTCCTGCGGGGCACCACAGAGGACGAGCGCAGCGCCCGGGCCCTGGAGGCCCTGGCTCGGATCTGCCGCCTGCCCGCACCTCCACGCCGGGTGGAGTGCTTCGACAACAGCAACCTGCAGGGCAGCGATCCGGTCTCGTCCATGGTGGTGTTCATCGACGGGCGGCCGGACCGCTCCGCCTACCGCCGCTACCGCGTGAAGACCGTCGAGGGCGCCGACGACTACGCCACCATGCGCGAGATCCTCGGTCGTCGGCTGCGCAGAGGGCTCGCCGAAGACACACTGCCCGACCTGATCGTGGTGGACGGCGGCCGCGGTCAGCTGAGCGCCGCGCTGGCGGTCCTGCAGCACGAGGGCCTGCCCCAGCTGCCGGCGGTGGGGCTGGTCAAGCCGCGCACCGAGAGGCGCCAGGGCCGGCGGGACAGCACCGATCGCCTGGTGTTGCCCGCCATCCGCGACCCGGTGCGCCTCAAGGCCAACGATCCCGCCCTCAGGCTGCTGCAGCACCTGCGGGACGAGAGCCACGGCTACGCCCTGCGCTACCACCGCCAGCGACGACGCAAGCGCGCCCTGGGCAGCGCCCTCGAAGAGATCGCGGGCGTGGGGCCCGCGCGCCGCAAGGCTCTGCTGCGCCACTTCGGCTCGACCCGCAACGTGGCCAGCGCCTCGCAGCAAGAGCTGGCGGCGGCCCCGGGGGTCGGAGAGGTGTTGGCCCAGGCCATCTGGAGAGCCATGCATCCCGAGGGCTGAAATTCTGCTCGCGAGGTGCCGATGAGCCCTCCAGACGCGGCCCCGAGCGTGAGCTCCGGCACCCCCATCCGATGGGCCGCGACGAGGGCTCCGTCATGAAGAAATCACCCGCGGACTGGACCAACCTGTTCCTGCCCGATGGTGCCAGGTCATCCCCCACCGTCGACCACGAGGTGGCCATCGAAGACGACGAGGTGGACGAGGTCACCGCAGACATGCTCTCCCCCTGCGACGATCTCGATGACTTCGAGGACGTCACCGACAGCCTCGAGCCGCTAGACGAGGAAGAAGAGTCGCAGGCTGGTGACAGCGGCGCCTGGCCCCGCAGCTTCGAGGATCACCTCTCAGCCATCCGGCGTGCCTCGAAGGACGAGGACGCGCGCATGGCCATGCAGGTCTTCGGCCTGGGAGACGTACAGGGCTGCGAGGAGAGCGCCGCGGCGGTGGCCAAGACCTGGGAGGATCTGGAGTTCTGGGAGCCCATGCTGGAGATGGGCAGGCGGGGCGAATTCACCGGCCACCTGGACGACCTGCGCAAGTGCGTGGAGCTGCTGGAGAGGCACTCGCCGCCCCAGGAGCGCGCCGACCTGCGCGAGCGCTGGCAGCAGGCCCACGACAACATCCGCCAGTGCCTGCCCGCGGGCGAGGTGAAGGTCATCCCCAGGGTGGCCCTGATCACCCCGAGCTCCGGCTCCGCCGACTCCCCCGTCGAGCGCTGGGAGCAGGCCATGGCCCAGCACCGCCGCCTGTCGTCAGGGGACGACGGCTAGCCCGACCACCTCCGAGAACCCCGGCGTGGCCTGGTAGTCGCCGCCCTCCTCCACCAGCAGCGCGTCCACCTCCGGCAGCGCTCCCAGCAGGCTGGCCGCTTCTTCTGGCCCGGCCACCATCAGGGCCGTGGCCAGCCCATCGGCGCGCTCGGCGCTGCCGGCCATCACCGAGACCGACACCAGCCCCTGGGTGGGCCAGCCGGTGCGCGGGTCGATGACGTGGTGGTAGCGCACGCCGTCCACCTCCGCGAAGCGCTCGTAGTCCCCCGAGGTCACCAGGGCGCGGTCCCGCAGCGGCACCCGACCCAGCAGATCTCCGCGCGCGCGGGGATGCTGCACACCCACCACCCAGGGTCCCTGGGCCTTGGAGCCCCTGGCCACCACGTCCCCTCCCCCGTTCACCAGGTGGTCCCCCAGGCCCGCCTCCAACAGCAGGGCCGAGGCGCGATCCACCGCGTAGCCCTTGGCCACCGCCCCCAAGCCCAGGGACATGCCCTCGCGGGGCAGGCGCAGCGTTCCGGCCGCGCCGTCCAGCTCCACCGCGCGGCAGCCCACCAGGTCGCGCGCCGCCAGGAGCTCCTGCTCGGTGGGCGGCACAAAGGGCTCCCTGCGGAAGTTCCAGGCCCGCCCCAGAGGCCCGAAGGTGGGATCCATCAGGCCTCCGGTCTCCACGCAGACCGCCAGGCTGCGCTCCACCAGCGCGTACAGCTCCGCGGACACCACCAGCGGCTCGCCTCCGGCGGCGGCGTTCACCTGCGAGAGCTCCGAGCTGCCGAGGTAGGTGGACATGAGCTGCTCGATGCGCGCCACCTCGTCCAGGGCGGCCACAAGGGCGGCCTGCGCACTCTCGCTGTCCTGGCCGGCCCCCACCGCCGCCGACACCTCGAACACCGTGCTCATGCACTCCCTGGACTCGCGCAGCACCTGCCCCGGGCCCGGACCCGGCACCACAGGCGCCGCAGAGGGGCGACCCTGGCAGCCCACCAGCAGCAGGACGACGCCAGTCCTCATGCCTGCACCGGCTGCAGCCGGTACTCCCGAGTGCCGATGCCCAGCGCCTCGGCCGCCTCGAGCTGGGTGCTCCAGTCGATGTCGTAGGCGGCCTCGCGCAGCGAGCAGCCCAGGTGCTCCTCCACCAGGTCGATGCTGGCCTGGTCGATGGCCACCGGATCCAGCGAGGCCAGGATCCCGGCCCTCTTGACCAGCACATCCGAAGGCCTGGAGGCCAGGCAGTCACAGTCCTTGCCTACGTCCAGCACGAAGGTCAGGTAGCCCAGCTTGCCGCGCAGCTGCTTGACCACCCCCGCCGCCTGCTCCGCCATGCGCTCCTGCAGGCCCCCGCTGGCCATGCGCCAGCTGAAGCGCACCGCCCCGGCCTGGCAGGTGGCCAGGCACTCGCCGCAGCCGATGCAGCGCTCTTGATCGAGCACGGCGCTGTCGCCCTGCATGCTGATGGCTCCCTCGGGGCACCAGCGCAGGCAGCTTTCGCAGGCGATGCAGGTCTTGGGATCCACCCAGGGCTTGACCACCGAGTGCTGGTAGAGCTTGCCCTTGCGGCTCGACAGCCCCATGCCCAGGTTCTTCACCGCTCCGCCGAAGCCCGCCACCAGGTGCCCGGTGGCGTGGCTGACCACGATCAGGGCCGCAGCCTCGGCCACCGCCGGAGCGATGCCCACCTGCTGGGAGTGCTTGCCGTCCACCGCCACCTTGATCTCACCCCGCCCGGTGAGCCCGTCGGCGATGACCACCGGCACCCCCGTGGCCTGCAGGCCGAAGCCGTGGGCCACTGCCAGCTTGATGTGATCCACCGCGTTGGAACGCTGGCTCAGGTACAGGGTGTTGGTGTCGGTCCAGAAGGGCTTGCCGCCGCCCTGCTCGATGCAGCTCACCAGGGGCGCCAGCAGGCGAGGCCGCACGTAGTTCTTGTTACCGCGCTCGCCGAAGTGGGTCTTGATGGCCACCAGTCCCCGGGGGCGGAGCAGCTGCTGGAAACCCGCGGCGTCACAGAGCGACTCCACCTTGGCGAGGATCGCCGCCTCGTCGTCCTGCTCGGACAGGGGAGCGAACCAGACTGTGGCGGACATGGGCGGCTCCGGGGCTGCGCGGAACCAGAGGGGTAACCTCAGCGCCGCGACAGCTCCTCGGACACCAGCGCATGCCGGCTCTCCAGCCAGGCCACCAGCCCCTCGTCGCCCGGCACCGAGGTCTCGAACTGCCCCAGGCTGTGCAGCTGGGTCCAGGGGGCCTGCTCCGCGCACACCGAGGGCCGGATCAGGCTCTGCAGGCTCACCGCCCGCTGCTGGAAGATGTCGAGAACCCAGGTCTGGCTGTCCTGGGCGTGGGAGTCCTCGGACCAGCCCACGGCCCGCTGCGCGGGGCAGACATCCTCGGCACAGCCGAACAGGGCGAGCGCGAGCAGGACAAGGCGCATGGGCAGCTCCAAGAGTGGGCGCAGCTTGGACACGACCGGCAGCCCGCGGGTGTACGGCCCCGACAGCAGGCGACAGAACCCCGAATCTACTGCGGAACACCAGATCGCCACTGCAGCGCGCTCTGCTCGCAGCGCCGACTTCGGAGTGTAGGAACACACCTTCACCCGACACTACTTCGCAGAGCGCGCTTCGCCAGGCGCCTGGTGTCCCTCGCTACGATTCGGTCGGCTGCCTCGCGGCAGCCTGCTCTGTCGCCTGCTGCGAGTGTAAGACCTCCGCGGCTGCCTCCGTTCCCCAGCCGACCGCGCGCTCACCGCGCACCCCGCCCCACGGAGGCCACCATGATCCCCCTGCTCATCCTCGCCGCCACCGCCAGCGCCGTCAGCAACAGCGACCGCATCTACGACCAGGCCATCAGCAAGGTGGAGTCCATGGTCTGGGACAGCCAGGTCAACCAGATGGTGAACGACCAGGGCCTGGTGGCCGTGAACGTCACCTGGGAGGACGTCGGCCGCAGCAAGGGCTCGGTGTGGGGCCCCAACATCAGCGACATGACCATCGGTGTGCGCGACAGCTCGGGTGCGCTGCACCCCATGCCGGTGATGCGCTTCGACAACTTCACCGACCTGACGGCCGATCTCGATCCCGACCGCTTCTGGCTGCGCGTGGGCAACAGCCGCGGCCA
The DNA here is from genome assembly GCA_964512185.1 of uncultured Enterobacterales bacterium. GTDB lineage: Bacteria > Myxococcota_A > UBA796 > UBA796 > JAFGLY01 > CAZEJJ01. The sequence goes on along the minus strand of CAZEJJ010000007.1, from coordinate 16,867 downwards.
ACGCCTCCGCCCAGCCTCGCTGAGCGAGCTGCTGCAGGGCACCCGCCGCTACCTGCACGATCCCAGCTCCTGGGAGGGCTGGCGCAGCTCCCTGTGGGCTGAGCGCGACGAGCACGTGCTGGTGAGCGCCCAGGCCTGCTTCCTGCCGGTGCCGCGTCACGGCGAGGCCACCTTCACCCCGGTGATCTACAACTACCAGTCCTACCCCGACAACCCCGCGGTGCTCACAATGGTGGCAACCCGCGAGGGCACCAGCATCCAGGTGGTGGAGAACGAGTCCGGCTACATGTCCGACGTGCTCTACTTCAACGAGGACGGCGAGCGCGCCCCCTTCACCGCCACCCGCATGTCCGACTTCATCGCCGGCGGAGGCGACGGCGACCCCGGCTCGCTGTCGGCCAGCAACCAGGACGGCCTGAACGTGGTGCTGCTGGTGCAGGTGCCCCTCAAGCAGAAGGAGCAGAACCGCTGGAGTGGCTACCTGGGCGACTCCATGGACATGGAGATGTCCGCCGCCCCCATGGCCGCCAAGGCACGCGGCGGCAGCAACGTGGAGAACGCGGTCATCGGCCACGGTGAGACCGAGGGTCCCTACAAGGAGATCAGCGACCTGGCCATCGAGCGCGACCCCCGCTACCCCGTGCGCGTCACCGTGCAGTTCTACAAGGCCACCTCCAACGGCGTGGTCAACGCCTCGGACATCGCCGCGGTGCGCGACCAGATCGACCGCGTCTACGCCGACGGCGACTACGTGGGCAGCCTGGTCACCGAGGGCTACACCGGCCGCCCCACTGAATGGGTCGCCCAGCCCACCCAGCCCGAGCCCACCTGGTCCGACGGCACCTGGGGCTGGAAGGCATTCTAAGAGCACTGGGGCACTGGGGCACAGGATCCAGGATGATACCATTACACAGGCACAGGAACCAGGATGATACCATTACATTTTCAGAAAATGTAATGGTATCATCCTGGTTCCTTCTTCCTTCTTCTCGACCTCGAACTCCAGGCTGGGAGGCTCCACTCCGATAGCCTGTACGGCCACGTCCCCCTCCAGGCTCACCAGCATCCTTCCGGTGGGCACATCGTCGCTGAAGATCGCCAGGCTGCCCGCGGCGTCCAGGGGATCGGTCGCGTCGAAGGTGACCTGGATCTCCCGGGTGGCGCCGCCCTGGATCACCTCGTGGAGATCCTCAGCCGAGAAGGGCTCGGTGATCTTGATGCCGTCGATGTCGCCGGGACCGGACCCCGCGTTGCTCACCACCACCGCAAGCGTAGCGGACTCACCCCAGCTCACCCGGCTGAAGGACAGGTGCTCGGGCGCGACCAGCAGGTTGGCCCCGTGCTGTTCGATGGTGTACTCCTGGCAGCCCTGCGACCACAGGCCAGCAGAGAGCGACCAGGACAGCAGAGCGCACCGGCGGAGGAGTCCCGTTGTGGAATGAGTATACTCCCACCCTCATACAAAGAATAACGCTCCTCAGCCGATCAGCGCAGAACGCGTGGCGACCAGATCCGAGAGCACCCGGAGCTGGAAGGCGCTCAAGGCCAGCGCCCAGCGCCGACAGCCGATCCCAGCGCCTCCATCCTGGGCAGGCGCATCACGAAGCGTGCTCCGGACCCATCACCCTCGGCCAGGGCGATGGTGCCTTCATGCAGGTCCACGTACTGCTGCACCAGGCTCAGACCCTGGCCCGTTCCCTGCTCCCTGGTGGTGAAGAAGCGCTGCCAGATGCACTCACGCAGGGCCGGCGGCACGCCGGGGCCGTTGTCGGACACGGAGATCTTGACGGTGTCCGGTTCCACCTGGAGCGAAATTCCGATCTCCCCCCCGGATGCTCCGTGGTCGTGGATGGAGTGGGCGGCGTTGACCACCAGATTGAGGATCGCCTGCCGGAGCTCGTCGGGGTACACCGCCAGCGGGGGCGTTGGCTCCAGCTCCAGCTTGATCTGTGCGTCGTACTTCCACTCGTTCCGGCTGATCTTCACGGCGTCCTGGATCAGCTCCGCCACGTCGATGAGGGCCTTCTCCCGCGGCGAGGGGCGCATGAACCGCTGCACGGTGATCACCAGCCGCACGAGCTGCCGGAGTCCCTCCAGGGACTCGTCGAGCGCCTCTCGCAGCTCCTGCCGGAACTCCCCGTCGGCAGTCTGGTGCGCACCCACGACCCGAACGCGGTGATCCTCGATCGGGGCTGAAGAGTACAGCGCCGCCGCCCGCAAGGCCTCGTCGAGGGTGTCGAGCTGGTCCGCCACGAACTCCATGTTGCTGAGCGCGTACTGCAGCGGCGATGCCATCTCGTGCACCAGGCCAGCCATGAGCTCGCCCATGGTCTGCAGCTTGGGCGTCGAGTTGCGACCCGCCAGCTCATCGAGCGCCCGGGTGAGGTTCTCGACTGCCAGGTGCTCCAGACCGAAGGTGAAGCTCTCGCCCTGCTCGGCGCGCACCGCGAGGAAGTGGGCACAGGCGAGGCAGGTCTGGTGCTTCTGCGCGAAATGCCCCTGGACCTCTCCGCCGCACAGGGTGCCGGTGACGGCCCAGCAGCAGCGCCCGGCGTTGACCCCACCGTTGACGCCGTCCATCCGTCTCTCGGAGGCGACGATGCAGACACCGATGACGCCCGATTCGGGACCATGCCCGCAGCCCATACGTTCCCAGCAGTTCATTCGCAGCCCACGCGTTCTCAGCAGTTCATTCGCAGCCTCGGCCACCAGCCAGCTTGGCCCACGAGATGGCAGGGAGCAGCCCACCAACGGGAAAACACTGATCTTCATCGGGGAAAATACTCTATTCTCTCCAACAACGACCCATGTTCGCGCACGCGGCGCGCCGAGCGATCGAGCCCCTCGACCTGGGCTGTGCGACGCGCCCAGCTCCCCCCTCAGAGACCCGCCACGAACTCCAACACCGCCGCCGAGAAGGCCTCGGGCTCCTCGGCGAAGGGCAGGTGGCCGCTGCGCTGGAAGATGCTCAGGGTGGCGTCGGGCAGCACCCGCTCCAGGTAGCGGGCGGACTCCAGCAGCACGGCGTCGTCCTGCTCGCCGTGCACCACCAGCACGGGGGCCGAGATCCCCGACAGCAGATCCAGCAGATCCGGCTCGGTGGGCGCGCTCTCCGACCGCAGCAGCCCCAGCAGGTGGCTCGCATGGTCGGGGTGCCCGCCGCCCGCCAGCAGGTCAGCCACCACCGGCTCCCAGCCCATGCTGTCCACCTGGGACAGGTGCCGGGCGTGGCTCAGGGTGGTGCCGCCGTTGTACTCGGGCACCTCGGCCCAGGTGGTGATGGTGGAGGGCGCCGTGCCAACCAGCACCAGGCCGGCCAGATCGCTGCGGCTGGCCACCTCCAGGGCGGCCTGCCCACCGGCGCCCCAGCCCACCACCACGGCCCCCTGCAGGTCCAGGGTCGCCAACACAGCCTCGAGGGCAGCGGAGCCCGTGCGCTCGATCACCACCACCGGATGGCTGGCCGCCAGGGCGTCGATCTGGGGCCACCAGACCGCGGGATCGAAGCCGGCGTCGGGCAGCAGCAGCAGCGGTGTGCCCTCCGCGGGGCCGTACCGGTGGGCGAGCAGCTCGCTGCCCTCCACCTCCAGGGTCCAGCTGTCCGGTTCAGCGACCGGCGCGGCGGTCCAGGGCTCGACCAGCGCGTGATCGGCGGCGGCGATCTCCCCCGCCGGATCGGCCCACCAGCCCTCCAGGAAGTCCACGCTCGGAGACACCAGGTCCTCCGCAGAATCCCCATCGCAGGCCAGGTAGCGGTTCAGGGTGGTGGTGGTGAGGGTCTGCACCGCGGCGTGGTAGGCGGTGGGATCGCTGCCGCAGGCGTCGGAGAGCTCCTCCACGAAGCTGGTGATGCCGTAGCGGAACAGGTCGTTGGCGCACAGATCGGTGAAGTCGAAGTGCCGCGCCCCCGCCAGCTCCGCCAGGAAGCGGGGAGCGAGGGTCTGCTCGTAGGCGCCCTCCTGGTGAGAGAACTCACAGGTCGTGTCGTCGGTGCCGCCCACCACCAGCAGGGCGCCGCGCACCTCGTAGCTCTCGGGGGCGTAGACCCCCGCCATGCGCTCGTCGAAGGCGGGCGCCAGGGACACCCCCACCAGCTCCTGGTTGTCCATGGCACCGGCCATGAGCACCGTGGAGGCACCAAAGGAGTGCCCGGTCCAGCCTACGCGATCCGGGTCGAAGCTCTCGTACAGGGAGCTCGCCGGATCGGCCACCAGGCGCTTCAGCTCCGACGACAGGAAGCTCATATCCAGCATGCGATCCACCACGCTGTCATCGTCCGAAGAGCTCCCGTCGAACATGGTGTTGCCCACGTGGTCCGGCGCGGCCACCAGGTAGCCGTGGCTGGCCAGGTAGGTGGTCAGGAAGGTGGACTGGTAGCGCACCCCCCGGTAGCCGTGGCTGAACAACACCAGGCCACGGTCTGGATCCTGGGCGGCCATGGACGCGTCGCGCACCGCCGTGGTCTCCACCAGGGTGAGCAGGTCGCCGTCGCCCAGCGCCAGCACCATCAGCGCCGCCAGCGCGCCCATGTCGTCGCCCGCCATCAGCGCCAGGTCATCCAAGCCCAGGCCGTAGCTCTCGCCCGCGGAGCCGCGGGCCGACTCATCTGCCGGGTACCAGACCTCGGTCACCAGGGTGCGATCGGGGCGCAGCGGATCGCTGATCTCGATGGTCTGCACGCCCACCGGGTAGGGCCCCCAGCTCGCGGGGTCGTAGGTGTCCATGGCCGCGCGGCCATCGCAGCGGCGCTCCGCCAGCGGGGCCAGGGCTGGCAGGGGCTCCCAGGGCTCGCCCTCGACCGCTGTGTCGTCGCCCGGCCCGCTGTCGGGCTCGTCCTCGCTGTCGGGCTCGTCCTCGCTGTCGGGCTCGGCGGAGCCGGTGTCGCTCAGCGCGAGCTCGGTGTCGCTGGCACCAGGACCGTAGAAGGTCTGGGAACAGCCGAGGAGCGCAAGGAGAAGCAGGGTCATGGCGACCTCCGGGTGGGCACCCGCTGACCATAGTCAATGATTGACTATCGATCAAGTCTGATCTTGACGTCGCCCAGGAAACACAGCATGTTGGCCCCATGTCTCGCACCGACAGAGCCCCGTCCCGCATGGAGATCCTGGTGCTCTCCAGCCTCGCCCGGCAACCCATGCACGGCTACGACATCAAGCTCGAGTTCCGCTTCAAGCACGTGCGCTGGTGGGCCAAGGCCGAACATGGCCATATCTACGCTGCTTTGACGCGTCTCGAAAAGAACGGGCTCATCGAGCAGGTCTCCAGCGAGAGCGCAGGCCGCAGGCGCAAGGTCTTCGCCATCACCTCGGCTGGACGGTCCAGGCTGCACCATGACCTGGTCCAGGTGGCCCGGTCCCGCGACGCCACCAGCTTCGACATCGATCTCTTCGTCTCCGGCAGCTTCCTGCTGGAGCTGGATCGGGTGCTCAAGGTGCTCGAAGAGCGCGCCACCGTGCTGGAAGAGCAGCTGGCCGAGGCCCGCGCCCTCAAGCAGGGCATGTCCCCCTACATCCCCGCCGCAGGCCACCTGATCATCGAGCACCGCATCGACCACCTGGCGCTGGAGCTGGCCTACGCCCGCAAGGTGGCCGCAGCCTTCCAGGCCCAGGCATCATGGGGTTCCTTCCTGGGTAAACGCAGCATCGGCGAGTTCGTCCAAGAGACTGGCGTGGAGCTGGAGGCGGATCGTCCTTGATGGACTGTCAGGAGCCTCCCTCTACCTGCACGCCTCCAACAGCGGATTATCCACGTCCTGGGCCTGGTTCACCCAGGTAGACCCGGTGAGCCAGGCGCACAGGTCTTCGTGCATCGCGGACTCTTCGGACAGCCCCAGCCCGGCCAGGTTGCTCTGCTCCAGTGGATCGTCCCCCATGTCGAACAGCTCCACCTCCTCGTTGGCGTAGAGGTGGCCGGCGCCCTCGACGGTGTTGTACGGATTGCAGGCGCCGTAGTCGCCTTCTGGGTTCAGCACGTACTTGTGGTCGCCCGCCACGATCCCGGCGGTCTTGGTGGAGCGCTCGAAGAACAGGTTGTGGCTGGGCGGCGTGCCGAGCCGCAGCGACTCAGCCAGGGAGATGCCGTCGAAGTCGGACGCTCGGAACTCCAGGCCAGCCAGGTCCAGCAGGGTGGGGGCCAGGTCCACGCTGCTGGACCAGCCCGGCAGCTCCTGGGCCGGCAGCCTGCCCGGCGCCCAGATGGACCAGGAGGTGGCCAGCGCCGGGTTGTAGTAGGAGCAGCCGTGGTACATGTAGTTTGTGCGCTGGGCCAGGCTCTCGCCGTGGTCGGAGCCGGTGAGCACGATGGCGTCGTCCAGCAAGCCCAGGTCGCCGAGCCCGTCGATCAAGAGGCCGAACAGCTCGTCGGTGTGGCTGACCTGGCTGGCATATACCGCGTGCAGGTAGCGGAGGTCTTCCGCTGTGAGCCGCTCAGGATCCAGCATGCCCAGCTTGAGCACGTCGTCTGACATGGGCTGCAGGCAGCCGCAGCCGAGTCGACCTCACCGCTCGGCCCGTCGGCGCAGGCGGGCAACATGGCGAACACCAGGAATCCAGCGGTCAAGCTCCACACTCCCACGCGCGACGACAGAGCCACCGTCCGGCCAGCTATACCACGCAGGATCGCGGGCGGAGCCTATCAAGATGGCGTGGTGGTGGCGGGCGTGATCTCAGTACACGAAACTGGCGGTCTCGAGCGTGGCCGCGAAGTCCCCGGTGGCGGTGTAGATGGCGGGCTCGCCGTCGCCGTCCACGTCGCAGGCTCCGTACACCGTGAAGTCCAGGCCGTCGGGCGACAGCTCCACCCAGTAGGTGCCGCGCACCTGCCCGTCGGGCCGCCAGTCGAGCTCGTCGAAGTTGGAGCCCAGCACCCAGTCGTTGGGCAGCTTGCCCAGGTAGGCAGGGTCCACAGGTACGGGCTCGGGCACCGCCAGGTAGGTGTCGAAGGCCGCGTCGTAGGCCAGCAGCGCCACGCGGATGCCGTCCACGTTGGCGGGTATCTCGGCCCGCTTGGCGCGGTACTGCATCTGCACGAAGTTGGGGATGGCGATGGCCGCCAGGATGCCCACCACCGGCACGCCGCCACCGCAGATGATCACCAGCAGCAGCACGATCACGATGATGAGCAGGGAGCGGTTGCCGCGCTCGGGGGCTGGGGGCTGGGACATGCTGCCTCCTTGGCTCGCGGCATCCTAACGCAGCTGGCACGCTTGCGGCCGGCTCACGGCGCTGCCATCTTTGAGGCTGCGCTCTGCCTCGGAGGACCCATGCACCGCCGGAGCCTGCTCCCCGCCCTCCTGTTCCTCACCGGCTGCCCCGACAGCGACAGCCAGGACACGGTCACCATCGAAGCGCCCGCGCTGGAGATCGCCTGGGATCCGCTGGAGCTCACAGACCTGGCGCAGCAGGCCGTGGATCTCGCGCCCGCCTGGCTGCAGGACGACCTGGCGGTGAGCCTGGGCAGGCTCGGAGATGATCTGCAGAACGAGCTGGCTGTGGTGCTGGTGGATCTCGACGATCCCTACCTCACCGACGAGGTGGGCTTCGCCATCGCGCACATCAGCCCCGAGGTGCTGGACTACCGCACCTTCCACCCCGAGCTGCTGCAGCTCAACGCCGAGCTGATCTACGCCTACGACGCGGATCTCGAGTACGTGGAGATCCTCGACCAGGGCGAGCCCGGCACCGACGCCGACTACTACACCACCGCCAGCTTCCTGGTGGGGGAGGACGGATCGGTGGTGGAGAAGACCATCGACAAGGATCTCTACTACTGGTACGTGGTGCACCCGCGCCTCGAAGACGAGCTGCCGGAGTACCTCGACGCCTGGTCCTCCTCCAGCGGCAAGGAGCCCGACGAGGGCCTCTTCTGGCGCGAGTTCCTGTGGGACAAGGCTGCCGACGAGTGCCCCGAGGACCGCAGCTGCCCCCTGCTGCGAGACACGCTGGCGGGGGTGGAGACGGTCTGGGAGGGCAAGCAGGAGACCCGCGAAGACAACGGCGCCATCGGCGAGCTGGTGGGCTACGTCTGGGAAGCCATCGACTTCGGGGCGGGCGACGAGCGGCCCATCCAGCCCAGCCGCATCTACACGCTGGGGGCGGGCAACTGCGGCGAGCACGCCGACCTGAGCTGCGCGGCCGCCCGGGTGGGGCTGATCCCCTGTCGCAACGTTGGCGCGCGCAGCAATGATCACACCTGGAACGAGTTCTGGGACGATCGTTGGGTGGCCTGGGAGCCCATCGGCACCCACGTGGACTACTTCGGCTACTACGGCGGCCCGGACGTGGACTACTACAGCTACGACCACCTGGACAACGACTGCGACGGGGTCACCGACTTCGGTGACGACACCGAGGATCACGACGAAGACGGGTACAGCATCGCCGACGGCGACTGCGACGACGGCGACGGCCTGGTGTCCCCTGGTGGGAGCGAAGAGCTCAACGGCTACGACGACGACTGCGACGGCGTAGCGGACAACGATCTCGACGAGTTCGGCCTGGACTACGACGGCGACGGCTGGAGCATCACCGACGGCGACTGCAATGACCTGGATCTGGCGGTGCACCCCGAGGCCGAGGAGATCGCCGACAGCCGCGACCAGAACTGCGACGGCGTGGCCGACGAGGGCACCGAGAACGAGGGCAACACCGACGACGCCGACAGCGACGGCTACAGCATCGCCGACGGTGACTGCGACGACACCAACATCGCCATCAACCCCGGGGTCTCCGAGTGGAGCGACGCCCGGGACGACGACTGTGACGGCCTGGCCGACGAAGGGCTGAGCGGCGTGGACTACGATGACGACGGCTACACCATGGCCGAGGGCGACTGCGACGACACCAACGCCTCGGTCAACCCCGAGGCCGACGATCCGGGCATGACCAGCAACAACCGGCTCTACGCCATGACCACCGTGCGCGGCGACACCTGGGTCGACAGCGATCTCACCGAGAGCTACGGCCGCCCGGCCTGGCTGGAGTTCCAGGTGAGCGACCCCAAGGGCTACCCCGTGGACGGCGCGGTGCTCACCGTGTTCGGCACCTGGTCGGTGTACGGCTACCCCGACTACTACGCCTGGGCCGCCGAAGGCGTGAGCGACCTGGACGGCTTCGCCAGCGTCATGGTGGGCAAGCACAACAAGTACGGCTACGCGGCATACTCCGACCTGGGGGACGATCCCGGGGGCGAGTATCTCTACGAGGCCACCGACTTCATCGAGGAGTACGAGACCCTGAGCTTCGAGGTGCAGGCGCCCGAGAGCAACGCGGGGGTGCTGTCCATCACCCAGGTTGACCTCGAGGGCGATCCAGAGCTGCTGCTGGACGTGGACTACCAGGTGGACAGCTACCGCCTCACCGCCCGCGGCGGGCGCGTGGGCGACTCGGAGTTCTACTGGGGCTCGTCCATGCAGACGGTGGATGGCGGCCTGGTGGATCGCTTCGTGGTGGGCGAGGCCAACTTCGACGCCTTCGTGGCCGGGGAGCCCTTCGAGGCCATGGCGGTGGAACAGGCCAGCGCCAGCGGCGAGCTGCAGCTGGAGCTGCCCCTGGACCAGGTCTACACCCTGGTGCTGCACAACCCGGCGGTGGCCAGCCACATGGTGGGCACCCTGCTGGTGGCGGCCTACGCGGCCGAAGGGCTGGAGCTTGACGGCGCCGTCGAGCCCGTCTCCGCTCGCTTCAGGATCCCTCCCCAGGACTTCATGGCGGTCGAGCTCACTCCCTGATCATGCGCAGCAGCCACAGGCAGGGCCAGCCGTCGAGGTCCTGATCCATCAGCTCGCAGCTGCCCTCGCGCAGGCAGCTGCGGGCGAAGCGCGGGGACTGGGAAGCCGCGCAGCGATGCTCGCTCACCAGCAGCCAGTCGAAGGGCTGGGTCTCGGTCCAGGGCTCGAAGGCCAGGCAGGGGTCCAGGTCCTTCAGTGACAACACCAGGTCCTCCAGCGGGGCGTCGGGGAACTGGCCCACCACGCGACCCTGGGGACAGGACGAGCCCGGCAGGTTGGTCCGCAGCAGCCGGGTCTGGCGCTCGTGGCGGAAGAAGCCCAGGGGAGCGAGGGAGGGGGGCGCCGAGGTCTGGAAGGCCGGGTCTTCCGCGGCGCTGCGGTAGTAGACCGGGCTGCCGTGCTCATGAAAGGAGACCCGCCACCAGCCGTAGCCGGTCGCCGCCACCAGCAGCAGCGCCAGCGGGGCGGACAGCCTGCGCCAGGGCAGCGCGTGCAGCCCCAACGCCAGCAGCAGGGGGACGGAGGGCAGCACCACGCTGGGGTAGTACCAGTTCTTCTTGGCCAGCAGCGACAGGACCACCAGCGGCACCAGCAGCCAGCTGAGCAGCTCGGCCCGACCGCGGCCGCGCCACAGGTAGGGCACCAGCGCCGCCAGCCCCACCCCCACCAGCAGCGGCCCCAGCCCCGCCTTGCCCAGGTGCCGCAGGTAGGCGGTCAGCGCCCAGGGATGGCTCGCGGGCACCGCGCTGTAGGCCTCCCCCATGGCCTCGTCGGTGTAGTAGTCGAACACCGCGATGCGGTGCAGCAGGTGCCAGGAGGTGAAGCACACCAGGGCACCCACCACCACGGCGCCGAGCGCCACGCGCCAGCGCGGCCCACCCAGCACCAGGCCCCGCAGCACCGCCCCGGCCGCCATGGAGCCCGCCGCCAGCAGGAACAGCATGTCGTGGGTGGCGAAGGTGCTCAGGATGGCGCCGGCCACCGCCAGCACCGAAAACCCCAGGGCGGGCAGGAGCTTCACCAGGCTGCGCGAACGCAGCAGGCAGTCCAGGGCCGCCAGCAGCACGAACATCTGGGGCAGGTGGGGAGCCCAGCGCCGCGACACCAGCGCCACGTCCGGCACCAGGGGCAGCAGCACCGCGGCCAGCACCCCGGCCCAGGGGCCCCCCAGCATGCGCCCGATGTCGAAGCTGAGCAGCTGCGAGGCCACCAGCAGGGCCAGCAGCGTGAACAGCAGCGAGTCGGTGCTGGGGCCGAACAGCCCGCGACCCACCAGCCCCAGCCAGCTCAGCCCGCCCACGAACTCCTCGTGGAACAACACCTCGCCCACCGGCAGCGCGCTGCGCATGGCGATGAGCCGGTTTACAGGCCCGATCACCTCGCACATCACCGGCTCGCCCACCGCCATGTCCAGCCGGATCCAGCGCAGCGCCAGCAGCGCGTGCGCCAGCACCGCCACCAGCAGCGTGGCCAGGGGCGCCAGCCGCCACCAGCGCCCTCCCGGATCATGGCGGGCCGCAGCCTCGTCCACGGCGGTGCTCCTGGACAGGGGGAGGCATCCTATAGCTGATCGACCCTCGATCAGGCTAGAAGGCCCCATGCCCGCCCCTCACCGAGCGCTCCTCTGCAGCCTGGCCCTGGCCTGCGACCCAGCCGAAGAGAGCGGCGTGGCGGACCCCGGCCCCGAGCCCGCCGCCGCGGTCATGCTGGCCTCCGCCGCCTGGGTCTACCAGTCGGGCGAGAGCTGGAGGATCTACCAGCGGGCCGCCATCCCCCTGGTCTTCTCCGCCAGCGCAGCCGCGCGCAGCACGGGAGCCCGCTCGGAGCACTGCCGGGTCATGTCCTGGGCAGAGCAGGAGCCAGGGCTCACGCCCATCCAGCTGCAGACCTCCCTGGTCAGCGCCACGGCCAGCTGGGCCGATGGCTACTACGACATCGACGGCATGCAGGGCGAAGATCCCTTCGGCGAGCCCGACACCATGACCGTCAGCGCCGAGCAGGTGGAGATCGAGCTCCAGGCACCCGAGTACCTCTCCCCCGGCGACGTGCTGGGCGCCGAGGCCGGCCTGTCCACCATGGTTCATCCCCAGGGCTTCGATCTGGTCTGGACCCAGGTCTTCGGCTCACAGACCATGCCCGCCGTGTACTGCGCCCAGCAGGTGTCAGGCATGGAGCAGGGCGACGAAGGCCCCCAGGCCATGGCATTACCTGAAGACGGCCAGGAGCTCGTCGACGAGCTGGGCCTCGACAGCATGGAGCTGCTCATCGGCCTGGCCCACAGCCAGGTGGACCAGGAGCTCTTCGGCCACGAGGTGAACGTCATGGCCGCGCGGGTCTTCTACTTCGACCCCTGATCCAGCGGAAAGGGCAGCCCGGCCTGGGCATAGCCTGCCCGCAGCTGCTCCAGGACCTGAACGGTCTCAGGATCGTCCACCCGCCGCGCGCGCGCCAGCAGATCGGGATCGAGCGGTAGAGCACCGGGCGCGGCCGCGGCCAGCTCCGCCTGTAGAAAGCCCAGCAGATCGCGCAGGTGGCGGCGCGCCTGGTCCGTCACCGGATCCTGGGGCGGCGGCCGGTCCGACCTGGACCGCTCGAAGGCGTAGCGCATGGGATCCTGAGACCGCACCAGCGCCGACAGCTCTCGGGGGCCCAGGTCGCCGTCACCGTCCAGGTCCACCTCGCTGAACCGCGGCCCACGCAGCGCGGCTCGCCGATACTCCTGGGGGCCCACCCGGCCGTCCCCATCCGAGTCCAGGGCCGCCCTGGCCCCGGCCAACGGATCCGGCGCCGGCGAGCAGCTCAAGAGCAGGGCCAGCATGAGCGCGGTCTTCACTGGACCTCCCAGTAGCCGTGCTCCCGCAGGGAGCGGCCCAGCTCCGGATCCGCCGCCTCGCCCTCGGTGGGCCTCAGGCGGGCGCGCCACTCCAGCAGCGAGCCGCGCAGCTGCCGGGCGCGCTCCGGGGCCAGGCCAGGATCGGCCTCGAAGGCGGGCCCGTCCAGCGGGGTCGCTGAGAGCAGATCCACCAGCCAGGGGGAGTCCGCCGCCACCCCGGAGAAGACGAGCCGCCCCTCGGGCGCCCGCACCGACACGGCCCGGTACAGCCCCTCGCTGAAGACCAGGCCTGCCGCTCTGGGCTCCTCGCCCCGCGCCAGCTCCAGCAGGGAGCGCCCGTGGATGCCCGCGGGTGGGCTCGCCCCGGCCAGCTCCAGCGCGGTGGGCAGCACGTCCAGCAGCGCCACCGGCTGGGAGACCCGCCGCCCGGCCTGCTCGCCCGCGGGCAGCTTCACCAGCAGGGGTACCGCCAGCTCCACGTCCCCCAGGCGCAGGATGTGGCCGTACAGGCCCCCCTCCCCCAGGCTCTCGCCGTGGTCCGACAAGACGATGACCAGGCTGTCCTCCCAAAGATCGCGCTGCTCGAGCTCCTCCACCAACAGGCCGAACCAGGCATCGGCGTAGCTGACCGCCCCGTCGTAGACCGCGGCCACCTGCTCCTGCTGATCCTCGTCCAGGCGAAAGGCCCCGGCGGCCCGGGCCTGCTCGGCCAGCGAGGCGCGCGCCTGCGCATCCCACACCCGGGGCCGCCCCAGGTCCAGGGCGCCCTCGCCCGCGGGCAGGTACCAGCCGTCCAGGATCCGATCCGTCTCGGCGGGCGCCACCAGCAGCCGCTCGAGCTCCGGAGTGGGCGGATCCTCGGCGCGCAGCAGCCCGTAGGGCGGCGGCTTGAGGTAGCGCACGTGGGAGTCGTAGCCGTGCACGAACAGGAAGAAGGGCTCTCCTCCCGACAGCCCGTCGAGCCACTCCAGCGCCCTGGGTACCGTGTGGAACAGCGAGCCCAGCTCCGGCGTGGTCTGCCAGCTCTGGAAGCCCCGCTGCAGGCCGTGGGCCGGTCGCAGGTGCCCGCCCGCCACCGACGCGCCACGCTGGTAGCCGTAGTGGCCCAGCACCTCGGCCAGCGTCGCGGGCTGGGTGCCCAGCGCCATGGTGGTGTCCATCGCCCCCAGCTCCGAGGGGTAGCGGCTGGTGAACAGGCTCGCGTGGCTCAGGTTGGTGCTGTTGGCCTGGGCCCAGGCGCGCTCGAAGAGCACCGCTCCCTGGGCGAAGGCGTCCAGGTTGGGGGTCAACCCGTCCGGGTCGCCGTAGGCCCCCAGCCGATCGGCGCGCAGCGTGTCCAGGGACACCAGCACCACGCTGGGTGGCTGGGGATCGCGGCCGGCGCAGCCGAGGGCCAGCAGGGGCAGGAGGTGGCGGGCTTGGGTCAACATGGCCTGGCAGGCGGAATAACACTGGCGGGTTCCCATTCTGGCGAGCGGTTAGAGGCGAGGCATGATCGGTGTCTACGACTCGGGATTCGGCGGACTGGGCGTGCTGCGCCAGCTGCGGGCGGCGCTGCCCGATCGCGACTTCGTCTACCTGGGGGACTCCGGCCGAGCGCCCTACGGCGGCCGCGACGCGCACACCATCCTCGACCTGTCGGAGCAAGCGGTGGAGCGCCTGTTCGAGGAAGGCTGCCGGCTGGTGGTGGTGGCCTGCAACACCGTCTCCTGCGTGGCCCTGCGCCACCTGCAGCGGCGCTACTGCGCCCAGGGCAGCCCCCAGCGCATCCTGGGCATCACCATCCCCGGCGCAGAGATCGCGGTGGCCACCAGCGCCGGGCACATCGGCATCATCGCCACCCAGCGCACCGTGGCCTCAGGCACCTGGATCCAGGAGATCCACAAGCTGGGCTCCCAGCGGGTCACCCAGCGCGCCACGCCGCTGCTGGCGCCCATCGTGGAGCAGGGCTGGGAAGCCACCGACATCGCCCGCCTCGCCGTGGGCCGCTACCTGGCCGACCTGCACCACATCGACACCCTGCTGCTGGGCTGCACCCACTACCCCATGCTGCTGCCCGCCATCCGCGCGGCCCTGCCGCCCTCGGTCAACGTGCTCGATCCGGCCCCCTACGCCTCCCAGCGCCTGGTGGACTGGCTGCAGCGCCACCCCGGCTTCGACCAGGCCAGGCTCGACTCCCAGGGCCAGCTGCGGGTGCTCTGCACCGGCGATCCGGCCTCCTTCACCCACCACGGTGAGCGCTTCCTGGGCGAGCCCCTGCCCCCGGTGCAGCACGTGGCCGAGGAGTCGGGCCGCCTCACCCACCGCGATCCCTCCCTGGCCCCCACTGGTCAGGTGGTCAGGCCCTGACTCCTCTCCTGGCGGGACGCGCGCTCATCGTGGAGTGAGCGCGCCCCGCACGCCCGGCGCTGCGCCCTGAAGTCGCGACGGAGCAGGCCCAGGAAGTGACACCTGTCGAGCCCGTTTTCAGGGGAGGGCCCTGACACGCTCTTGACGAAGCAAGGGTCGGTGGTCGAGCCTACACGAACCATGAGGTCTCCCGTCCTGCTCCGTGCCGTCACCACCTCCATCACCGTCGCGCTCTTCGCCGCGGTGGGCTGGGTGGCCGTCTCCCCCGTCGACGGCGCGATGCCCACCCCCGCTGAGGCCCAGCTGCGGCCGCCGCCTCCCTGGCTGCCGCCGGACTGGCACCCGGCGGGCAGGGATCTGCTGGCCCTGGAACAGATGGCCATACCCGGCCCCAGCGAGGGTCCCAGGCTGCGCTCCAGCTCGGCCTTCGTCTTCGACGTGGACAAGGGCCAGGTGCTGCTGGAGCGCAACGCCGACTACATCCAGCCGGTGGCCTCCCTCACCAAGCTGGTCTCGGCCCTGGCGCTGGCCTCCACCGACCACGATCTGGACCGCGAGATCTGCATCAACGCCGAGCACTACCCAACCCGCAGCGGGGCCTGGAGCAAGCTGTCCACCGACGACTGCATCAGCGGCTGGGACGCCCTGGGAGCAGCCCTGGTGTCCTCGGACAACCGCGGCGCCTACGCCCTGGCCAGCGCCGGCGGGCTGGGCCTGGACGACTTCGTCGAGCGCATGAACCTGGTGAGCGCCCAGCTGGGCATGGACATGTCCTCCTGGACCGAGCCCTCGGGCCTGGAGGACGAGAACCTCTCCACCGCGCGCGATCTGGCCCGGGCCACCTTGGCGGTGGCGGACCATCCCGTGATGGGCACCGTGGCCTCCTCCGGATCCTGGGACGTGCACTACGACCGGCGCCCCACGCGGCGGGTGTTCTCCACCAACCGGCTGGCGGGCCGCCGGGACATCCAGATCGAGGCCGCCAAGACCGGCTACACCGACACGGCCCACTACTGCTACAGCACCGCGCTGACCACCCGCGAGGGCCGCCGGCTGGTGATCACCTTGCTGGGCGCCAACCGCAGCCGCGATCGCTACGCCGACGTGGCCCGGATCCTGAGCTGGGTGGGCGCGCAGGGCTGACCGATCCCTGTGCTGTGACCGGGGGACCTCGTTAGGCTCGCTGCGACCCCTCTCGTCTGCACCAGCCGGAGTGCGCCCATGACCGATCCCAAGAAGCTGCTCAACGTGCCCGCCGAGGTCCTCTCCCTGGCGTCGGATCCTCCGCTCATCCGCCCGGGGCGCATCACCTGCCGCGAGGACGGCTTCTGCGACGTACAGCTCGACCACGACGAGCCCGGCTTCAAGCAGGGCATGTCGGTCATCGTCGACGCCGGCGAAGCCTCCGAGCTGCGCGTGGTGGGCACCATCGGCGAGGTGCAGGGCACACTGCTGCGGGTGGAGTCGGGGCGCGTGGTGCGGCGCGACAAGCGCATCTTCCCGCGCATGTTCGGCGGCATCCGGCTGCGCTACCTGGTGACAGATCCCAGCCAGGTCGCGAGCTGGATGGAAGGCAGCGCCGTGGATTCCGACGGCTGGCGCGAGCCCGACCCCTTCATGGACTTCTCCGGGTCGGGCCTCAAGTTCGAAGACGGCGAGCACTGCAAAGCAGGCGACACGCTGCTCATGGAGCTCTCCATCCCCGCCACCGAAGGCAGCTTCCGGGCCACGGCCTCGGTGGTGCGCGTCATCCCCATCTCCGAAGAAGAGCGCGAGCACGCCGAGCGCGACCCTGGCGCGCCCATCCCCACCCACGAGATCGCCGTGCACTTCCTGGAGCTGCCCTCCGAAGCCGTGGAGGCGCTCATGGCCTTCACGCTGCGGGTGCAGGGCGCCTTGATCTAGTGCACGCGCTCGGAGGTTCCTGGCCACCCCCACAAGCCGCCCTCGCGTGCACT
>CAZEJJ010000006.1:63928-85488 GCA_964512185.1 uncultured Enterobacterales bacterium | reverse complement strand
GCGTCAGCGTCTACATGCTTAGCCTCCGGTTACCGACCCTCGTCAGACCCGGAGGCCCATCCGACAACGGGTGGATAGCGATTGTTTGGGGTTCTTTCTCGTCCCCTGCACCTACGCTACCGAGGTGGTCAGGACTAGCCAGGTCATGACACGCCCGAGCCTGGAACCCTGGCATTGCCAGGCCGGACGACGCTACGCTACTGCGAGCGCGAAGTGCTCGTTGTTGTTGGCACTTGTGGTTTTTTCCCGGTGTTTCACGAGGTTCCGAGTACCTCGACATGCAGCCTCAGCCTACTGCGATCCCGTCGAATCCGTTTCGCCCCCTCAACTGGTGAGGCCCTGGGTGGCGGTGAGGGGAGGAGTGGCACCAGCCCGGGCCGTTCCTGGCCAATATGCGGCGGCTCGCGGTGATCGTCAAGATCCAGCCGCGGGATTGGTGGAGGACGATCCGCGTCACAACTGCCCCGAGACCTCCGGTCTCCCCCCGGTCGTGACGCCTCCGGGCCCTCCGGAGCCGCTATCCGCGTCACAAGTCGCCCGAGACCTCCGGTCTCCCCCCGGTCGTGACGCCCCCACCGCTCCCCCCTGACCCCCCTCATCTTCCCCGAGGTGAAAGCTCCCGCCGCCTCCGCGCGTTGCCCCGCTCAAGGATAGGGTTCCTGCGATCTACGGAGGTCCTTCAACGTGATTGCCCCACTCCGTCCTCCTCCCTCGGCTCGACGCCGCCCCCGTGACCCCGCCGCGCGCAGGCGGGAGATCAAGCAGGCCGTCACCATCATCGCGGTGGTGTACCTGCTGGGTGGCTTCCTGCTCCTGAACCTGGTCTTCTGCGTGCCGGCCTGGCTGCGCTGGGGCCTGTTGGTGAACGGCTGCCCCGAAGGCAAGCCCGTCCCCGAGGCCAGCATCGAGGCCTATGGGCTGCGCCGAGGCCAGCCCGGCACGGTGTACGTGGACGTGGACGCGGTCTACTCCCGCGGTGGGGCCGACGACGACTACCGCACGGCGGCGCGTCGCTTCTCCACCGACCTGTTCCTGGTGGACCAGCAGGGCGAGGCCACCAAGCTCGAGCCCGAGCGGCGCTGGTGGCAGCGCTCCTGGCACAAGTCGGGCCCCGGCTACCGCTACGCCGACGTGCGCCTGCCCGATGTACCCGATGGGGACTACGTCCTGCGCGCCGAGGTGGACACGCCGCTGGGCGAGGTCTCGGTGGACGCCGAGCTGCCCCTGTACGCCCCGGCCCTGGTGCACCTGGCCACGGACCGCCCGCTGTACAAGCCGGGCCAGACCATCAAGTTCCGCGCGGCGGTGCTGCGCATGAAGGACCTGGCCCCCATCGACGGGCGCCCGGGCAGCTTCACGGTCACCAGCCCCGCAGGCGAGATCCTGCTGGAGGAGCGCGTACCGGCGGGCGTGTGGGGCGTCGCGGGCGGCGACTTCCCCCTGGCCGATGACGCGCCCGTCGGCGGCTACACGGTGAGCTGGACCTCGGGCCAGGCCTCGGACTCGGTCTCTGTGGCGGTCGAGCCCTTCTCGCTGCCCCGCTACGAGGTGAAGCTGCAGCCCAGCCAGCCCTGGTACCGGGTCGGCGAGACCCCCGCGCTGCGCGGCACCCTGCGCTATCGCTCGGGCGCGCCGGTGGCGGATGCCCAGGTGGACCTCCGCCTGCTCAACCCCGGCGGCGACGCCTGGCCGCCTCCCAACAGCTGGCTGGAGCGCCGCGAGGTGAGCACTGACTCCGACGGCGCCTTCGAGCTGGAGCTGGAGGCGGTGCCCGAAGACCTGCAGGGCCTCGTGACCATCCCGGTGGTGGCCCGCGCCACCGACGCGGCGGGCGAGCGCGTGGGCGGCGGCACGGCCCTGAAGCTCTCGCAGCACGGCCTGGTGGCCCAGGCCGAGACCGAGCTGCGCGACGGCCTGGTGCCCGACTTCAACAACCGGGTCTACCTGCGCGTCACCCTGCCCGATGGCACGCCCCTGCCCGGCGCCGAGGTCACGGTGAAGCGCGCCTGGGACCCGGCCGACGAAGGCGTGAGCGGCACAGCCGATGCCGACGCGGTGGCGGCGGTACAGCTGGATCCAGGCAAGCCGGTCTCGGTGGTCATCCCACCTCTGCCCTACCGCCCGCCGCCCCCCTCCGAGCAACGCCGCGTGTTCCGCACGAGCCTGCGCGATCTCTTCGGCGCGGGCGATCCGAGCCTGGACGAGCGGGTGATCATCGATCGCTGGGACCAGACCCTGGAGCCCTGCGCCACCTACGTGGAGAGCGGCCAGAGCGACCTGCGCCTGGGCATCGGCGTCTCGGCCGACGGCGCGGTGCGCCGCGTGGTGCACGCGGGCAGCCAGGTGGAGCGCTGCCTGGCGGATCGCCTGCGCGGCCAGCGCGCCCCTCGCGGCACGGAGCGCTTCTACGCGGCCACCTGGCGCGTAGAGGCCGCACCGGGGGCCACGCTGCGGCTATCGGCAGACGGCGTGCCCTCGGTGCCCGGCGGCCTGGCCAGCGCCCTGGAGCGGGCCCGCCTGCGCGCCCGCCCCTGCATCTCCCACAAGGCTCGCCACTCTACCTACCCCAGCCGCCTGCACTGGACGGTCAGCGAGGGCAGCCGCTCCGTCTCCACCCGCCTGGTGCGCCACCCCGGCGCCGCCGGCATCTGGAACAGCCGGGAATTGCAGTGCGTGCAGCGCAGCTTCGGCTCGCTGCAGCTGGACGATCCGGCGGATCGCGGCGCCGAGGGCGTGGCGGAGCTGTCAGTGCGCCCCGATCCCTCCCAGCTCCCGCCCGACACGAGCTCGGGCACGGTGCGCACGGCCTATGAGCTGGAGATCTCCGCCTCGATGGACAGCGAAGCCCTGGGCAGCACCACCCTGGTGCTGGATCCGGGCGCGGTGCCCAACCTGCGCCTGCGGCCCGAAGACCCCATGCTCGCCGCCGGCGATCAGCTCAGCATCAAGCTGCTGCGCGGCCCGGACTTCTACGGCTCCCTGCCCGACGAGGGCTCGTACATTCACCTGATGCACGGGCACGACTCGGTGGCCGCCCTGGACTACGACGAGGATCGCCGCGTCATCTCCGGCACCATCCCCCAGGGTGTGCATGGCCTGCTCACGGTGGAGTGGAGCGGCGCCCGCGCGGTGCTGCTGGTGCCCCGCGTCGAAGAGCTGGCGGTGGACGTGCAGGCCGAGAAACCGGTGTATCGCCCCGGCGACACGGCCCGGCTGAACCTGCGCACCACGGCGGGCGAGCGCGGCACCGAAGCGGCGGTCTCGCTCTTCGGCGTCGACGAGGCCCTGTCGCAGCTGGCCCCGCTGCTCTCGCCCGACGACTGGGGCCGCATCACGGTGCGCGCGACGGTGGATCGCGATGCCTTCGATCGCTTTGACGCCCGCGCGCTGCTCTCGGGTCGCATCGCGGGCGAAAACGCGGTGCTGGCTACGCTGCAGCGCATCGCCGACATCCCCACCACCTCCGCCGAGGCCGAGGCGGTGAGCGTCTCGGGCAGCGAGCCCTTCGACCCGGTGGTGCCCCTCACCGAGAACTTCTACGAGCTGCTGGCCGACGCCCGCAGCCGGGTGGCCGCCTGGGAAGAGGCCGCCCCCGAAGACGAGATCATGACCCCCAAGCGCATGCTGGCCCTGTGGAACGAGATGCTCTCGGACCGCCGCCGGCAGGACCTGCCGGTGCAGGACGCCTACGGGCGCACCCTCGAGCTGCACCGCCTGCCCTACGACCTGCTCCAGCTCACGGATCCGCGCCTGCTGGTGGCCGACAGCCGCCGCACCCCGGAGGACGTGGAGAACTGGCACTCATACGTGATGGAGAGCGCGCCATGAACCGCCACCTGTACTGGATCGTCCTGCTCCTGGGCTCCTGCGCCGACGGCGCCGACCAGGCTCCCGCCACCGCCCAGTCCGCGCCCGAGGAGGAGTACTGGGCCGACGACGGCATCCTGGCCGAGGCCGAGGCGCCCCCCGCCCCTCCGGAGCCCTCTGCGGTGGAGGGCAAGCCGGCCCGCTCCTCGTCCAAGGCCGAGGCCGGCGGCTACGCCGACGCCTCCGCCGCCACCCCGCCCAGCATGGAGCCCATGGACAAGGAGCAGGCACGCGAGCAGGCTGAGGAGCCCGCCACCCGCGCCTGGTTCCCCGAGTCCTTCCTGTTCGAGCCGCTGGTGGTCACCGACGCCAGCGGCGCGGCCAGCCTGGAGGTGCCGGTCCCCGACCAGCTCACGGACTGGCGCGTGCTGGCCCTGGCCCACTCCCGCGACGGCAGCCAGGCGGGCACCGAGACCCGCTTCGCCTCCACCCTGCCGGTCTACCTGGACGTGGTGGAGCCCCCGCCCCTGCGCGTGGGCGACCGCCTGCGCCTGCCGCTGCAGGTGGTGAACAACCAGGACGCCGACTTCCGCGGTGGGCTCTCCGCCATGGTCAACGGCGAAGCCGCCTGGGGCAGCATCTCGGGCACCATGGGCGTCGCCGGCGGGGCCTCGCGCCTGCAATACGTGGACGTGCACGCGGTGCGCCCCGGCCGCGCCACCATCAAGGCGGTGCTGGTGGGCACCGACCAGGTGGAGCGCCCGCTCACGGTGGTGCCCACGGGCCGCAGGCTGGATCGCTCCCAGGGTGGCACCCTGGCCGCCGCGCGCGAGTTCCAGCTGCTGGCGCCCCACGGAGCCCAGCAGGGCAGCTCCTCGCTGTCGCTGGTGGTGTACCCGGGCCCCCTGTCCATCCTCGCCGAAGAGATGGCCCGCTCCCTGGGCGGCCACGCCCTGGCGGAGACCGCCTACGGCTACGCCCTGGCGGGCTACGGCCGCGACATCGCGCTCAGGCTGGGCCAGGAAGTGGACGAGGACGCCCTGCGGCGTTCCCGGCTGGTGGCCTACCAGCGCCTGGTGCGCTTCACCCGCAGCCCCGGCCTTCCGGACGCGGTGGTGGCCCTGAGCGCCGCGCGCACCCAGCCCGACGACCAGCTCGCCGTTGCGCTCACCCAGCGCCTGGTGGACCAGGTGGAGAACGGGCAGTCCCCCGACGGCTCCTTCGCGGCCGCCTGGCAGGGAGGCGAGGCCCGCCTGGAGCGCGCCCTGGCCCTGTCGGCCCTGGCCACCCGCAGCTGCGAAGGCCACACCCGGCGCGTGCGCCAGCGCTCCGCCGGCTTCGTGGCCCGCAACGCCGGCTACGTGAAGGACCCCTACACCGCGGCCCTGATCCTGGCGGCCGATCTGGCGGACGGTCCCGCCCGGGAGCGCCTGGTGGAGCTGGTGACCGAGGCGGTGCAGAGGCAGCCCGACGGCACCAGCGTGGTGGGCCCCGGCGCCCGCTCTCTGCGGGTGGACGGCCGCGTGCCCGGCCAGGTTGAAGCCACCGCCTGGGCCATCCTGGCCCTCGCCGACAGCGAGCCCCACCAGGAGCTGGTGAGCGACCTGGCCGCCGCCCTGCTGGGCGCCTACCGCCCCGGCCGCGGCTTCGGCGACGGCCTGGCCGGCCTGGCGGCGCTCGAGGCGCTGTCCATGGTCTTCGACCAACCCCTGCCCGACACGGTCAAGGTCACGCTTCAGGTGGACGGCGAGCCTACCATCGAGCGCGACCTGGCCCTGGCCGGCAACTACGCTCCCCTGGTGGCCCAGACCGCGGCTCCCGAAGCTGCGGGTCTGCACAGCTACCGGCTCGAAGCCACGCCGGCGGTGCCGGGGCTGGCCTTTACGGTGAAGCAGACCTCCTACTTGCCCTGGAGCGGTGATCCGGGCAGCGAGGGCTTCTCCCTGCGCGTGGACGCCTCGGGGCCCGCCGCGGTGGGCAGCGAGCTGCCCTGTCGCCTGCAGGCGGCGGTGCCCGGCGGCGAGAGCTTCGAGGTGGAGCTGGAGCTGCCCGCGGGCGTCGAGGTGGACGAGGCCTCGCTGGTGACCCTGCGCGATCAGGGCGCCATCACGGGCTTCCAGAGCAGCGAGGGTCACCTGGAGCTGTCCGGCCCGGCCCTCCCCTCCGGTTCGGTGTTCGACGCGACGATCATCCTGGTGCCCACCCTCGCCGGCTCCTACCAGTGGGGCGGCGCGGTTCTGGCGCTGGCCGACAGCCCCGGCCAGCGCGTGCAGTCCCCCGTTGGAGCCCTCGACGTGGCGCTGCGTTGAGCTGGGGGAGGGTCAAATGACCCGCCGGGGGTGCCGATAGGTCCTGTGGACCCGTAGCCGCAGGCGCCCCCATGACGCGGTATCGCTTCTCCCGTGACCAGGGCCTCCTGGCCCCCGAGCCCCCCATGGTCGTGGATCCCATCGAGGATCTGGACGAGGCCGACTACACGGCCGTGCCCGAGCCCGGCTCCCTGCCGAGCCCGGTGGTGGAGGAGCCTCTTCCCCCGCCCCCCGAGGTGGAACGACCGCCCCCGCCCGATCCTGATCGCCTCGCCTGCCTGGCCGCCGCTGAGGCCCCCGAGCCAGGCGAGCGCGTGCCAGGACCCTGGGACAGCAGCCCGCTGCTGGTGGGCTGCATGGCCCTGCACCATCCTGATCCCCGCACGGTGGCGGTGGTCTGCGCCGACGACATGGTGCGCGAGCGCCTGCGCCGGGATCTCGAGCTGCTGGGCTGCCGCGTGCTGGCGGCCGACAGCGGCCCGGCCCTGCTGCCGCTGCTGGTGGACGCCTGCCCAGCGGTGCTGCTCATGGACCACCAGGTGGTGGATCCCGATCCCTACGAGATCTGCGGCGCCATCCGCGGCCGCGATGAGCTGGCGGACGTGGCCATCGTGATGGTCACCCGGCGCCTGGACCTGGGGACCCGCCGCGTGCTGTTCCACGCGGGAGCTGACGACTATCTCGCGGTGCCCTACCTGCAGGCGGAGCTGCTGGCTCGCGTAGGTTTGCGCCTGGAGCGCCTGCGCCTGGCACAGAGCGGGGTCGCCTCCGGAGCCGGTGCCGAGGTGGCCGCGGGCTAGAGATCCGAAGTGGCCGGCTCCTTAGTTCTCTGCCACTGCCTTGTGCACGGCGTTGACGTCGGCCAGCTCTCGCTGCAGGACCGCGATCTGGTCGCTGAGCACGGAGACCTGGTTGGCCATGTGCTCGTCCAGCGCTGCCTGGTCGTGGCGCGCCTGGTCGATGTTGTCGATCACGGCGTTCTGGGAGGTGAGGGTGGCCCACAGGTTGGCGCTCAGTCCGCCCAGGATGAGCAGGATGAGCAGGATGCGCCCCATGGTGGCCTGCTTCTCCATGCGCCGCCTGAAGAAGTCGAAGTCCTCGCGGCCCAGGGCCTCCGGCGGCGCGTTGATCACCTCGGCCTTGTTCGGGTCGAACTCGGAAGACTTGTTGTAGGGAGGAGCATAGGTCAGGCCCGCGCCTGCCTCGCTGTTGCCGGGCTTGTCGGACATGGGACCTCCTGCTGGCGGGCAGCCGCCTGACATAATCTTGACACAATGCCCGGGGGGCCCACAAGGCCCTTCGGGGGGCCCTCGGGGCCTGGGGCGGTGGCGCTGGAAATGCCTCCACCCTGGGATAGGCTTGGGAGTCCCGCTGGCGGCGCGCGAGTCGCGCCCTGGAGGTGTGCGAGTGGCCAGAGCGAACCTGGCGCGCGGAATGCGCGACTTCCTGCCCCAGGTCATGCGCCGTCGGCGCTGGGTGGTGGAGCGCGTGCGCCGCGTCTTCGAGCGCCACGGCTTCGAGCCGCTGGAGACCCCTGCCCTGGAGCGGCTGGAGACCCTGCTCGGAAAATCCGGCGCGGAAGCGGATCACCTGCTCTTCCGTGTGCTCAAGCGCGGCGAGGCGGGCCGGCGCGGCGAGAGCGATCTGGGGCTGCGCTACGACCTCACGGTGCCCCTGGCCCGGGTCATGGCCATGAACCAGGACCTGCCCGTGCCCTTCCGGCGCTACCAGCTGCAGCCGGTGTGGCGCGCCGATCGGCCCCAGCGCGGCCGCTACCGCGAGTTCCTGCAGTGCGACGTGGACACGGTGGGCAGCTCCTCGCTGGTGGCCGACGCCGAGTGCCTGGCCGTGGTGCACCACTCCCTGGTGGCCCTGGGCTTCGACGGCTTCGCCATCCGCCTGAACCACCGGCAGCTGCTGGGCGCCATGGTGGACTACATGGGTGTGCCCCAGCTGGAACCCCAGGTGCTGGTGGCGCTCGACAAGCTCGACAAGCGCGGCCGCGAGGGGGTCACCGAGGAGCTCGCGCGACGCTCTGTGCCCGCTCCTGCCATCGCAAAGCTCTGGCACCTCCTGGATCTCGCCCCGGCCGACGGCGAGGTGCAGGCATCGTTCCAGGCCCTGGCCGAGGCGCTGCCCGGGCGCGGCCAGCAGGCCATCAACGATCTTCGTCGGATCATGGAGCTCGCTCCGCAGGTGGGCGTCGCCGCCCCGCTGCTGCGCTTCGACGCCAGCCTGGCCCGCGGTCTGGACTACTACACCGGCGCGGTGTTCGAGACGGTGGTGGAGAAACCCAACATCGGCTCCATCTCCGGAGGTGGCCGCTACGACGGCCTGGTGGGCATGTTCGCTGGCCGCCCCCTGCCCGCGGTGGGGGTCAGCCTGGGCATCGAGCGCATCCTGGTGGTCATGGAGGAGCTGGGCATGTTCCCTGAGCTGGGCGGCGGCCCCGTGGTGGCCATCTACGCCCTGGGCGAAGAGCAGCTCCCCACCGCGCTGGCCGCGGCGGCGGTGTTCCGCGCCGGCGGCCTGTCCACCCAGGTGGCCCCGGATCCCGTCCGCTTCAAGAAGGCCATGCGGCACGCGAACCGCTGTGGCGCTGCCTGGGCGGTGCTCGTGGGCCCCGACGAAGCCCAGGCCGGCGTGGTCACCGCCAAGCGCATGGCAGATCGCCAGCAGCTGCGGCTGCCCCCTGCGGAGCTGCTCCCCCACCTGAGATCTTGAGATCCCGACGGCCCCCCTCATGGCCGGGGACGTGATACTCCCATGCCCTGTCCCGGAGTGAAAATTGCTGTTCCACTACACGCGAGAACATGGTTCTGAAGGCTGTATCCTCACCGGAGAGACCGACGCCGTCGGAGTCGACCTGGCCACCCTGCTCGGCAAGGGCAGGCCCCCGCTGCGCGCGGCGCTCGAGCTGGGTGCGGCGGTGGCCGACATCCTCTCCATCGCCGTCCAGGACGAGATCGTGCACGGCGATGTCAAGCCCGGCAACATCAAGGTGGACGTCACCGGCTCGGTGTCCATCGAAGGCTGGGGTCCCACCCGCCAGAAGTGCCGCGCTCCCGAGTCGCGCCCCATCGGCCCCGAGACCGATGTCTACGCGCTGGGCATCGTGCTGCACGCCATCATGGCGGACGATCCCATGGGTGCCCTGCCTCGCGATCCCGATGAGCACGACGATCTCGTGGTCGACAAGATCCTGGCCATGGACTTCGGCGAGCTCAGCTCCAAGCGCTGGGTCCAGGACGTGCGCCAGTTCGTAGCCCTCTGCCTGGCCTACGAGCCCTCCGAGCGGCCCGAGGCCCTGGACGTGGCCAACGTGCTGGCCCACCTCTGCGAGCGCTGCCCCGAGCCCGACATGCAGCGCTGGGCCGCGCGGCTGGTGCCCCAGATCTCCGGCGACGCCGCTCCAGCTCGGGCGGTGCCCGAGCCCGCCGCCGAAGAAGATCTCGACGGCCCCACCACCACCCGCGGTCCCTTGCAGACGGGCATGTTCCGGCCCCAGACGCGCACCGCTCCCGCCGCCAAGGGCGAAGCCACCAGCTTCTTCACCCGCGCCAAGATCGAGGCCATGCTGGCCGAAGAAGACGCCGAGGCCGATGCCGAACCCGTGGGTCGCGCCCCCGCCGCACCCCCACCCGAGCCGGCCGCCCGCCCCGCTCCCGCCGCCCTTGCTCCCGCCCGCCCCGTGCAGCGGGCCGCCCCCCAGCCCGCGGCTCCCGCGCCGCAGCCGGCCGCGCCGCAGCGCGCCGCCCCCCAGCCCGCGGCCCCTCGCCCTCAGCCCGCCGCGCCCAAGCCCCAACCCCAGGCGGCCCCGCCCATCCAGGGCCCCATCGCCTCGGGTCCCACCGCCGGCGCTACAGCTCCAGCTCCGGCTCCGGCCAAGAGCGGTGGCGGTGGCAAGAAGCTGGTGCTCATCGCCATCGTGTTCATCCTGGCCCTGGGCGCCATCGGCGTCGTGGGTGCGGCCGTCTTCCTGCTCGTGCTGAACGGCGACGGCGACGCCTCCTCCGATCCCGCTGGCCAGGTGGAGCAGCCCGTCGAGCAGCCCACCGAGCCCGCCGCCAGGGGAGACACCGGCGAAGAGCAGCCCGAGGAGCCCGCCCAGGCCGCTCCCACATCCGGCACCCGCAGCAGCGGCTCCTCCAGCTCGGGCAGCCGCAGCAGCGGATCGAGCAGCCACGGCAGCGGGTCCAGCTCCGGCACCTCTCGCTCCTCCGCCCCGGCCGCTCCCGCCGCGCCCACAGAGCCCAACCCGGACGAAGAGGCCACCGGCGGCTCCTACACGGTGCGCTTCGTGGCCCAGGGTCACGAAGGCCAGCTCACCTGTGGCGACGGACAGAAGATCGAGTTCGTCAGCTCCACCCGTGCCAGCTTCACCGGGGTGGTCACCTGCATGGTGCAGATCGGCGACGCCAAGGGCGTAGCCCAGCTGCGCGAGGCCAAGACCATCACCTGCACCCCCGATGGCGGCAAGGTGTCCTGCGGAGCCAACTGACGCATGCGCGCCCTGGTCCAGCGGGTCAGCCGCGCCAGCGTCAGCGTCGAAGGCGAGGTCACCGGCTCGGTGGGGCCTGGCCTGCTGGTGCTGCTGGCCGTGGCACCCGGCGATGGAGAAGCGCAGGCGGCCTGGTTGGCGCGCAAGGTGGCCATGCTGCGCGTGTTCGCCGATGATCAGGGGCGCATGAACCGCTCCCTGATCCAGGTGGGCGGCGGCGCTCTGGTCGTCTCCCAGTTCACGCTCTACGGCGACTGTCGCAAGGGCAACCGTCCCAGCTTCGTGCGCTCCGCACCGCCCGAGCTGGCCGAACCACTCTACCTGCGCTTCTGCGAGCTGCTGGCGGCCCACGGCCCCGCGGTGGAGCGCGGTGTGTTCGGAGCCCTCATGCAGGTGGAGCTGGTGAACTCCGGCCCCGTCACCCTGCTGCTGGACAGCCCGTGAGGGCCCTGGCCGAGCAGGCCGCGCGGGCCGCGGGCGCCATCATCCAGGGCGCTCGCGCCACGCGGGTGGTGCACAAGGGTGCGGTGGACCTGGTCACCGAGGTGGATCTCGCCTGCGAGCAGACCATCGCCGAGCTCCTCGTCCGGGGCTGCCCCGGGGTGCCCGTGGTGGGCGAAGAAGCCGCGGGATCCGGCAGCTCCCTGCCCGACAGCTGCTGGATCGTGGATCCCCTGGACGGCACCACCAATTTCGTGCACGGCTACCCCGCCTATGGCGTGAGCATCGCGCTGCAGCAGGCGGGGCAGGTGCAGGTGGGCTGCGTGCTCGACGCGGTGCGCGGGCAGCTCTTCTCCGCCCAGCGCGGCGCCGGGGCCAGCTGCGACGGCGAGCCCATGCGGGTGTCCGGGGTCGACCGCCTGGACCGCGCCCTGCTGCTGACGGGCTTCGGCTACGACCGCCGCGAGAGGGCTGCGTGGTACCTCTCCTTCTTCGAGGCCTTCCTGGTGCGCGCCCAGGGGGTGCGCCGCGCTGGCGCTGCCGCGCTGGATCTGGCCTGGCTGGCCAGCGGACGCGCCGATGGCTTCTGGGAGCTGGGCCTCAAGGCCTGGGATGTGGCGGCGGGAATGCTCCTGGTGCAAGAGGCCGGCGGCAGGGTGACCAACATGGACGGTACTCCGCTGTCTCTGGAGGGTGGTCGACTGCTGGCGAGCAACGGCCAGATCCACGCCTCCATGCTCGCCGTGCTCCAAGAGCAGTTCGCAGCAGGCCGGTGCTAGGTTAGGATTCCGGGAGCCTTGGAGAACAGCATGGGCATTCCGGTCGGCATCGATCTCGGCACCTCGTATTCCTGCGTGGCGGCGGTGGTCGATGGCGAGCCCCAGGTTCTGGCCGACGAGGAGGGCCGGCGGGTGCAGCCCTCTGTGGCGGCCTTCGGCTACGACGGCAAGCCGGTGGTGGGCTGGCGTGCCCAGCGGCAGCTCATGTACGCCCCCGAGAGCACGGTCAACTCCCCCAAGCGCCTCATGGGACGCCGCTTCCGCTCCGCCGAGGTCAAGCGCCTCTCGCTGAACGTGGGCTACGAGCTGTCCGAGTCCGCCTCGGGCGAGGTCCTGATCCGCGTGCGCACCAAGGAGTACACGGTGCCCGAGGTCAGCGGCTTCATCCTCGAACACATGCGCGAGATCGCCGAGCGCGCCCTGGGCCAGAAGGTCGCCCAGGCCGTGGTCACCGTGCCCGCCTACTTCAACGACCACCAGCGACAGGCCACCCGCGAGGCCGCGCGCCTGGCCGGGCTGGAGTGTCTGCGCATCATCAACGAGCCCACCGCCGCGGCCCTGGCCTACGGCATCGGCCAGGGGCTCAAGCAGAACCTGGCCATCTACGATCTCGGCGGTGGCACCTTCGACATCTCGGTGCTGCGCCTCGACGGAGACGTGTACGAGGTCATCGGAACCGCCGGCGACACCTTCCTCGGCGGCGACGACTTCGACGCGGCCGTGGCCCGCCACTTCTTGAAGGGCTTCCAGCGCCGCTCCAAGATCAACGTGCGCGACAACCGCGTCACCTGGCTGCGGCTCCTCGAGGCCGCAGAGCAGGCCAAGATCGCCCTGGGGGATCTGAACGAGGTCGAGGTCAACGTGCCCGGGGTGGCGCGCTCAATCGAAGGAAAAGACGTGGTGCTCACGGCGCGCATCGACCGGCTCACCTACGCCCAGGTGGTCATGCCGCTGGTGCAGCGCACCTTCCAGGTCTGCGACGAGTCCCTCAAGCTCGCCGGCGTCTCCACCGCGCAGATCGACAACGTGCTCCTGGTGGGCGGCATGTCGCGCCTGTTCCTGGTGCAAGAAGCCGTGGAGCACTACTTCCAGCGGCCCGTCAGTCTCGAGCACAACCCCAACGAGGTGGTGGCGCTCGGCGCCGCGCTGCAAGCCAACAACCTGGGCGGCGAGGCCGGAGTGGGCGCCGGCGGAGCCGGTCCGTTGCTGCTCGACGTCACCCCGCGCTCCCTCGGTGTGGCCACCCTCGGTGGCTACGTGGAGACGCTGATCCCGCGCAACACCTCCATCCCCACCGAGGCCACCAAGGCCTTCGTCCCCGCCAGCAGCTACCAGACCGAGGTGCGCATCGCCGTCTACCAGGGCGAGTCCCGCAAGGTCGACCAGAACGAAGCCCTGGGCGACTTCGTGCTCGAAGGTCTACGCTCCGCGCAGCGCGGAGAGGTGCGGGTGGAGGTCACCTTCGAGATCGACGCCGACGGCATCGTCCATGTCATCGCCGTCGACCCGGAGAGCGGGAACAAGCGCGACCTGCGCATCGATCTCGACCGACGTTAGCCCACTGGTCCCCCGGAGGCAGCCCATGGATCCCTTCCTCAAGACACGGGTCGAGATCGAGACCCTGCACGAGCTGCTCGACGAGCTGGACTACTACGCCATCCTGCTGCTCAAGCCGGAGTCTCCCCAGTCCGATGTGGATCCGGCGTTCCGCGAGGTCTCGCGCAAGATGCACCCCGACCGCCTCGCCCGCCTGGACGACGCGGCACTGAAGGCCAAGGCCAACGACATCTACCGCCTGGCCAACGAAGCCTACCGCTGCCTGAAGGATCCCGACCAGCGGGGCGGCTACGACCTCGAGCGGGCCAAGGGCGCCCTGCGCATGTCCGCCGACGGGCGCTCCGACGCGGCCCGCGATGCCGCTGCCCAGGCCAACCCCGAAGCCGCCGCCAAGACCCAGGCTGGCGAAAAATACTGGAAGATGGCGCTCAAGTGCTGGCGCGACGGAGACCCCAAGGGCTGCGTGCTGCAGATCCGCTTCGCCATCCAGTTCGAGCCCGACAACGCGGTGTTCAAGGAATGGCTCGACAAGGCCCTCGCCGCTCAGGAAGAAGAGGACGAGAGCAAAGAGAAGAACCCCTACAAGCTGCGCATCGTCTGATCACCTGCAGCCTGCATGGGCCCACGTGGTATAGCTGATCCGTCGAAGGTATCGGCCCCTCCGGCGCTTCCCGCCCGCCCAGCGAGGCTTCTTTGGCGAGGGTTCTCGAATTCGTGGCCGCCGGCCTGGCAGGCATGGTCCTGGTCAGCTGCCTGTGGTGGGTCCTGCTGCTGCGGCAGCGACGGGCGCTCCGCGCCCTGGCCGCCCAGCTGCGCACCGCCGCTGGTCACCTCGAGGACTACGAGAAGATGGAGCGCACCCTGCTGGCCATGGCGGGCCGGCACCTGCCCGTGGGCCGCCGCCCCGAGCTGGCCCGCGAGACCGTGTCTGCGCTGGACCACGAGCTGCACGAGCGCACCATCGAGGTGCAGCGCGTGCACAAGCGCCTCGTGGTGAACCTCCACCTGGTCAACCAGGCGCGCAAGGGCGAGCAGCAGCTGCAGGCTCGCGTGCAGGAGCTGGAGGCCATGCTGATGGACTCCAGTGAGTACGAGCTGCGGGCACGCTTCCGCTCGGTCACCAGCGAGCGTGACTACTTCCGGCGCAAGGTCATCGAGTTCAAGACCCTGCTGTCTCCCGGTCCCCACGAGCCCGGGGAGAGCGTGCTGTCGCTGGCCCAACACAACGAGGTGCTGCGCGCGGAGCTCAAGCAGGCGCGGCGCCTGATCCAGGTGATGCAGCGCCAGGTGCGCCTGCTCCAGCGGGAGGGCATCGAGGGGGCCGGCATCGCGGTGGCCGGCCTGCTCCAGCGCGATCTGCCGCCGGGGGCCTTCGAGTCCCTCACCGACGAGCCGGTGGACGACCCCGAGGAATTCTCCCGGGAGCTGCCGGAGGGCTGAGTCTCCGCGGGATCAGGTGATGATCTCGCCGTGGAAGGTCCAGGCGCCGGCGGGGAAGCGCTCGCGGTTGTCCTGCCACCAGCGCTCCCACGCGATGCGGTGGTGCACCTGCAGGCGCCAGGCGCCGTCGGCGTCGAAGGGCAGGTGCGCGCCCGTGGCGATGACCAGCTCGTCGTAGGAGGAACGGCGGGCCAGCAGATCGTCGGCACCCAGCCGCTCGATGAGCACCCCGGGATCGAGGCGCCTGCCGTAGCGGTAGCGCACGCCGGGCAGGAAGGCCTTCTCCTGCTGCTCCCAGAAGCGCTTCCAGCGCAGGCGCAGATCCGGAGCTTCAGAGGGTTCGTGGTGGCCGGTGAGGATCTCGAGGGCGCTGGAGGCCACGGCGGCCACGCGGGCCTCCGGGCGGGCCGTGGAGTCGATGAGCTGGGGCACGCCGCGGGGATCTCCCAGGTAACCCAGGCCCTGGAGCGCCCCGCGGGCCACCTCTTGATCCCTGGCCACCGAGCCTCGGAGCAGGAGCAGGAAGGAGGGATCCCCGTAGCGACCGACGATCTCGCCGGGCGAGGCCCCGCGGGTGGTGTCGCCTCGGCCCAGCAGCTGGGCCTGGTAGTCGACCCCCTGCCGATCCCCCAGCAACAGCAGGGCGATGGAGGCGGGCTCACCCAGCTCGGGCACATCCAGCGAGGGCGCGATCTCCCCGATGGCCTCGCGGCAGCCGATGCGACCCAGGGCCATGATGGCGGCGCGCTGGACCACCCGCGCGCTCTCGTCGTTGGCCAGCTTGCGCAGGCTGGGGATGGCCGCCTGCTCGCGCCGCCAGCCCAGGATCTCCACCGCTCGGGCCCGGGCCACGGGATCGTCACCCTGCTCCAGGCTCTCCATCAGGCCGTCCACCAGGGCGGCGTTGGGGGAGCGGGACAGGGCGCTCTTGAGGGCGCGGCCGGGCAGGCCCGGGATGAAAGCCTCGGCCAGGTGCTCCAGCAGCACCCTGGCGGCCTCGTAGCTGCGATGGTGGGCCAGCAGGTCCACCGCCGCCACGTAGCGCGCCAGGCGCGGATCGCCCGCGCGCAGGGTGGCGGTCTCCAGCCCGCGGGCGGCGGCGGTGATCTCGGTCCCGAGGGCGTCCACCACGTCCACATCGCAGGCGGCCACCGCCACCTCGTGGGCGCCCAGGCGGCGCTCGGGGCGGTCGGCGTCGGCGCGCTCCAGGGGAGGCTTGGAGCGCTGGGCCTCGGCGCGCAGCCGGGCGTGCTCGGTGGCCCGCTCGATGTGCCAGCCCAGGCTGGCGGCGGGCTGCCCGCTGGCGGCGTCCACCGCGGCCACGCCGGCGGCCAGGTCCGCGGTGCTGAACAGGCGGCCGGCCTGGCGTGCGAGCTCGCGATCGCCAGCGCGCCCCAGGCGCAGCAGCGCCCAGGCGCGCCGCAGGGGCAGGTTCATGCGCTCGAAGCCCTGGGCCGCGGCGGCCCAGGCCTGGCGCGCGCTGTCCAGATCGCCCGCCTCCCGGCGCAGGTCGCCGGCCCGCAGCGCCAGGCGCAGGCGAAGCTCCGGCTCGTGGTTGGCGCGGGCGCAGGCCTCCGCCTCGCCGTACATGGCGGCGGCGTCTTCGGCCCGGCCTGTCCTGCGCAGCTGATCGCCCGCCAGCATGGTCAGCCAGGCGCGCAGGCCCTGGTGGCCGGTGGTGCCCACCAGCCTCTTGGCCTCGCGCAAGCAGCTCGCGGCGCTGTCTGGCCTGTCCAGCAGCAGGTGTCGCTCCGCCAGCAGCAGCCAGGCCTGTGCCTGCTCGTGGGGATCCGCCAGGTCCTGCAGCGCTTCCTCGAGGATCTCCTCGGCCCAGGGCTCCTGCCGCGCCACCACGATGCGTCCCAGCGCCAGACGGGCGCGCGCGCGCTCTGCCGCGTCGCCGCTGTGTTCCAGCGGACGCAGGCGCTTCTCGGCTTCGTTGTGGTGACCCAGCTCGGTCTCCAGGCGCGCCAGCAGCAGGCGCAGCTCGGCGTGCAGGCCGGGGAAGGCGAAGCCCTCGCAGCGCTTGAGCAGCTCGGACAGCTCTCGGCGAGCCTCTTCGCGCTCGCCGCGGGCCAGGAACAGGCGCGCGTAGGCCAGCCCCGCGGCTTCCACGAGGGCGCACTCGTCTGCGGTGCCAGCGTCCTTGATGCGCTCACCGAGCAGGTCGCGCAGCTCCCGCTCCCAGGCGGCGTCCTGGGGGTCGAACAGCGCCTGCAGCGACGAGATCAGGTCCGGGTCCGCGGTGCGCGCGCCGGGGTAGGGCAGGGGCAGACGGATAGCGCGCAGGGCCTTGAGGTAGGCGAAGCGCGCCTCCCCCGGATCGCGGGACACCAGCACATCGCCCAGCCGCTGCCAGGCCGGCAGCAGGGCGGGGTCTGCCACGGTGGCCTGGCGCAGGCAGGCCGCGGCCTTCTCGGGGTCGCCCGCGGCGATGATCTGCTCGGCCCGCCGCAGCAAGAGGAAGGGATTCTTGGGATCGCAGGCCAGGCGCAGCTGCTGGCGGTGTTCCTCGGTCTTGGGGGCGACCTCGAGCACCTGCAGGATGCCCATGAGCCAGCGGTGGTAGGTGAGGTACATGGGCTTGAGCGAGGGATCGCCCGCCTCGTCTCGCTGCCAGCGGCCGAACACGTGGCCCACGTCGGTGGGCACGTAGGCCCAGAGATCGCCCTTGCGGGGCCCGTCTGCGAACAGGACCACCTGGGGGTAGCGCTCGTGGGCCGGGGCCAGCTCCGCGGCGCTGCGCAGCCGCAGCACGCCGCGGAAGAGCACGGCGCCATTCCACCGCTCCAGGAAGGTGGCCATGCTGGGGGGCAGCGGCTGCCCCAGGTGCTCCGCGGCTTCGTGGATGCTGGCTCCTCCGGCGGAGGGGCGCAGGTGGTGCACATCCTGCCGGTAACGATCCATGAGGCGCAGCAGGGGATGGAAGGGATCGATGGCTGTGGTCATGGCGAACCCGGAGGCGAGGGGGATCGCGCCCCTGGAAGGGGCGGCGCAGCATGTCTAAAGTATTATCACGCAAATACTATTGACGTGACAAGCGCCCACCACTCAGATCCCGACAGCCTCCCCCCTCGCCCTCGGCGCGTCGTGAGAAGCTCCACCGCCGCAGAACGCAGCTCGACGCTTCCAGTCCCCCCGACTCCCCCGTCCGGTCGTAACCAGCACCCCTGACGCTCACCCCCCAGAGTCACGACCGGCTCGAAGCTCCGATCCGGTCGTAACCAGCACCCCTGACGCCACACCCCCCTAGGTTACGACCGCGATCGAGCCTCTGCCTGGTCGTAACTGCCGACCCTGGCGCCCACCCCCCGGGGTTGCGACCGCTCGGGCAGCCTGGGGGGCGCCAGCTCTTGCAGGTCAGGGTGCTCGCGCTACGGCCAGGGACCGAGAGCCATCTGCCCTTGAACGGCGCGCTCCAGAGCCGGCGACGCCTCCTCCTGGCGCAGGCGCCGGATCCAGGCACTGGAGCGGCTCACGGCGTCGATCTCTCCGGCCGCACCACCAGGATCACCAGTCGGCCGCGCACCATGGACTTGATGAGCTGCATGCCTTCCAGGTGCCGCTGCACGTTGGGCACCTGCAGGGCCGCGGCGACCTTGTCGTCGTCCGGCGCGCCTGCGGGCATCTCGATCTGCCCGCGCACCTTGCCGCTGATCTGCACCCCGAGCTGCACGGTGTCCTCCACCAATGCCTGTGGATCCCACCGGGGCCAGGGCGCCAGGCTGCAGTCCCCTGGCAGGCCCAGGCGCTCCCAGAGCTCGCAGGCCAGGTGGGGGGCGTAGGGCTGCAGGATCTGCAGGAAGGGCTGGAGCATCTCCCGCGGGGCGGTGCGCTTCTGGGTGGCCAGGTTGACCAGCTCCATCATGCGTGAGACCGGGGTGTTGAAGTGCAGCGACTCGATGCCCTCGGTGCACTCCTTGATGGCCTGGTGCAGGGCCTTCTTCAGCTCGCGGTCCATGGGCTGATCGGTGACCATGGCGGACAGCTCGCCGCTGTGCTGGTCCACCACCAGGCGCCAGCTGCGCTGCAGGAAGGTGGAGCTGCCCTTGACCCCGCTGGTCTGCCAGTCCTTGAGCTGCTCCAGCGGCCCCATGAACATCTCGTAGACACGCAGGGCGTCGGCGCCGTGCGTGGCGATGATCTCCAGCGGATCCACGCTGTTCAGGCGCGACTTGCCCATCTTGCCCAGCTTGCGCTCCACGGCGATCTCCCCGGCGTACCAGTCGGTCTGGGTCGGCTGGTTGTTCCAGGGCGACTTGATGGTGACGTCTTGGCCCAGGCGGCGCTGGCAGGCCTCGGGCTCGTAGTATCTGCCCCCGCTGTCGCGGAAGTTGTAGGCCAGGATCATGCCCTGGTGGAACAGGCGCTGGAAGGGCTCCTTGGTGTGCACCAGGCCAAGGTCGTAGAGCACCTTGTGCCAGAAGCGGGAGTAGAGCAGATGGGTGACCGCGTGCTCCTTGCCGCCGATGTAGAGATCCACCGGCCCCCAGTAGCGCTCCGCCTCGGGGCCCACGGGCAATTCGCTGTTGTGGGGGTCCATGTAGCGCAGCCAGTACCAGCAGGAGCCCGCCCACTGGGGCATGGAGTTGGTCTCGCGCTCAGCATCCTGGCCGTCGATCTGCACCTGCACCCAGTCGGTGGCGCGGGCCAGGGGCGGCCGGCCGTCGTCGGTGGGCCGGTAGTCGTCCACCTGGGGCAGGGTGAGGGGCAGGCTGTCGGCGGGCACGGGCAGCACCTGGCCCTCGGAGCCGTGCACCACCGGGAAGGGCTCGCCCCAGTAGCGCTGGCGCGAGAACAGCCAGTCGCGCAGCTTGTACTGGATCCTGGCGGTGCCCAGGCCGCGTTCTTCCAGCCACGCGGTGATGGTTCGCTTGGCCTCGCCCACGGGCTGGCCGTCGAAGATGGGGGAGTTCACCGCCAGGCCGTCGCCGGTGTAGGCCTGCCGCTGCACGTCCTCGCCGCCGGAGATCACCTCGACGATGGGCAGGTCGAACTTCTTGGCGAAGGCGTGGTCGCGCTCGTCGTGGGCGGGCACCGCCATGATGGCGCCGGTGCCGTAGGAGATGAGCACATAGTCGGCGATCCAGATGGGGATGCGCTCGTTGTTGACCGGGTTGATGGCGTAGGCACCGGAGAAGACCCCGGTCTTCTCCTTCTCGGCCGCCACCTGCCGCTCCAGGTCGGAGCGCTGGCTGGCCTGGCGCACATAGGCGCGCACCCGCTCCGCCTGGGCGGCGGAGGTGACCCGCTCCACCAGGGGGTGCTCGGGTGACAGCACACACCAGGTGGCGCCGAACAGGGTGTCGGGGCGGGTGGTGAACACCTCGAAGTCCAGAGCCTGGTGGTCGGCCACCGCGAAGGTGACCATGGCGCCCTCGGAGCGGCCGATCCAGTTGCGCTGCATCTCCTTGGTGGACTCGGGCCAGTCGATGTCGTCCAGGTCGTCAAGGAGGCGCTGGGCGTAGGCGGTGATGCGCAGCATCCACTGGCGCATCAGCCGGCGCTCCACGGGATCGCCGGTCTCGATGTACTTGCCGTCGGCCACCTCTTCGTTGGCCAGCACGGTGCCCTGGGCGGGGCAGAAGTACACCGGCACCTCCGCCATGTAGGCCAGGTCCATCTCCATCATCCTGAGGAACATCCACTGGGTCCAGCGGTAGTAGTCGGGGTCGCTGGTGACCACCTGGCGGTCCCAGTCGTAGGAGAAACCCAGCCGCTTGAGCTGCTTGGTGAAGAAGGCGATGTTGTCGCGGGTGATGTCGGAGGGATGGCGCCCCTCGCGCACCGCGGCGCGCTCCGCCGGCAGGCCGAAGCTGTCGAAGCCCATGGGGTTGAGCACGGAGAAGCCGCAGGCGCGCTTGTAGCGGGCCACGATGTCCAGCGCGGTGTAGGACAGCGGGTGGCCGACATGCAGGCCTGATCCCGAGGGGTAGGGGAACATGCCCAGCGTGTAGTACTTGGGCTTGTGGGGGTCTTCGACGGCCTTGAAGGCCTGGGTCTGTTCCCAGATCTGCTGCCACTTGGGCTCGATGGCGTTGGGATCGTACTGCGACATGGCGACTCCTCCGAGCGGGCCTGTCTAACCCCGCTGAGCCGCTACTGTCCTTGCTCGATGCTCGCGATCCAGTCTCCGTCGACGGTCCCCGCGCTGAACACCGCGTGCAGCGCTCCGGTGGCCTTCGGGGGGTCGAAGCTCCACAGGTCCAGGCTGCTGCCGGGAGAAACGGCCAGCTGCTCGTCCAGCACGACGGTGAGGTAGTTGCCGGAGGTGCCGCCGTAGCGGGCGCCCACCTCGAGGCGGGCGGGCAGGTAGGCCACCAGGGTGGCGCGGGTGCCGGGGATCGCCAGCCGGATCTCGTCCTCGTACTCGCGCAGCACCGCCTGGTCGCACTGGGGAACGAAGCCCGCGACGCCGCTCTCCAGCGCGCAGGGGCTGCAGGCGGCCAGCAGGAGCAGCAGGACGAGGGACCGGGCCATGCCCGGAGTGTAGCGCCGAGCGCGCGCCAGGGCACGGTGCCCAGGCGGCAGGGCAGCTCGCACCACGGAGCCCACTCTGCACGCCCCAGCTCGCTGTTCACCAAGGTGAAGCGGGACCTGGGGCTCTACACAAGCCCCGACCACTCGCACCTCGTCGGTCTCGCTCCGACATGAACCGGCGGCCGGGCGGCCCCCGCACACCCCACGGCGCCGAGGGGAGGGTGGCCACGGCGCCCCGGATGCGGG